>JBCBLB010000204.1:0-13941 GCA_038520555.1 Myxococcota bacterium | reverse complement strand
TGCTCGACGCCGAGAAGAACCTCCCGGCCCGACCGCTCATCATCGCCAGCGAGTATGAGCGTCTCGCCCAGGGGTGGATCCGCGCGCGCGGCCAGAGCGATCGGTTGGTCCGTTCGTATGGCGCCACGGAGGTGTTCCCGCCCGATGACGCCGACATGATCGTGGACAACACCGCCACGGGCTCGACGCTCGTCGCCAACGGCCTGGAGATCGTCGGGGTGTTGATGCATTCATCGACCCGCCTGTTCGCCTCGAAGCGCGCCTGGGAAGACACGGGGCTTCGGGAGCGGATTGAGAACCTCGCGCTCATTTTGCAGAGCGTCATCGAGGCCCGCCGCCGGGTGATGCTGGAGATCAACGTCTCGGAGGAGAACCTGGAGGCGCTGGTCGAGATCCTGCCGGCGCTTCGGAACCCGACCATCGCGACGCTTCACCAGGGGGAGGGGTTTGCGGTCAAGGCGGCGGTTCCCCGCGACCGCCTGGCGACGCTGCTCCCGGCCATCCGCGCTCGTGGGGGGACCGGCATCGTGGTCAGCCACATCGACCAGTTGCTTCCATGAGCGTCGATCCACAGCCGACGCTGCGCCGGGTCGAGGCCTATCGGGTGCCCGGTCACCCGGCGCCGATCCATCTGGATCTCTCTGGGAACCTGGGTCCGCAGATCGACCTGGAGCTGTCGCTGGATCGGCAGGATCTGCGCTTGTATCCCAACGCGAAGCCGCTGGAGGCGCTGCTGTCTCGCCGCCTGGGGGTCTCTCCAGCGCAGCTCATCGTCACCGCAGGCGCGGACGATGCCATCGATCGGATCTGTCGCTCGGTGCTGTGTGAGGGTCGGGTCGCGGTGGTCTCTGATCCGGGCTTCATCATCACCGCCGATCGGGCCAACCTGTGCGGGGCTGCGGTCCGGGCGGTGCCCTGGCCCGGTGGTGCGTTCCCCGTCGCGGAGACCCTGGAGGTGGGTGAAGCCGCTTCCCTCGTGGTGGTGACTTCGCCGAACAATCCGACCGGCGCGGTGGCCACGGCCGACGATCTGCGGCGTCTGTCTGTGTCGCTGCCCGACGCGCTTCTCCTGGTGGATCTCGCATATGCCGAGTACGCCGATGAAGATCTGACCGCCGCCGCCCTGGCGCTGCCCAACGCGGTGGTCACCCGGACCTTGTCGAAGGCCTGGGGCCTCGCCGGGCTTCGGGTGGGCTTCGCGGTCGGCCCGGCACCGGTCATCGGCTGGCTTCGCGCTGCGGGGATGCCCTACGCGGTCAGCCAGCCCTCGCTGCGCCTTGCCGAGCGGTGGGTGCGGACCGGCCAGGCCCTCGTCGATGCCCATATCGCACAGGTCCGCAAGGATCGCCGCCGGCTCATCGCAGTCCTCGCCGAGTTGGGGATCGCAGCGGTCGACTCCCAGGCCAACTTCGTCTACTTCCAGGCCCCCGACGCCGCCTGGTTGTTCGATGGCCTCGCCGGGTTGGGCATCAAGGTCCGCCGCTTCCCCGGGACCGCGGGGATCCGGATCGGCTGCCCGGCCACCGCCGAAGATCTGGAGCAGATCGTCTGTGGCCTCCAGGCCGTCCTGGCGCCGGAGGCGGTCCTGACGCCGGAGATGCTCTCGGCTGAAGAGTCGACGGTGTCGGCGTTGGCGCGGTTGGGGGTGACGCGGGCCTGGCGGGTCTGCCAGACCGCCGCCCAGGTCAACGACGCCCGGTCGGCCGGGGTCGTGCCCCTCGGCTGGCGGGACGATGCGCTTTTGGCGGCCGGGGCGGCCCGAATTATCACCGATTTGTCCGAGGTGCCTCGATGAGCCGAACCGCGACCCGAAGCCGCCAGACGAAGGAGACGACCATCTCCTGCACCGTGAACCTGGATGGGACGGGCGCGTCTTCGATCCAGACCGGCGTCGGCTTTTTGGATCATATGATCACTGCCCTCGCCCGACACGGTCGGCTGGACATCACGCTGACCTGTGCGGGCGACCTGCACATCGACGATCATCACACCGCTGAGGACTGCGCCCTCACGTTGGGGGCGACGATTCTGGATGCGCTCGGGGACCGCCGGGGGATCGCGCGGTTCGGGTATGCCTATGCGCCCCTCGACGAAGCGCTGGCCCGTGCGGTGGTCGACCTGTCGGGCCGGCCCTGGCCGATCGTCGAGCTCGGCTTTACGCGCGAGATGCTCGGGGGGATCGCGACGGAGAACCTGACGCACTTTTTGAACTCGTTGGCGATCGCGGGGCGGATGAACCTTCACGTCGACGTGATTCGCGGTGACAACGACCATCACAAGGTGGAAGCGGCGTTTAAAGCGGTCGCGCAGGCGCTGCGGGCGGCGGTTCGTCAGGACGCGGCGGACGATCGGGTGCCCAGCACGAAAGGAGTCCTGGAATGAGTGAAGTCGTGGTCGTGGCCACCGGTGTCGCCAACACGGCGAGCGTCTGTGCGGCGCTGGAGCGTGCGGGGGCGCGCCCGCTCATCACCCGGGATCCGTCGCATGTGGCCGCTGCGGAGCGCGTCGTCCTCCCTGGCGTGGGGAGCTTCGCGGCGGGGATGTCGGCGCTGGCCGGGGCGGGGCTCGTCGACGTTCTGCGCGACCGCATCGCCGCTGGTCGGCCGACGCTGTCGGTGTGCCTGGGCATGCAGCTGCTCTGCGCGGGCAGCGAAGAGGCGCCGGGTCGTTCGGGTCTGGGCGTCTTCCCCGGCACCGCCCGTCGGCTGCCTGCGGATGTGAAGGTCCCCCACCTGGGCTGGTCGGCGGTCCAGGTCGATGACGCCGGCCCGCTCACCAGCGGCTACGCCTGCTTCGCCCACTCGTACGCGCTCGTCGACGCGCCGCCGGGGTGGTCGGTCGCCTGGTGTGCGCACGGGGTGCGCTTCGTCGCTGCGGCCTGGAGGGGCCGCGTGCTGGCCTGCCAGTTCCACCCTGAGCTGTCGGGCGCCTGGGGTGCGTCGATCTGGTCGCGCTGGCTGTCCGGATCAGCGGTTCCGCCGAAGGACCTGGCCCACAGCGGCCCCACCCGGCGGATCATCCCCTGCCTGGACGTCCGCGACGGGCGCATCGTGAAGGGGGTGCGGTTCCAGGGGCTGCGGGACGCTGGCGATCCGGCGGAGCGGGCGGCGGCCTACGCCGCCCAGGGCGCCGATGAGCTGGTGGTCCTCGATGTCTCGGCCACCCCAGAGGGGCGGAAGACCGCTGCCCGAACGGTCGCCGCGGTGCGGGCGGCCATCAACATCCCCCTCACCGTGGGCGGCGGCATCCGGACGGTCGACGATGCGGCCCGGCTGCTGACCGCGGGCGCCGACAAGGTCGGGGTCAATTCGGCGGCGGTGGCGCGGCCGGCGCTGTTGACGGAGTTGGCGGAGCAATTCGGGACCCAGTGCGTCGTCCTGGCGCTCGACGCGGCGAAGACCGCGAACGGCGGCTGGGAGGTCGTGGTCCGCTCTGGCCGCGACCGGACCGGCCTGGACGCGGTCGCCTGGGCAAAGGACGCCGTCGCGCGGGGCGCCGGTGAGATCCTGCTGACCAGCTGGGATCGCGATGGCACGGGCGACGGCTATGATACCGCCTTGCTCAGGGCGATCAGTGCAGCCGTCTCGGTGCCGGTCATCGCGAGCGGCGGCGCTGCAGCGCCGCATGACCTGACGGTCGCCATCCAGGCCGGCGCCGACGCTGCCCTGGCCGCCTCCATCTTCCACGACGGCGTATACACCGTCCAGGCGGTAAAACAAGCCCTCCACCGGGACGGCGTCTCGGTCCGACCCGAAGAAGGAACGCCATGAAACGTCCCACCCTCGTCGATGCGATCACCCACCGCGTCCGACGGTACCTGCACAAGCGGCTCGACGTCGAGACCTTTGCCTTCGGCCGCGCCGTCGTGCGCCCGCCAGATCCCAGCGATGAAAATCGGAAACAGAAGGGCAAGCGGTTCGTTTCGGCAAAATTTCAGGGGAGGGGGCTGCGATGATCGTCCCCAGCATTGACATCATGAACGGCCATGCCGTGCAGCTGGTGGGCGGCAAGGAGCTGGAGATCGACGCGGGGGACCCGCGGCCGATCCTGTCGCAGCTGTCCCTCGCTGGAGAGGTCGCGGTGATCGATCTGGACGCTGCTCTGGGTCGCGGCGACAACGTGGAGCTGATCGCTGAGCTGTGCCGGATGGCGCCCTGCCGGGTTGGCGGTGGGATCCGTTCGGTGGATGCGGCGCTGTCCTGGCTCAACCGTGGGGCACACAAGGTCATCCTGGGCACCGCGGCCCGTCCGGAGATCCTGTCGCAGCTGCCCCGGGAGCGGACCATCGCCGCCCTCGACGCCGTCGATGGTGAGGTTGTGGTTGAGGGGTGGCAGACCCGCACCGGCGCCCCGATCGCGGGGCGGATGGCGGAGCTTGGCGCGCTGGTCGGCGGTTTTCTGGTCACCTTCGTCGAGCGGGAAGGTCGGATGGGGGGCACCGCGATGGAGCGGGTGCCGGCCTTGATCGCGGCCGCTGGGGACGCGCGGCTGACCATCGCGGGTGGGGTGACCACCACCGATGAGATCGCCACCCTCGACCGGCTCGGCGCAGACGCCCAGGTCGGGATGGCCCTGTACACCGGCAGCATGCAGCTTGGCGACGCCATCGGCGCCATCCTGAAGAGCGATCGCCCCGACGGCCGCTGGCCCACCGTGGTCTGCGACGTCAACGGGAAGGCGCTGGGCATGGTCTACTCCGACGCGGAGAGTCTCCGAGAGGCCGTCCGCAGTCGCCGGGGCGTCTACAGCTCCCGGCGGCGGGGGCTGTGGATCAAGGGCGCGACCTCGGGCGACGTGCAGACGCTCCGGCGGGTCGACGTAGACTGTGATCGGGATGCGTTGCGGTTTGTCGTCGAACAGCAGGGGGAGGGGTTCTGCCACCTGTCCCGGTGGAGCTGCTTTGGACACGATCGGGGGCTCGCTGCCCTGGAGCGCACGATCAAGGACCGGACAGAGACGGCTCCAGCGGGCTCGTATACGAAGCGGTTGCTGGAGGAGCCGGGACTGCTGCCCGCCAAGATTCGCGAAGAGGCCGACGAGTTGGCCGAGGCATTGAAGCAGGGGCCGTCGGAAGTGGTTCATGAGGCCGCTGACGTCCTGTACTTCACCATGGTGGCGTTGCAGCGTGCGGGCGTCTCGCTGCGCGACGTCGAAGACGAGCTGGACCGGCGGGCGCTCAAGGTCAAGCGCCGCCGGGGGGACGCCAAGGATGCGTACAAGAAGGAGACGGATCGATGAGCGGATGGAAGCACCGAACCCTGGCGTCGCTCCTCGCGTCGCGTCAGTCGGCGGTGGATGATGAGACCCTCCGGCGCGCCGGCGCCATCGTCGCCGAGGTTCGGGATGAGGGCGCGCCAGCGCTCCGCCGCTGGGCCGAGGCGCTGGGCGATCGAGCGCCCGGTGAGCCGCTGGTCCTCGGCAAGGATGAGATGCATGCCGCCCTGGCGTCGCTGTCTCCGGCGGATCGGGCGTTGCTGGAGCGGGCCGCGGCGCGGATCCGTGCGTTCGCGTCTTCGCAGATGCAGGCGCTGCAGGCGCCGAACGTGCCGATCCCGGGTGGGGAAGCCGGGTTGCGGTATGCGCCGGTCAGCCGCGCGGGCTGCTATGCGCCCGGTGGGCGGTTCCCGCTGCCCAGTTCGGTGCTGATGACCGCGGTGACGGCGCGGGCTGCAGGTGTTGAGGAGGTCTGGGTCGCGTCTCCCCGACCGGCGGCGGTCACCCTGGCCGCTGCGGCGGTCGCCGGGGCGGACAAGGTGCTCGCGGTCGGCGGCGCCCAGGCCATCGCGGCCCTCGCCTATGGCGCTGGTCCGGTGCCAGGCTGCGCCGCCATCGTAGGGCCTGGCAACCGGTGGGTCACCGCCGCCAAGCAGCACGTCGCCGGTCATGTCACCATTGATATGCTCGCCGGCCCGTCGGAGCTGGTCGTCCTTGCCGATGGGGACGCAGAGCCGGGGCTGCTCGCCGCGGACCTGCTCGCCCAGGCCGAGCACGACCCGGACGCGGTGCCGATCCTGATCACCGACAGCCAACACCTCGCCGAGCAGGTCGCCGCTGAGGTGACGCGCCAGCTCGAAGACCTGCCCACCGCGGAGACCGCCCGGGCCGCGCTGGAGAACGGTGGCTATGTCGTGGTGGCGGATATGACGGCGGGTGCTGCGGCCTGTGACGCCCTTGCGCCCGAGCACCTCGCCCTGCACGGCCCCGGCGCCGAGGCGGCGGCCCCGCTGCTGAAGCACTACGGCGCCCTGTTCATCGGTGAAGGCGCCGCAGAGGTGCTCGGCGACTACGGCGCCGGCCCCAACCACGTCCTGCCCACCGGCGGCAACGCCCACGCCTTCGGGGCCCTGAGCGTCGTCAGCTTCCTCCGGGTTCAGACCTGGATGCGCATCACCGACCGCGACGCCGCGAAGATCCTGGGCCAGGACGCCGCTCGGCTGGGGCGGCTGGAAGGACTCGAAGCCCACGCCCGGGCCGCAGACCGCCGAAGCTGACCTGTGAAGCCATCCTCCCTCGCCGTCTGAAATCACCCGGGCGGCGAGGGTTGGGGTTGTTGCGGGTGTTTCCGGATGAGTGCAGAACCGCAATATCGACCGGTCAACCCCTCGTGTCATTGACGTGTCCATATCGCACTTCTGCACAGGGCCGATGACGTCGGCGTTTATTCGCTGCTGCGCAGGATGCGACGGGTCAGGGCGTCCTTGACCCGCTCGGCCTTCTCCATGGCGATGAGTCGGGCTTCGTCTGCATCGTCGGGGCTGAGGGCGATGAGGCACCACCAGCGCAGCAGGGCGCCGTGCGCGCTGAGTCCACGGGGCGACTGCGCGGTCAGCCGCTCGGCTGCGCGGGTCCAGCGGCGGCCTTCTTCGCATCGGCTTGCGTGGACGGCCGCGGCGGCCTGGGCCCAGCGGGCATGGACCTTCTCATGCAACGAGCCGGATCGCCGGGCGGTCTCGAACGCGGCGCCTGCCACGTCGACGGCGGGGTGGCCGCCGGCCATCGCCTGGATGGCCAGGAAGGTCCATGCGACCGCAGCCGTGCGTGTGTTCTCCAGGGCGGTCAGGCATTCCGCAGCGGCGCGGCTCAGCGCGAGCGCGTCCTCGACATCTCCGACCAGAAACAGCGCCATGCTCAGATGCAGCTGGGTGAGGGCCAAAGCGATCGGCGCGTGCTGCAAGGCATCGGCGGCATCTCGCAGATCATCGATCGCGTCGTGGAGCTGATCCTGTCGCCAGAACAGGACGCCGCGGATCATGAGCGCCCGACCGCGCACCAGGTCGTCGGTGATGATCGAGAGCGCCTCTGCGATCAGGGCATGGGCCTCTTCGACCTCTCCGTTCCATTGGAGCATCCCGGCGCGCCGCATCCGGGCCCAGGCCGCCCACTGTGGATCGGGCGCGTCTGCGATCATCTCGTGGAGCCGGGCGATGCTTCGGTCGGGATCTCGCCAGCCCTGGATCTCGGTCTTGAACACCATGAGGATCCAACGCTCCCGCGGCGGGAGGTCGGCGGCGACGAGCCCGTCGATCAAGGCGATCGCGTCGCTGACCGGCCCGCGATGCATGAAGGCGGCGCCGGCGCCGAGGCCGGCCCGTGCGGCCAGGACCGGGTCCGTCCGCCGTAGCGCGTCCCGGCAGGCATCCTGAAGGTCGCTGAGGTAACGGGCGAAGGGGAACCGCCCGGGCGCGTCCGGTGCGGCGAGGTCGGGGGGAGCGAGCTGGCCGGCATCATCGGCCAGTTGTGCCCACCACCGCCGCTGGCTGTGTGCAGGATCCGGATCCTGCTGCTGGCAGAAGTGACGCAGGGGGACAGGCAGCGCGCCCTCCCGAACCAGTCCACGCTCGGCGAGGACGCGCAGCCCGTGGTCGCCGTCTGGTATCAGCGAGGCGGCGAGCGCGCCTGTGATCGGTCCGCGGACCGGGTAGACGGCCAACAAGGTCTTCCGGGCCACAGCGGGAAGGTGCGCCCAGGACCACTCCAGCGTCGCGTGTAAGGAGCTCTGGCGTTCGGGCAGGTCACGTGGACCATGCCGGAGGGCCTCCAGGGGGCGATCCAGGGCAGCGATGAGGGTACCGATGGGCTGGTGGGCCGCCTGCATCGAGGCGATCTCCAGGGCGAGGGGGTGGCCTTCGGTGGCCGCGGCGATGCGGGCGAGCTGGGCGTCGGTCGCCGCCCGCCCGGGGTCGTGGCTTCTCAGTCGGTCGGCGAACAGGGCGCTGGCGTCGGATGCATCGAGGGGCGCGATGATCAGGCGGCGCTCTCCGCGGATGGCCATCGGGCGGCGGCTGGTGGCCAGGATCGTCAGTTCCGGCGCCTCGGCCAGCCATCGTGCGATCTGGCGGGCCATCCGATCGTTGAGCTGTTCGAGGTTATCGAGGATCAGTCGGGTCAGTCCCCGGCCGCCGAGGGCACCCTCCAGGTCGGCCTGCGGGGCGAGCCCCAGCGCCGCCCGGAGCGCCTGACGGGCGTCGTCGGCGGTGTCGGCCGTCTGCAGATCCACCCAGACGATCCAGGCGCCGGTCTGGCTGCGGGCAGCGTGTTCACGGGCCAGTCGGGTCTTGCCGATGCCGCCCGGCCCGATGAGGGTCACCAAACGGGCGCCGTCCGCGAACGCCGCGTCGATGGCCGCCATCTGACCGGTCCGGCCGAAGAACCGATCGACCGCCGCCGGGATCTGGCCGGAGCGGTGCGGATCAACGGCCAGGGGAACGAAGCGGTACCCCTCGCCCCGGACCGTCATCAAGTGCCGGGGATCGCTTGGGGTCACCTCGATCTTGCGTCGGAGGCTGCGCATCGTGGTGTGAATGGTCGTCGTCTGCGTCTGGGGGGCGTAGCCCCAGACCTTGACCATCAGCTCGGCGACCGGCACCGTCCGATCGGCATGGTCGATGAGCCATCGCAGCAGCGCCGCCTCTTTGGCCGTCAGCGACAGGACCGCGCCGCCGCGGACGACCCGGGCCTCGTCCGGCCACACCATGCCATCCGTCAGTCTCACGCCGGGCCGAATCGTCGATCTCCTGTCAGGCTCTCGGATCGGTTCAGTGAGCGCGCTCGTCGGGTTCGTTAACCTCCCCCAACCCGCCGACCCCCCTTCATGTCGAAGGATGTGCCGACATTCTCCTTGAAGAATCTAAGCCAGGATCGATGAAGTGTTCAGCCCAGGCCTGCCTGAATGTCTTCACGAGGTTTTGTATGTCGGTCTCTATTGACGCCCTCTCTGTCGTGCTCGTCGAACCATCGAAGGCGCAGTCACACATCGCGAAGTCCTATCTGCAGCAGCTCGGGATCAGCTTGATCCGCCACTACACGACCGGTGAGACGGCCCTCGACGCCATGTTCTCCGAGTGCACCCCCGACGTGGTGTTCAGCTCGATGTACCTCTCAGACATGACCGGCACCGACCTCGTCCTCCGGCTGCGAAACCATGACAAGACCCGTGACATCTGCTTCTCGCTGATGTCCAGCGAGCAGAACCCCGAATACCTTGAGCCCCTCCGCCAGGCTGGCGTCATCTCGATCCTCCCCAAGCCGCTGACGATAGAGGGGCTCCGACAGACCTTCCGCTCCATCACCGAGCTGTACAACCCCAAAGACATGAACGTGGAGATCTATCTCGACCAGGTCAAGGTCTTGTTGGTCGACGACAGCGCCACTGCCCGTCGGTTCATGAAGCGGGTGCTGGAGAGCCTGGGCCTGGAGAACATCAAAACCGCCAAGGATGGCGTCGAAGCGGTGGAGATGCTCGAAGAGGTCACCTACGATCTGATCGTCACTGACCTGCACATGCCGCGGATGGATGGCATCGAGCTGGTCGACTGGATCCGCAACTGCAGCCTTCGCCCCTCCGTGCCCATCCTCATGGCCACCAGCGAGCAGAACGAAGACGTCCTGCACCTCGCACGGGAGAACGGGGTCACGGCGATCTGTGATAAGCCCTTCGAGCCCCAGCTCGTTCGGGAGATCCTCCAGGACGCGCTCTCTGGAGAAGACGCCGTCGGATGACCGATGAATGGCGGTATCAGCCGCCGCGCTGCCCCTGGTTGTCGGTGTTGTATGAAGACGCCGATGTGATCGTGCTCGACAAGCCGGCGGGCCTGCTCAGCGTGCCCGGACGCCGCCCCGATCGCCAGGACAGCCTCTACACCCGGGTTCGCGACGCCCACCCCGGCGCTCGGGTCGTCCATCGCCTGGACATGGACACCTCCGGGGTGATGCTGTTCGCCCTCAACCGTCCCGCCGAGCGGCGGCTGGACAAGCAGTTCCAGGCCCGAAAGGTCGACAAGCGCTACCGGGCACGGGTTCGTGGGCAGATATCGGTCGACTTTGGCATCATCGATCTGCCCCTCGCCCGGTTGCGAGGACAGCTCCGCTCCGCGGTGGACTACGCCGGCGGCAAGGTGGCCCGGAGCGCCTATCGGGTGCTCTCGCGAGACGCGACGTCGACCCGGCTGGCGATCGCTCCCCAGACCGGGCGGTCTCATCAGCTCCGCGTTCACTTCGCAACCATCGGCCACCCCATCGTCGGCGATCGGTTCTATGCCCCGCCTTCCATGGCCGAACGGATGCTGCTGCACGCCCACACCCTGGCGT
Source organism: Myxococcota bacterium (assembly GCA_038520555.1). GTDB lineage: Bacteria > Myxococcota_A > UBA796 > UBA796 > UBA796 > JBCBLB01. The sequence continues at coordinate 3,354 of JBCBLB010000204.1, read as the reverse complement.
TCGATCAGCCGGTCACCGGCGTCCGGCTCCAGATCGCGGCGCCGCTTCCCGACGGGGTCTGATACAACCATGCGATGATCGAGGTGACATCGCTGCGAAAAGTGTTCCCCGGGCCCACCCCCCGGGAGCCGGAGATCGTCGCCGTCGATGATGTCTCGTTCCAGGTCCCCGCCGGCCAGACGCTCTGCCTCATCGGGACCTCGGGAAGCGGCAAGACCACCACGATGAAGATGATCAACCGCCTCATTGAGCCCTCCGGCGGGACGATCCGCATCGGCGGCGAAGACGTCATGGCCCAGGACCCCATCCAGCTCCGCCGCCGCATCGGCTACGTCATCCAGAAGGGGGGGCTCTTCCCACATATGACCGTCGGCCGCAACGTCACCATGCCCTGTGAGCTGGTCGGCTGGGACGCCGACCGCCGCCGCCGACGCGCAGACACGCTGCTCGCGATGGTCAACCTGGACCCCGATGAATTCCGCGATCGCCATCCGCGCTCGCTGTCCGGCGGGCAGCGGCAGCGGGTCGGCGTCGCGCGGGCCCTCGCCATGGAGCCCGATTACATCCTCATGGATGAACCCTTCGGTGCCCTCGACCCGATCACCCGTGGCAAGCTGCATCGCGAGTTTCAAGCCCTCACAAAGCGGCTCAACAAGACCATCATCCTCGTCACCCACGACATGGCCGAAGCCTTCGCCCTGGGGGATCAGGTCGCCCTGATGCACGGCGGAGCGCTCGTTCAGATCGGCACCGAAGAAGACTTCCGACAGCGGCCCGCCGATGACTTCGTCGTCCGCTTCCTCGACCTGCAGGAGGGCGGGCCATGAGCGCGGTGATGATGGGACTGCTCGCGGCGGCGGGGGCGGGGGCGGCGGACCTCACCGTCGGGAGCAAGCCCTTCCCTGAAAATCGCCTCCTCGCTGAGATGATGGCCCAACTCATCGAGGCGAAGACCGATCTCTCCGTGGACCGGCGCATCAACCTCGGCGGGACGATGATCGTCCTCTCTGCCATCGAGTCCGGAGAGATCGACCTCTACCCCGAGTATACCGGCACCGGATGGGCGGTGATGCTCGGTCGGGAGGACCCCGTCGGTGAGGCCCTGCAAGCCTACGCCACCGTCGCCCGGGAAGCCGCCCGCGAACGCGGCCTCATCTGGCTCACCCCCTTCGGCTTCGAGAACAGCTATGGCATCGCCATCAGCGAAGCCCGCGCCGAAGCCCTCGGCGTCCGAACCCTCTCCGCGCTCGCGAAGAAGAGCGATCGGGTCCAGGCCGGCTTCAGCTATGAGTTCATGGAGCGAGAAGACGGCTTCCCCGGCCTGAAAGAGACCTATGGGATGGCCTTCTCCGCCGTCCGTGCCATGGAACACGGCCTGTCCTATGACGCCATCAACAACGGTGAGATCGACCTCACCGATACCTACACCACCGACGGAAAGCTCGCCCGATACCCGCTGCGCGTCCTCGAAGACGACCTGAACTACTTCCCGCCCTATGACGCCGCGCCGGTGATTCGCGCCGACACCCTCGCGAAATATCCCGAGGTCGGCGTCGCCCTCGATCTGCTCGCCTACCGCCTCGACGAGGGCGTGATGAGCGACCTCAACGCCCGGATCGAGGTCGATGAGCAGGCCTTCGAGGTCGTCGCCCGCGACTACCTCGTCTCAGAAGGGCTCATCGGGCCAGACGCCGAGGCAGCCCCGGCCAGCCTCTCCGACCGCACCGCCGATGACCTGCCCGCCTTCATCGCCGGGCGCGCCGGGCCGACGATGGCCCTCATCGGCGAGCACCTCCTGCTCACCGCCGCTGCGGTGGTGCTCGCCATCGGCGTCGCCGTCCCGCTCGGGATCGTGGTCGCCCAGGTGCGATCGTTGTCCGCCATCATCCTCTCTGCGGCGGGCGTGCTTCAGACCATCCCCAGCCTCGCCCTGCTCGCCCTGATGATCCCGATCCCCGGGCTCGGGCTGTCCGCCCGTTCGGCGGTGGCGGCCCTGTTTTTGTATGCCCTGCTGCCCATCCTCAGGAACACCGCCACCGGCCTCACCGAGATCGACGCCGACCTCATCGAGGCGGGCCGCGGGATGGGCATGACCCCCGGTCAGATCCTGCGCCGGGTCCAGCTGCCGCTGGCCGTGCCCACCATCATGGCCGGGGTGCGGACCGCCACGGTCATCAGCGTCGGCGTCGCGACGCTGGCCGCGTTTATCGGCGCCGGCGGCCTCGGCGAGCCGATCCTCACCGGCCTCCAGCTCAACGACGCCCGGCTCATCCTCTCCGGCGCCGTCCCCGCCGCCATGCTCGCCGTCATCATCGATGCGCTCCTCGCCCTCGTCGAGCGTATCGTTACGCCCAGGGGGCTCGGCTGAGGCGGCGACGCTGTTTTCATTGAATCTGTCGCCCGCTGCTGCGTCTGAAACCACAAGAATCAACCGGGGAGCAGAGATGAGGGCCTGGGCGCCAGTGCTGATGGGTTTGTCGGGGTGTTCGTTCACCCAGGTTGTCTGCATCGAGTGTGAGGACGTCGAGATGACCGTCACCCAACAGGGGATGGGTTCCGGTCCTGAGATCCGTGCCATCCGCGCGTTTTGCGATGGTTTTGATGACATCAACCTGGAACTCGTCACCGCGAAGCGGGGGATCACCTGGGTCGGCGCAGACATCTATGTCCCCGGTCAGCAGGCGCCCCTCGATCAACTGTGGCTCGAAAAAGATTGGTTTGACAACCATATCTGGACGCTGCCGATGGGGTTCTGGGACAGCCCCGTCAGCTGTGACGGCCGAAACTACGACGTCGTCTTCGACATTGAGAGCTGGGGCGGTTGGACGGTCACCGCCAGCGTGCCGATGGGCTACGCGGACTGGTAGGTGGCCCCTGGATGGGGTTCCGCCAGCGGCTCTCCATGGGCTGAAGCCGTGGGTTGGATGGGGGCGAGAGAGACGCCGATGATTCGGAGACCGCCCTCACCGGACTTCTGCCCACACCTCGACCGGGCCCCAGCGCGTCTCCAGCTCCAACAGCGACCAGCCATAGTCAATGTCGAGCAGATCCACATCGAGTGGATACGTCGTCACCCCGATCGGCGGCTCATCTGGTGACAGGTGAAGCCATGTCCCGGCAGGAACGTTCCCTGGCGCATTCAGGCGCATATAATGCGACATATACGCTCCCGTCCCACAGCGGAAGTGCACCGTCCACTGCGTGCCTTCGATACCGGAGACCAGGGCATCCGCGTCCACATATCCCCGGATCCGCTGGGTCTCCAGATAGGGGACCTCGACCAACCAGGCGCCCTGGTCCAGACGGATCTTGCGGGCAACATTCCACAACTGGTCAGGCCGCCCCGCGAAGATC
>JBCBLB010000159.1:0-15638 GCA_038520555.1 Myxococcota bacterium | reverse complement strand
GCCGGCGCCGCCGGTGACCAGGATGGTCTTTCCTTCATACTGGCTGAGGTAGTCAGACATCTAATAGCCTCGGGGATTGCGTGTTGACCGCGGTGCGCGGCCGGAGAAAGCGGTATGGATCGCTGCGTTCTGCGCCGCAATGGCTAACCCATCGGCATCCGATCCCATTTCTCCATCAATTCCATATCCGCCGATCCCACCCCACTCACCGCGTAGAGGACTGTCGGGTCGGATCCTGAAGATCCTCAAGCCGCATCCGCTGATCGACAGGGGTGGGGGGGACAGCCTGCGGCAGCGCCGGCTCCTGCAGGTCCAACAGCGCCGCCGGCATCGGCAGCAGCGCTGCAGTGGTGGACGGCTGCTGCGGCACATGCGGATCCCGGAGATCCGTCTGGGCCCCAACCACCGCATCGTCCGCAGCAGCCACAGAGAAGAATGAAGAGAAGAGAAGGATGAGCGTGAATGGCATGATCCGCCAGCTCCAGGTGGGATGGACGCCAATCTGATATCCCCTCTCCCCTCATCCGACTTTGACGATCAATCAACACGCCCAGCGGCTTCAGGATACCTCCCCAGTCCATCTTCGCGCTTCAGGAGAGCACCATGGGAATTGACCACGCCGGCACCTTTGACGTCGGCGAAGACATCACGGTTCATCGGATGGGCTACGGCGCCATGCGGCTGTGTGGCCCCGGAGTCTGGGGCGATCCCGCAGACCGCGAAAACCCCGGCCGGGTGCTCCGCCGCTGTCTGGAGCTGGGCATCGATTTGATCGACACCGCCGATGCCTACGGCCCTGAAGTCAATGAGTACCAGATCGCCGACGCCCTGCACCCCTACCCAAAGGGCCTGCTCATCGCGACGAAGGGCGGGCTGGTGAGAGACGGGCCCAGCGTCTGGCGGCGCTCCGGGCACCCCACACGGCTCAACAGCCGGATCAACAACAGCCTCCGGAGGCTGCGGCTGGAGACCATCGATCTCTACCAGTACCACGCCGTCGACCCGGACGTGCCCCTCGCCGACAGTGTGGGCGCCCTCGCCAAGGCCCGCGAAGAAGGACGGATCCGACACATCGGGCTGTCCAACGTCTCCGTCGCCCAGCTCGATGAAGCCACCCAGATCGTGCCCATCGCCACGGTGCAGAACCGATACAACCTCACCGACCGGGGCAGCCAGGACGTCCTCGACCGGTGCGCCACACTGAACATCGGCTTCATCCCATGGTATCCGCTCGCTGCAGGGAAGCTGTCTGGAGAAGGCCAGCAGACCCTCTCGGCGATCGCCGCCGAGCACGACGCCACCACCAGCCAGGTCGCCCTCGCATGGCTGCTGCAGAAGAGCCCGGTGATGTTGCCCATCCCCGGAACGTCTTCCGTCGCTCACCTCGAAGAGAACGTGGCCGCCGCAGACATCACCCTGTCCGATGATCAGATGGCTCGCCTCGACGGCCTCGCCTGAACCGTTCAGATCCCCTTGTGGTTGAGCACCGGACGCAAGACCCCCTGCGTCCGGGTCAGCGCCCGCTGCGCCCGCATCACCGCAGTGATGTCCTTATAGGCCGACGGCGCCTCATCCACGAGGTGCACGATTTTGCGGCGATCGATCATCACCGCTCCCAACTGCTTCTGCAGCGCTTGTGGAGAGATACGGCGTCGCGCGGCGGCGCGGCTCAGCCGGCGTCCTGCACCATGGGAACTCGAACGAAGCGCCAGAACGCAGCCGCGACCCACGACCCGAAGCGTCGGCGCCTGCATCGATCCGGGGATCACGGCAGGTTGACCCTCTTTGGCTTCTAAGGCGCCTTTTCGGTGGACCCAGAGCCACCGGGCGCCGTGGCGTTCTTGGCGGACGTGGTTGTGGTCGCAGTCGATGAGCGCCTCCATCTGTGGCGTCGCCGCCAGCCGCTGCCCCAGGATCGCGATCACTGCAGAGAGGATCAGGTGTCGGCTCTCCGAAGCGTAGCGGCGCGCCCAGGCGAGGTCAGACAGGTACGCCCGGCCCTCAGGGGAGTCGGCAACAACAGCCTCCAGACCACGGCTCTGGTGGGTCGAGCGGGCTCGGTGGTGGTGTTGGATGGCCGGCCCCATCGCCCGCGAGCCGCTGTGGACGAGCGCCCACAGGCGCCCGGTCTCGTCTTCGCTCAGCTCCAGGAAGTGGTTGCCGCGGCCGACGGTTCCGAATTCCAGCGTCCCCTCTCTTCGCTTGTGTTTCTCCAGAACGTCGGCCGAGAGCGGCTGATCCTGCAGCGACTGCGGCAGGGTGACCGACACCGCTGCGGGCCGGGTGCGGATGGGGACGAGCCGCTGGATGGGCGCGAGCAGGTCGGCGGTGACCCGGCTCGCGGGCACGTCGAACGGGATCGCCGAGACGCCGCAGCCGATGTCTCCCCCGATGGCGGCCGGGTATATCCACCGCTCGGTGGCCAGGACGACGCCCACACAGACCTCCCTGGCGAGGTGGATGTCGGGCATGACCGCGACCTGGACGGCGCCGTCCAGGTCGCGCAGCCGCTGGAGCGAGCGCAGGACCGCGTCAGAGAGGGGCTCAGAGGCCCAGCTGTGCAGCTCAGCGCTCATCGGTCACCTCCCAGGGAACCCAGCCGAAGGAAAGGTTGGGAGTTCGTTTTCGTTGGATGGATCGGGCCACCTCTGCCCGAAGGCGTCCAGACGCGGCGTCGAGCCGCGCCATGGTGGCCTGGGGCGTCAGGTCGGGGTCGAGGGGGCGGACGTCGACCCGGAGCCGGCTGGCGTCGGGGTTCGGCGAGACGTCCTCGACGGTCAGGGCCTGGAGGATCGGATCACGAGAGGCCGCCAGGGCCATGGAGAGGGTTCGGTTCACCTGTCCGCACAGCTGGCGGACCTTGCGGTCGGTCTTTCGATTTGCACGGGACGAACGGCGTCGCGCGCGGGGTTCCAGCCCGTCATCGGGGCCGACCTGCTCACACAGCTCCTGCATCCGCGCGAGGAGCTTCTTGTCGATGGTCACAGTGATTCTTCCAGAAGAGAAGGAACGATGCGTTCTCTGCGCTGGCAAAGAGGCTCAGGCAGAGGGGGATTGATAGACGTGCTCATGCACCGGCCGACCGCGCACGTCGCGTTCGGTCAGGGGGGGTGCGTCGCGTCCCGATGCCGTCGATGCGGCCGTCGGTGAGCTTATGCAGAGACGTCTGAGGCCAGGGATCGCATGATTCCCTCCCGGAAAACACCGTTGAGGTCACCCCTCCCATAATCGGCCCGACGAAGCTATGCCATCCGCCGGCCATCTTCGCCAAAGGTGAAGGGCCCCTTCGGCGTCTTCTTCTCGGTCCATTCCCTTTTGGAGATGTCCCACAGCGGCTTCGGCGGCAGGCCCAGGCAGGGCATCAGCGCCGCCCACACCCGCTCCGGCGTCCACCCGGCATCGCGCAGGGCGCGCAGCTCGGTGCTCTGGTGAGACTTGGAGAGCTTCCGGCCATCTGGCCCCAACAACACGGGAACATGCTGATATCGCGGTCGCGGGATCCCCAACGCTTCGGCGATCCGAATCTGGACCGGCGTCGCCGGGATCAGGTCCGCCCCGCGCACCACCTGGGTCACGCCGTCCCGATGATCGTCGAGCACCACCGCCAGCGGATACGCGGCCTCACCGTCGCGGCGGCGGACGATCGGATCGCGGCCCGGCGGGAGCGTGTGCGGCCCCCGAAGCGCATCGACGAACGTGACCGGCTCCGGCGGGCAGGCGAACCGCCAGACGCCCTCGGCTGGAGAGTCCACTCGACAGGCACATTCTCCAGCGAGGCGTTTCTTCCGGGAGCAGCCGCACCGATAGACCGGGAGGCCGTCGAGGGGGTAGGTTCGGGTTGACTGTGCCGCGACCTCTTCATCCCAGTCGATGCCCAGCCAGTGCAGGTCTTCTCGTTGCCGCTCGGCGATCGCCGGTCGGGATCGTCCGCGATCGAGGTCTTCGATGCGCAGCAGCAGCCGGCCGCCTTCTCGCCGCACGGCGAGCCATGCGGCGCCGAACGCCAGGGCGTTGCCCAGGTGCAGATCGCCCGATGGCGTCGGGGCGAGCCGGCCGACAGGGGACACGACGGCCTCACTCTTCTTCGGGGATCAGCTCTGGAAGAGCGGCGACGCGCGCTTCCTCATCGATCGCCCACCCCCGTGCCAGGAGCTGCGCGGCGCGGAGCCGATCGGAAGACGCGTTGGATCGCAACAACGCCACCGCCTCCGCTTCGATCTCGGGAGGCAGGACAGTTCGACGACGGACCGGTGAAGACATGAGATGAATTTATCCACCCTTCCCCAATTGGCGAGGGGTTGGATACATCCCTTTTTATGACGACTGAGATCTCTTCTGACCTTCTGGGGAGGCTACAGCGGGCGGTCTTCGACCAGACGCTGCCCGATGTCATCGCCACCCTCGTCGACGCCGCCACCTGCAACGCTTTGCTCGTCCGGACCACCATGTCGGATGACTACAACTATCCGCGGCTGCGGGTCCTCAACGAGCACCTGAAGACGTTGAAGCATCCGGGGTTCATCGCCTTGATGCTCGTCGCCCATGGGACCGACCGGTCGCGTGCGGTGAAGCGGCTGCGCCCTCAGATCACCCGCCTCCGACTCGGGCCGGAGTACAACCAGACCCTCGACTATGACATCGACCTGGCGCACCTCTCCGGGCTGACGAGCCTACAGCGGCTCATCCTCAACCGGATCCCGATCACCGACCTCAGCGGTCTCGGTGACCTGCCCGCCCTCCATGATCTCCACCTCGACGGATGCGACCTGAAAAAAGGACTCCAGGGCATCGGCCGCTGCGCGCACCTCAAAGAGCTGGAGGTCGACAAGTCCGACCTCACCTCGCTCGATGGGATCCAGGGCTGCGCGGCGCTGCGGACCCTGCGGCTGGATGGAGAACATCCGAAGCTCTCCGATGTCCAGGCGCTCGCTGGCTTGAAAAACCTGGCGTGGTTTCGGGTGATGAACGCGCCCCTCGATGACCTCTCTGCGCTTCCGATCCAGACGCCGCTGCGCTCGCTGGATCTGAGCGGGCTGCCCATCACATCGTTGAAAGGCATCCCAACGGTCACGGGCGGCATCACGCTGTATCGGCTCTCGAAGCTGACGTCCCTGGATGGGATCGAGGCGTGTCCGGACCTCCGCCGGCTCAGCTTGAGCAATTCGCCCATCACACGACTGGCGCCGCTGGCCGCCTGCACCGCCCTGGAACGGATCTCGCTCTACGACATGGATTCCTTGACCGATTTGTCCGGGATATCGATTCATATTGAAGACATCAATCTGAACGGCTTCGGCGCCTTGGAGAGCCTCAAGACCCTGCCGCCGTTTGCCCAACTGGAGAAGCTGGACATCCAGAATGCACACCGGTTGGTGGATCTGACTGGAATCGCGGGGCTCCCCAGGCTGGAACGGCTGCGGGTCGTCGGCCCGGCGTTGACGGACCTCTCCGGCCTCATCGGCGCAGATACGCTGAAGGGCCTGGATTTACGCGGGTGTAAGGCGCTCAAGGATGTCTCACCGCTGACAAAGCTGCCGGCGCTCCGGGCCGTGGCGTTGGCAGAGACCGGCGTCACCCGCAAAGATGTGGCCAAAGACTTCCGGTGGGCCTGCACCTGGTCGAAGTACCCCGAAATGGACAAGCTCTCGAGTCGCATAAAGCCGGCGCCAAAGGCGACGAAAAAAGAAGATCGGACCTCACTGGTCGCCATCCGGCGGCTGCTGAACTCCGGGCAGCTGGACGTCATTCATCAGGGAATTGAGCTGCTCCGTTCAGACCCGATCTGGGTCGACGACCTCCTGGCCAGCGTCAGCGTTGTGCCCACCCGGCCGCCGGCCTCTGACCATCGGGGGAAAGACTACTGCCTCGACACCCGCAAGCTCAAGAAGAAGGCGGCACACTATATTATCCTTTCTTTGCTGACCATCGCCAAAGAGGACAGTGAACCCGCGTCACGGCTCCGCTCATCGATTGAGGTGCTCACGCTGTTTGGCACCCGTAGAGACACCGGCCAGCGGCCGTTCAACCCGTCTCATCTGTCTCAGCTGCCCAACCTCAATCGGCTCAGCCTGGACCGGTATGGACCGTTTTTATTGGATGATCCGCCACCATTGCTGCCGTCGCTGACCTTCCTTCGGCTCCAGGAGCTCAACGGGTTGGCCGACCTTCGATGGCTGGCGAACGCAGATCAGCTCGAGACGCTCCGGCTGGTGAACTTGAACGCGTTGAACCTGACTGGCCTGGAAGGGGCGAAGAACCTGAAGAAAATTGATGCCTGGGCCACCACTGCGCCACAGGATCTGAGCCCGCTGCTGGCGCTGCCGAACCTGGAAGAGCTGCGGTGGGGGGCCCGGCACCTGGATCCAACCGTGGTGAAGGCGTTGCAGGATCGGGGCGTAAACGTCTGGGGGCTCAGGTGAGCCGGAGGCTCTCCGGCGTCTGGCCGGTCCAGGCATGGAAGGCCCGATAGAAGGAATTCGGGTCTTCATAGCCGAGCAAAAAGCTGATCTCTGCGGCGGGCATCTCGCTGTGTCGGAGATAGTGCCGGGCGAGGCTCTCGCGGGTCTGGTTGAGGATTTCCTGAAAGCTGACGTCCTCTCCGCGCAGGCGACGTTGCATGGTGCGTTTGCTCATCGCCAGCTTTCGTGCAACGGTTTCCGCGGACGCGTCTCCGGTTGGCAGCAGCTCCATCAGGGCGGCCCGGACCCGCTCGCTCACAGCGATCCCGGCCTGGAGCTGGGCGAGGCGCCGCCGAAGCTCCGGCTCAAAGAACTCCCACATCCCCGTGTTGGCCGTCAAGAACGGCCGCACAGCGTCCGCTGCCGTGAAGCTCACGGACCACGTCGAGCCGATGGCTGGCATCGTCCCGGCGAATCGGGTGATGGCGTCGACGTCACCGCCGGTGCGTGGCATGGTCATGTGCAGCGCGTTCACCGGCTCCCGTGTGGCCAGACGGGCGAACGCCACCCAGAACAGCAGCTCTACCTCGGCGAAGGAGTCGGGTGGCATCACATGATCGATCCACCCGAGCGTCAGCGTCGTCCGCTCCGCGTCGATCGAGACCTGCAGCCGAATTGGGCCGATGAGCAGCTTGTGCTCGGCGAGGCGGACCGCGGCATGGTTGAGGTTGTCGCTGCACAGGCCCGCGAAGAGCGTCGGGCTGAACGCCTCCGCGGTGATGGATTCGGCCATCCGCACCGCGAGGACGTCTCGGCCGACCTCTTCCTCCAGCCCCATCCACAGGGCATGGTACTGCTCTGCGGGAATGCGACCGGACTTGCGGGCCAACAGCCCGAGAGGCATCTGGGCGCGCCGGAAGACCCGCTCGACGTCCACGCCCATATCCTGGAACAGCAATCTCCAACCGGGACCGAAGCTATATGTCGGGGGCGCCATGACACGAGGCTCCTGTTCTTTGTCTCTGCTGTAACGGTACGACGTTCGGTGCTGAGTCTCACTCGCAGATGACGCCAACCGGACAACAAACCGTGCCACGTCTGTATGGGGTCCGGATAAGAGACCATGGAAGGGGAGATGGATGAGCTGGATCGATGATCTGGTCGCGGACGGCTGGGTTCATCTGCCGGGGCGGTGCCCGGTGGCCCGCGTCGACGCCGCAAACGCTGCGATCGATGAGAGCCTGCGCAACCGCTTTGATCCCGGTCAGCAGGCATCCTACGATGCGCGCTCCTACTGCCCGGAGCTGCGGCGTGCGCCCGTGATCCTCGACCTGCTGCGGGCACCCGGGGTGCGGGCGGCGCTGGATGCGGTCCTCGGCTGGCGTCGGCTGCGCGGGTACAACGGTCAGATCGCGATCCGAAGAGCGCACAACCATCCCGCGCAGGTCGCTCCCCATGCGCACATCGATGGCATCCAATCACCACACAACGGGGTCACCTCCACGAGCCTGTTGACGCATACCGTGCTGGTGGGCGTGTATCTGACCGAGACGCCGCGGACGTTCGCGGGCAACTTTACGGTGTGGCCGGGCAGCCATCGGAGCCACGCCGCGTGGTTCCGCGCGCAGGGCCGTGCGGCGATGACGGCCGGTCAGCCCAACGTTGAGATTGGCGCACCAAAGCAGGTCATGACGCGGCCGGGTGATCTGATCCTCAGCCACTATTTGACCGCACATGCTGCGGCGGTCAACACCTCTGACGTGGAGCGGCGGGCAATATACTTCCGGTTGTCACTGTGGGGGCTGCGGTGGAATCGCTATGCACACTTGATCGAGCCCTGGCGGGGGTGGACGCTGGCGGGCTGAGCGACGATTCAAGATGCGCTACATCCAGGCGTCCGCCTGAACAATCCCAAGATACCAGCTGTTAAATCCGTGGTTGTGAACATGGAAATACAGCCACTCTCCGGCGACCAGATCCCGGGGGGCCGTCACGGTGCGCTGCCGGGTCTCGGGGCCGCCCGGGATGGGGATGTGATCCTCGAACAGCAGCCCATCGTCCACGGCGAGCGCGACGTGCCCCTCTGCATCCAGGTCGGTGGAGAACAACTCCAGAAACCAGTACACAACCACGATCTCTTCACCAGCGCGGACATCGAACAGAAGCGGCTGTCGGAACGTTCCATAGGCGCAGTCTGCGGTCTGTACCTCAAAGGTGTCCAGCTCCGGGCCATACCCCAACGCGGTACAGCTCACGTCTGCAGGGCGATCGGAGAACGGATCGAGGCTCGCGTCAACCTCGACCCAGGACGAGGCATCCACCAACGACACCGTTACCTCCTCAAGGGTACGATCATCGGCCCGCGTGTCTGCATCTTCCTCAGTCACAGAACCGGTATCCGCTGCCGACTCTGCATCGGATACCGCAGGTGCGGCGCGACAGCCCAACGCGGCCAACAGCCAGAGCACCGACATGGGCTCAGCCTCCGCCCATACCGCCACCGCCACCGCCACCACCACCGCCGCCCATACCGCCACCGCCGCTGATCTCGTACTCGCCGCGGTAGCAGTAAGGCAGATAGGGAAAGGCCGGCTCGCCGACGTTGTTGATGGTCATATAGTAGGCGTAGATGCGCTCGCCGAAGGCGTCCTGCATCTCAATGGGCACATCGGTGATTCGACCATTGCAGGCGTCGAGATCGCACGCACCGCTGTCAAAGGCGTCCTGATCGAAGATGTAGCAGTCTGCGTCGGTGACGTCACAGTCGCTCATCAAGGTATAGCAGCTCTCCATGCGGGTGATGCCGACGGCTTCATCGCCGCTCATGAACCCGTAGGGGCCAAAGACCGGGAACCCGTCATAAGCCATCCCAAGCAGCCCGGAGTGCTGGCTGTCCGAGCCCTGCCGCTCCGTCAGCGCGCCACAGCCGGGGACCGCGTGGTAGTGGTAGGTCCCATTCGCCGGATGCCCGCCGCAGTCATCGAGAATTTCATCGGTGACCGCGACCGTTGACGCGCCGGTGAACTGGTTGAAGATGCCCACCCCGTTCGAAGCGATCGCGGTCCCTCCGAGCGCACCGGTGAAGACTTCGATGTCGTTCTGGTAGACCGGAGCGGTCGTAAAGGCCCGCGAGGTGTTCTGCACCGAAGACTCGATCTGGGGCGGGAGCACCCCCTGGGACGAATAATCCTCGACCCGGTGATCGGGCAGACCATTGAGCGTCATGGCGATCTCGCCGGACGTGCTGCAGTCGACCGAGATGTATCCGGTGTTGTCCACCGGCTCACACCAGGGGATCTCTTCACCACCGATGGTGCAGCTGAATGCCGAAGCGGCCGCACAGTCGTTATTGACGACGACATCCGGCAGATCCGACTCCTCCCAGGTGCACGAAGACCCCGTGCAGTTGTTCTCGTCCTGGAAACACACCCAGAAGCCCGCCCAGTACCCAACATCTTCGGTCGGCGTGGTGATCAACAACTCCGAAACCCCGGCGCAATCTACAGAGAAGGCCTCGTCGGTGTCTGTGTCTGTGTCGGTATCGGTATCGGTGTCGGTATCGGTGTCGGTATCGGTGTCGGTGTCTGTGTCTGTGTCGGTGTCCGATGCATCGCTGCCGGTGTCGTCTTCGCTGCCATCGCAGGCTGTCAAAGAGAAGATGAGCAACGAAAAGGACATGAACAGGTTGATTTTCATGGTGTCCTCAGCTGAGCCAGGGAAGCGGGCTCGCCAGCATAGACAGGTGGGGTCCTGATTTGGGCACGTGGGAATGCACTTTTTTATGCGTGCGCTTCTCCGGTTTGGCAGATGTTCAGAGACGATTGGATCGTTTGGTGGGTTCTGGTACTTCGGGGATGGCAGCTTCAGAACGGTTGTGACAGTATTGGCGAACCAATCTGCTCATCGTGGGTATTTTGATGAGCGTCTGGGCAGCGGTGTCCTATGGGGCGTCCATTCTGTTCGTTGATGTGCTCAACACCATTCAGATTCCGGGGACGGGCTTTCCGCTGGGGTTCTGGTTCGCAGCAGGGCTCGATTTACATGTTTGTCGTTACCATTGGCGTCTATGGGGTCCTGACGAACCGGTTGGACAAGCAGTACGGGCTGGACGAATAAGGATTGGGCGCGGATTCGGCGACGGCCATGGAAACGGTCGCGGATCTGGTGGGGACGTCGTACCCTATCTCTGTGGGAGGGGTGAGATGTCCTGGTTGATGGCTGTTGTTTTGATGGGATGTCAGAGCGATTATCGGTTGGAGGGGGGCGATGTCGGGCGTGCGGGGTGTGAGTCGGCGGAGCGCGCTCCCGGTGAGCCGGATCCCTGTCGTGACGTCTGCCCGGCCTCAACCGCACCAGAGACGTCGATCGATCCAGAGGTGGAGTGTGTGCCGCGGGGTCTCAACATCGAGAACCCCTGGGCGGTGAATATCGAGTGGCAGCTGCCGCTGAATGGCGAACAGGGGTCGTTTTCAGCGCCCAAAGTCGGGCCCCTGCTGGACACCAACGGAGATGGGGTGGCCGATGCTCGCGACGTGCCTGCGGTGGTGGTGGTCACCTACCAGGACCTTGAGCAGGGGACGCTGCGTGTGCTCCGTGGCGACACCGGCGCAGAGGTCTGGTCTATGCCCAACGTCTACGGCGGCGCAGACGTGGCGCTCGGGGACGTCGACGGCGACAGGCAAGCCGACGTCATCGTGTTCGACGCTGCCCAGGTCATGCTCGCACTGGATCGGAATGGGTCGCTGATCTGGAGCGCGCCGCTCGCCAACGCGGCGTACTATATCCACCCCATGTTCACGCTGGCAGACCTTGAGGGTGACGGCCAGGTCGAGATTATCACCAATGACTCGATCTTGAATGGGCGCACCGGGCAGCGAATCCAGCAGCTGTCGCCGGAGCCAAACATCGTCTACACCCTTCCGTCGGTCGGGGATATCAACCTGGACGGCCGCCAGGAGATCGTGCTGGGCAACAAGGTGTTCGATGCCGACGGACGTCTGCTGTGGCAGACCGGCGTGGTGGGGGACTACGGTCACTGGTCTGCGATCGTCGACGTGGACGGTGATCCGGAGGGGGAGGTCATCATGGTTGGCAGCGGCGTCGTCGAAGTGCTCGACGCGGACGGTACGGTGCTGGAGCGGACGGTGACCCGGAGCGCGCGCCAGCCCGGTCCGCCCTGCGTCGCAGATTTTGATGGGGACGGCCAGGTCGAGATCGCATGGCCATCTCAGGGGGTCTTCGCGGCCTTTGAGCTGGACGCGACGCCGCTGTGGTCGACCACCGTCCAGGACAACTCGGGGCTGGCGGGCTGCTCGGGCTACGACTTCGACGGGGACGGGGTTTACGAGATCCTCTATGCCGATGAGCGGGAGCTACAGGTCTTCGATGGCGCGACCGGAGAGACCCTGTTCTCGGTCTCTGAGCATCGTTCGCTGACGATCTTCGAGTATCCAACCATCGCAGACATCGATCTGGACGGCTCGACAGAGATCCTCTACACCTCGAGCGGGGCCGGATCGCCGGCATCGGTGACGGCGCTCGGCCATGAGACCAGCGGCTGGCTGCGTGCAGGCACGGCGTGGGGGCTGCACGACTTCGCGGTGACCAACGCGCCACCGAGCGGCCGGATCCCCGGACCGACCCCCTACTGGCAGGAACACAACGTCTACCGGGCGCGGCCGGTCGTCGACCTCGCCGATCTACAGCTGGCGCTCCGAGACGCCTGTGCGTCGAGCTGTGTGGACGATGAAGGGACGCTCACCCTCACCCTGGACGTTCACAACGCCGGCACGGGTGCGCTGCTTTCGCCGGTCGACATCTCCTTGTACCGCTACGATCAGGGGGTGGTCTCGCTGCTGGAGACGCACACCGTGATCGAGCCGCTGGCTGGGCAGAGCGTGACGCCGGTGACGTTCTATATCGACGTTGAAGACATCGGCATCAGCGGTCTCATCGCCCGGGTCGACGATCCAGGCGGTGAGCCGCGGGGGGGCATCGAAGAATGCATCGACACCAACAATGAGCTGTATCTGGTGTCGCTGCCCTGCATGGACTGAGCAGGAGGTTATCCTCGTCGCGGAACCTGGCCGATGCACGGCTATTGGATGAGGTGACTGTGGAGACCTTGATTTTGACCCAGCGCGAGATCCGGGCGCTGATGACGATGGACCGTGTCCTTCCCGCCGTCGAAGCAGCGTTCGCCGCCCATGGCGCCGGCACGGCGAGCATGCCGCCGAAAGTGTACATCGATCTGCCGCAGTACAACGGCGACTTTCGGGCGATGCCGGCGTTCATGGACGGCGCAGCGGGGGTGAAGTGGGTCAACTCCCACCCCGACAACCCCGCCCGCCACGGGCTGCCCTCTGTGATGGGGGTGTATATCCTCAGCGACCCGGGGACCGCGGCGCCGCTGGCCATCCTGGACGCCACCTGGCTGACCGCGCTTCGGACCGGGGCGGCAGCGGGGGTCGCGTCGAAGCACCTCGCGAAGGCTGCGCCGAAGACCCTGGGGTTCATCGGCTGCGGGGTGCAGTCCCGGGTGCTGTTGGATGCGCACCGGGTCGTCTATGGCGACGCGCTGACCTTGATGATGGCCGACGCCTCGGCCGACGCAGCGAAGGCGTTCGCGGAAGAAGCCGGCGGGACCGTTGCGAGCGTCGAGCAGGCCGCGGGCTGCGACATCGTCTGCACCTCGACGCCGGTGCGGACGCCCATCGTCCGGCGCGCCTGGATCCAGCCCGGCGCCCACATCAACGCCATGGGCGCTGACGCAGAGGGCAAGCAGGAGCTGGACAGCGACGTGCTGACCGCTGCCCGGGTGGTGGTCGACGATCGGGCGCAGGCCTTCCACTCCGGTGAGGTCAACGTCCCCCTCCACACCGGCGCCCTCCACGAAGCGCAGGTATATGGCACCCTGGGTGAGGTGGTGGCGGGCAGAATCCCCGGCCGAAGCGGCGATGAGATCACGTTGTTCGACTCGACCGGTCTGGCGCTCCAAGACGTCGCGGTCGCGAAGGCGATCTACACCCTGGCCCAGGAGCGGGGCGTCGGCACCGCCATCGCCCTGATCTGAACCTTACCGGCGGAGCGCCTTGCGGGCCGTCATTCGAACGAGGGCGGTCTCGGTGGAGCCGGTGAGGGCTTCGAGGGCGTCGCGCGCTTCGGGGGCGTGCACCGCGCTCAGGGACCGGATGGCCTCCAGACGAATCTCGACCGGGCGGTCTCCGCAGGCGACCGCCTTGAGGGCGTCGATCGAGGCGGCATCGCCATACAACCCCTGGATGGCCAGCAGCTGGAGCCGGCTGTCGCCGCTGGACATTTCCGCGATGAGGAGCGCCTGTCGCCCCGCCGCAGATGAACGGCCGAGCGCCCGGAGCACGCCCGAGCGGACGCTGTGATCGTCTGCGCGTTCATAGATCTCTTCAAGAAGCGTGACCGCCTCCGGGGCGGCGTTCTGTCCCAGCCCACCGATGATCAGAAGCTTGTCTCGCGTCCCGCGGGCGCGTCGATAGGCGCGGCGGACGGCGCCGATGTCTGCGGCAGGCATCCGTGCGACGGTTCGGGTCAGGGCACGGGCAGCGATCGCCCGTTGTTGGGAAGCTGCAGGACGCAGCGCGTACTGACGTTCCTTCGGATCGGGGGGGGTGGTGACGGTCTTCCAGTGTCGCAGCGACCGGTCCATCGCCACCATGTCGGGGGTCGCGACGGTGAGCGCTGTGACGGTCGAGTCCGTCGCGGGCACCATCCAGGTGTTGAGGGCAAACACGCCAGCGATGACGCCGGCGGCCAGCCCGATCGCAGACGCGATCCGCTTCCGCTGTGACATTGCAAACCTCGCCATATCAGCCTCACAACCAGGGTGTGAGGCACGTCATTTATTGACAACGAACCAGAATCTCTTCGTTGATCAGGTCACCCATGGGCCGCGGCCAGGCAACGGGGGAGATAGTGGACTGAAATAATTACCGTTGATTCTGGCCTTCGGACGGAAGGGGGAGAAGTTGATGTCAATCGGTGAACAAAATACAAGGCGGCGGACCGTCGCGGGAAAGAGGCCCTCGACAGGGAGGGGATGCAGGGCTATTTCCGATCCAGCGGGGGCCCGCTGCGCGTGTTGTGTGAAGCTGGTTTCCCGCCGCTCCCTCTCACTCGGAAGGCAGGATCATGATTCGCTCCCTTATCTCACGTTTCAACCGCCACTTCCCCGCTCCGGTTGCTGAAGCACACTGCGACGGCCCTTGCGGCGTCTACGACCCGGCATCTGCGCGCATCGCGGCAGAGGCGGTCCTGAGCATGACCAAGAAGCTCCTCGCTCTGGAAGTGCCCGATCCGTCGGACAAGGAAGCCTACGTCAAGTACCACAACACCTACGCCCGCTACGTTGCCATCAAGGAAGAGCAGGCACACCTGGCCAAGACCGAACTGCTGGTGCTGTGGACCGACTACTTCAAGCCCCACCACGTCGAGACCTACCCCGAGCTTCACGATGTGTTCTGGAAGGCCACCAAAGAATGCAGCTACGCCAAGGTGGAAGTCAGCCTGCAGCACGCCGAGAAGGTGATGGAGTACATCGAGCAGATCCATAAGATGTTCTGGGCGACCAAGAACCGCGACGTCGTCTACTACACCGCCTCCTGAGCGGTGTGGTGTCGACGGTGAGGGCTGCCTCCTCCCGTGATCTTCTGGCCTGGCTGCTCGGACGGCGATTCCGCGTCCGGGTGGCCGGTCCGAGCATGGAGCCCACGCTGCGGGATGGGGCGACGGTCCTGGTCAAGCCAGACGTCACCCCACAAGATGGGGACATCGTCCTCGTTCAGCATCCCACTGAGGCGCGCCTGCGGATCCTCAAGCGCGTCGACCACCGCACGGAAGACGGCCGCTTCTTCCTCCGCGGAGACGCCTCGACCAGCACGGACAGCCGCGACTTTGGCCCCGTCGACCCCGAACGGATCGTCGGCCGGGTGGTCTGCACCCTGCCCTGAGCGTTCAGGGCTGCTCTTTTGCCGCCGCGGGCGCGATGCGGGCTTCGAGCGCGGTGAGGCGGATGGCCGTCGGGTGCGCGGGGTTCGGATCTGGCCACAAGGCGCGGGCGCGGGTGATCAGCGCGCCCGCGTCGTCTGTGTTGCCGGTGTCCAGTTGGATCGTGGCGAGGTTGACCAGGGAGCGCACCTGGAAGGCTCGCTGGTGTCCGCTGAGGATACAGCCCGCGTCGAGGGCGTCTCGCAGCCAGGGCGCTGCACG
>JBCBLB010000335.1:0-10441 GCA_038520555.1 Myxococcota bacterium | reverse complement strand
GTCCCGCTCGGCCTCTCGCTCCCGGTGCACCCGCCGCATCGCCACCCGCAGCACGCTGTGTCCGCCCCGGGCCTGCTCCTCGTCCGTGGAGATCAGGCCGCGGCGATCGGGGTACTCCAGGGCACGGGTGATGACCTCCATCCCGCGGTCCGTCTCCCCAGCGACCAACAACAACCGAGAGAAGGCCGCGTCAATGTCCGCCCGCTTCAAGGCGCGCATGCTCGGCTTGAGCTGCGCCTGCGACCGGCGCAGCTCGCGGAGCGCCTCGACCGCCTCGATCGCGCGGCCCTGATCGATGAGCATCACCATCAACCGCCGCCATGCCGTCACCTCGCGGCTGTTCAGCGTCCCCTCCCGAGCCCACGCCTCAGCCTGGGCGAAGTCCAACGCCGTCACCGCCGCGCCCGACGCGTTGCCCGCCGCGATCGCCAGCGAGCCCTGGCCGTTCTCTCGGCGGTGCTCCAGCGCCGCCCGACACGCCTCAAGCGCATCCTCGCGGTTGCCCTCCGCGGCTTCAACGGCGCACAGGGCGTTGTAGCCGATGACCTGCTGCCAGAGATCGTCGGAGAGCACCCCCGACATCGCCGCCTGCCGCGCCTCCGGCAGGCGATCCTCTCGCATATAGGCCCACGCGCGCTCCGCAGGATCAAAGGGTGGATCGAAGTTTTCATCGTAGTAGTCCATCAGCTCCAGCTGACGGCCATAGTCTCCCGTCTCCTCCGCCACGTTCTGCATCGCGAAGATGATCTTGGAGTGCAGCTTCCAGGGCCGATCCTCCTGATCTTCCAGCTCTGTCCGATACCGCTGGTCTGCCCGAGACAGGTAGTGCATCGCGCGGGCGTGGTCGCCTTCTGACAGCCACTGCACGCGGCCCATCACATACAAGCCGGTCAGGTTGTCCGGATCGGCGGCCAGCAATGCTTCGGTCAAGCGACGCGCGGTGATGTACTCCCCCGCGTCATGCGCCTCCAGCGCCTGCTCTTCGAGCGGACCCACGGCATCTGTCTGAGCCTGCGCGGCCAACAACCACGCCACCATCGTCAAAGAAGAGGTCATCGGCGCAGGGTGCTCCGAGCCAGGGTCTCCAGCGGCTTCCGGCAGCAATCTGCGACCACCGCCTCCGGCTCCCCCGCCCCCGGCGCGAGCATCAGCCGATGGCTGAAGATGTAGGGCGCGAGCACTTCCACATCCGCGGCGCTCACATAGGACCGCCCCCGGGCGACCGCCCGCGCCTGGAGCGCCGGCAGCATCAGGACCAACGAGCGGGTCGACACCCCCTGCAGCGCGCGCTCGTCCCGCCGGGTCTGATCGGCGATGTCCACCAGCGCCTCCAAAATGGGGCGGGCGACGTGGACTTGAGACCCGATCACCTGCCGCGCGCCCAGCACCTCGGTCCGGGCCACCCGGGGAAGCTGTTCGGCCGGTCCGCGCTTGATCTCGTCCAGTCGCATCAGCAGATCCAGCTCCGCCGCCCGAGAGATATGGGTCATCTTGATCTTGAACAAGAACCGGTCGAGCTGGGCGGCAGGCAACGGGAACGTGCCGACCAGATCAAGCGGATTCTGAGTGGCGATGACAAAGAACAGCGCGTCGAGCTTGCGGGTCTGGTTATCGATGGTGGTCTGCTTCTCGGCCATCGCTTCCAGCAACGCCGCCTGCACCTTCGGAGACGTCCGGTTGATTTCATCGGCGAGCAGGACATGAGCAAAGATCGGACCGGGCCGAAAGAAGAACCGGTTGGCGTTGGGATCGAAGATCGTCGTCCCGGTCACGTCGCTGGGGAGCAGGTCAGGCGTAAACTGGACCCGGCGAATGGGCGCGATCTCATCGTCGGGGTTGTCGTCGATGATACAGCCGCCGAGGGCCTTGGCCAGGGTGGTCTTCCCAGAGCCGGGGTAATCTTCGAGCAAGACGTGGCCGTCAGCGAGGAGGGCGACGATCACCAGCTCGATGACTTCGTCGCGGCCCACGATCGCCTGGGTCAGCCGCGCAGAGAGCCGTTCGATGACGCCGCGTGCACCGTCGAGCGTGGTCACTGGCGTCGCAGGAGGAAGAGTCTGGTCATTCTGAACCATCAACGTGCCCGATAGAAAGAGAAGGGGTTAAGCCAGCCGAGCAGTCGCCGCCACCACGGGACCGTCGCCTTCAGAGAGGTGGTGACCGCGACGACGCTCTCCCGCCACCGCTGCGCCGGCGGCCGCTCCGCGTCGGGCGCGCCCAGCACCGCAGACAGGTGCATCGCCGTCAGCGTCTCAAACGCCGGAGCGATGGCGGCAACCCGCCGCGCGAACCGCTCGCGGCTCTCGCCATGCTCGCGGCGGATCCCGACCTCTGCGAGCCGATCGAGCGCCGAGCGGTAGCCCACCCGCGGGAGCGCTCGGGCCGAGGCGAGCCGATATCGGCCCCGCCGCCAGAACTTCGCGGTGTAGTGCCCCAGCAACGTCACGGCCAGGATCGCGATGAGTCCGGTCTTCAACAGCCAGAGCAGCCGCTCGGCCCACAGCGCATAGTCGATGGGCTCCCGATCAGGCTGCGGCTCCTGATCGCGGGCGAGCTCGGCGAGCGCCTGGAGGGTCTCTTCGTCGACGGGCGGGCTCATCGGGTCGAGGTTCTCAGCCGGAGCGATATCCACGACCACCCAGCCGACCTCTTCGAGGTAGATTTCGGGCCAGGCGTGCGCCTGGTTGTTCCGGATCATCACCGCAGAGCCGCGGCGGTCTTCTTCCCGGACGAGGTAGCCGGTCCCGATCCGCGCAGGCAGCCCCAGACTCCGCCACATATACACCGCCGCATGCGCCGAGTGCACGCAGTAGCCGGTAAAGTTGCCGAACAAAAAGTCCGCCGTCGGATCGGCGGCGTCTTCGTGCCGCTCAGAGCGGGTGTACTTCATGTTCTCATCGATATGAAGCTTGATCTTCAGCGCCCAGGCGAACGGATCGTCGGCAAACTGCGGCGGCAGCTCGGCGATAAGTTGTCGAGCCAGCGCTTGATACCGCGGATCTTCCGGACCTTCGGTGTAGTGCGTCCAGGTCTCGGCGTCCCAGTCTGAGCGCCCGGCGGTCATCCCCAGCAGGTTCTCGTAGGGGGTCTCCTGGGCAAGCGACACGAAGGCATAGGTTCGCACGAACCGCGAGGTGTGGGGGTTTCGCGTCGGCGTATAGCGAACCGGCGCCTCGATCCCGAAGGGCGCAGTGTGTTCGGTCAGCAGAGACACCGTGCCCTGGATGCGGGTCCGATGCGTCTCGGGCGGCGCGTCCAGATCCGTCATACCGACCGCGAAATGATCGAGGAAGTCAGCATCGAACCTTGAGTCGTTCGCCTTGATCATCCGCGAGCCGTTGAACTGGCTATGCGGCTCCTGGCGGAAGTAAAAATGCTCGGATGGCGGTGAGTAGTCATCGCCCAGAATCACAATCGCCACAGGCTCAGGCGGTCCATTCGATGCATCGCCTTCGAGCGCGTCCTGTGGATCTGTCGACGACGAGGAGTCCCCTGTATCTTCTCCACCGTCAGCGGGCTGGGACTCACCGGAGCCCTGCCCACCGCCCTGCTCGCCATCTTGCGGCTGGCCGCCCTGGGCCTGTCCGTCCTGTGGCTGCCCATCTTGCGGCTGCCCATCTTGCGGCTGCCCATCTTGCGGCTGCCCGTCCTGGGCGTCATCTTTGCCGTTTGCGCTGGTGGGTTGCTCGTCTTCCCCAGAGGATGAGGCGAACCCATCCTGAATGTCGTCGAGGTCAGCGGTCTGGGGCGGGGTCTGGAGCGAGGCGGGGTCGGTAAACAGGAAGACCAGGATGACCAGAGCGGGGAGGAACAGCCCGGACAGCAAAGGCAGCGGCTTGCGGCTCTCCAAGAACAGGAGGGCCGGCAACGCGACGGCGAGCAGCACACCCGCGGCCATGATGGCGTAGATCGGGTCGAAGCCCATCGCCCAGGCCTGATCGCTCAACCACAGCGGCCGCGCAACCGAGCCGTCGCGGTGAGCGGAGAAGGCGAACGCGACCGCCGCAGCGGCGACGGCGACTTCCACCGCGCGGGCGGCGGGCCAGCGGTGACCCATCGCACGGAGCGTCAGGCTGGCCAGCCCCATCCCGCCGCCGAAGTTCAGCATCGTGCTCAGCTTGAGGGCGCCGATCGGACCGATGATCGATGCGAACGGCAGCGCGCCGACCACGAGCCAGTCGGCCAGGAGCAGCCCCCCCCCGAGCGTGGCGAACAGGGCCAACAAGCTGCGGGTGCGCAGCCGGCTCCGGCCCAGCCCCTCGCCCACCATGCCACCGGCGATGGCGCCCATCACCGCGGAAGACTGGCCGAGCGCAGTGGTGAACGGCGCCACCAGACACAACGCCGCACAGGCCGCCAGCAACAGCCACAGCGGGTACTTTCCCAGTCGAATCACCTGCTCAATCAGCGCACGCATCCGTCACCACTGCCGGAGTTGATCGGCGGGGAAGACCCGCCCGGCTGCACGGTCGACCACCGTAATCCGGCCGCCGCTCTGATGAAGCTCTCGGAGCACAGTCTGCAGTCCCTCCCAGTCGGTCTGCGGTCTGTCCGCCACAGAATCCAGCTCAAACAACCACCGCTTCAAGAGAGACGTTCGTGGCTTTTTTCGAGAGACCCCGTCCACACAGACGAAGAATTCCAGCCGCTCATCTCCGGCCGCTGCGGCGACCCGATCCAGCCAGGGCCCCGGCTTCGCCGGAACGAAGACCATCGCCCGCCGGCCGGTCTGCACATCGGCGGCGCGCAAAAAGGAGTGGAGCCCGCTCCCCCCATCGTTGGCCGCGGTCTCCGCGGAGCGCACGATCAGGTCCATGGCCTGGGGGGCGCTCTCGGCGATCTGGCTGGCGCCGTCGACGCCCAGGCTCCAGTCCTGCCCCATCGCGCCGCTCTCCACAGCGACACGGGCAGCGCCTGCGGCGGCGGGATCATCGGGACCGGTGACCAGATAGGCGATCGTCTGGCGCGCCGGTGAAAACGCCCGCTCCGGCGTACGCACCATCAACTCGCGACGACGGGCATAGACCTTCCACAGCACATACCGGATCGGATCGCCCTCACCATACCGACGCATGTCGATGCGATCGCCCACCGGCTCGCCCTCGGGGTGGCCAAGCTGTTCGCCGCCAGCGAGGCCATGGACGACCTGCACATCGCGAAGCGCCCCGGTCGAAGGCACGAACCGCATCGACGCCGGCTGGATGTGTCGAAACCGAACCAGCGCAACCCCGAAGACATCGCCGATCTCCACCTCTCGAACGATCTGGGAGACCACCCCGCGGCGGCCCGGGACGATCCGATCGTGCCCATCTGTGCGCGAGAAATCCACCGACGGAGACTGCCATCTCCAGTCGACCGTGATGAAGGGCAGCCCCCACAGCGAAGGCGCAGAGAAAGGCAGTCGGGCGGGGCGACCGCACTCGATCTCCATCGTGGGCGCAGGCGGGGGATCGCGAAGCGCGATGAAGACCCGCAAGGCCCCGATCACGGTGGCCAGCAGACACCACAGGCTCAAGGTGAGGCCGACGAGGCCAACGATGAACAAGATGAGATCCTGCCGCCAGAGGCCGAACCCGGCAAACGCCCACAGGCTCCCCCCGATCATCAGGACGCCGACACCGGTGAGGGGGAACCATCCCCGCAGGACGTTCCATCGAGAGGACCATGATCCAGGAACCATACAGGGTATCTTTACCTTCATCTTCGACATCGTCATCTACGTTGGACTGCAGCGAAGCGGAGCGGTGCCCTTTTCGTCTGCGAAGCGGGCCTTACAAATTGAATGTGCCCATTCTGAGACGACTTCGTCCGACGGACGCCCTGGACGTGGCGTTCATCCGCGCCGCGGCATGGCAGTCCGCCTACCGGGGGATCCTCCCGGGTCGGTACCTCGCCAGGCTGCGCGCGGCGCCCCAGGTGCCATACTGGAGAGCCCGCCTCGCGCGCGCAGACGAGCTGGGCTGGGGCATCCAGGTCGGCGCGCACCTCGTCGGCTACGCGACCGCGGGCCCCTGTCGCGATCCCGACCTGGACGAGGGGTTCTCCGCAGAGCTGTATGAGCTGTACGTTCACCCCCGGATGCAGCGGCGCGGCCTGGGCAGAGAGATGATGCTCCATGTCTGGTCCGAGCTGGAAGCAGAGCCGTTTCGATGGGGGGTTTTGTGGGTGCTCGCGGACAATGTCGCGGCCCGTCGGTTTTATGAGCGGTGCGGTCTGGTGGCAGACGGCCAGCGGCGGATGTTCACCGTGGCTGGCAAGCGTGTGCCTGCGGTGCGGTACTCCCTGCCGCTCAATCCGGTTGATCCCCTGAAGGCCCTGGCTGGTTCGGCGTAATCCCTGCCATGAGCTGGGATGAATCGTGGTTCTGATCGGGTGAAGATCTTTCGCTCGGCAGAAGACTGGATTATGTTGTCACAACTCGAAGCGAGGGATTTTATGCTGAACCGTCTTCTGATCCTCGGGTGCCTTGTTTTTGGTGCCTGTGATGTCAGCGAGAACGAAGAACTTCAGATCCCCATTGATGATCTGCCCATCGATGTCCTCAACGCGCTTGAGGACCGCTGGCCCGATGCAGCGCTGCTGGAGGCCGAACAGGACGGCGACGTCTATGAAGTCGAGCTGCGGACCGTGAAGGGCGATCTTCTCGAAGTCAACGTGACAGAAGACGGCCAGATCCTTGACGTTTACGTCGAACAGGAAGCCGGCGACGCCGATGCAGACGCCAGCGACGCAGATGGGCTCGACATCCCCATCGACGAGCTGCCCATCGACGTGGTCAGCGCGATCGATGAGCGCTGGCCCGATGCAGCGCTGCTGGAGGCCGCGCTGGACGGCGACGTCTATGACGTCGACATTCGAACGTTCGATGGTGTGCGGCTTTCGGTTCGTGTGCTGGCTGACGGCACCATCGTCAGCGTCACGCAGGAAGGCTGAGCCGACGCCCTCAGCGGTTGAAGTGCGCCAGCGCGGCACGCGCCACCACATCTCCACGTTCCTGAACGAAGTGTCCGGCGTCTTCGAGGCGAAGCGGCGGGGGGCAGTTGGGGATCAGTCGATGCAACCCCATCATCACCTGCTCGCCCAGCACCGGATCCTGGAGTCCGATGGCCATAAAGCTGTCACCGCGCCAGGACGTCTTCCACCACCGCGCAGCCTGCTTCGAGATCGCCGCACCGGGCATCTCGGGAGTGATGGGGACGATCGCAGGGAAGACCCGCGCGCCTGCTCGATATCGCGCGTCGGGGAACGGTGCTTCGTAGGCCGCGGCTTCCGCCGCCGTGATACCGGGCACCGAACGCTGAAACAGGCCCGCGACCGAGTAGTCCGGTCTGGTGCGGCTGAACGCAAGCCACGACATGAACCCTTCTCCAGGGCTCAGCCCCACTGTGAGCGCGGTGTTCATCACGATCAGCCTTTTGAACCGCTCCGGCATCTCCATCGGAATCGTCAACCCCAGGATCCCGCCCCAGTCCTGGCAGACCAGCGTGATTCGCTGAAGATCCATCCGGGCGATCAGAGCCATCAGCATCCTTCGATGGAAATCGAAGGTATACACTGAATCATCGACAGGTTTATCCGACCGCCCGAAGCCCAGGAGATCGGGAGCGATGACCCGGCCGCCATCCGCGACGAAGACCGGGATCATCTTCCGATACAAAAACGACCAGGAGGGTTGGCCGTGTAGACAGAGGTAGACATGCGCGGCGTCCCGTGGGCCTTCATCGATCACTGCGATCCGAAGCCCCTCAAATCCAGCCAGGTCATCGAGATACCTGGGGGAATATGGGAAGTCAGGGATGTCGGCGAAGCGCGCTTCAGGGGTCCGCACGGCGTCAATGGTCATCACGGTGCTCCGGTTTCATGGCTCAGGTAGTATACGAAGCCGCCCTCGAACCCAGGATGATCGGATGATTGATTTGCGCTCGGACACCGTCACCCGACCCACCACGGCGATGCGACAGGCCATGGCGAACGCGAGCGTCGGCGACGATGTGTATGGAGAGGATCCGACCGTCAACCGCCTGGAAGCCTTCGGCGCAGCCCTGTTGGGCAAGGAAGCCTCGCTGTTCGTGCCCACCGGGACGATGGCCAACCAGCTCGCCCTGCGCTGCCAGACACAGCCCGGGGACGCCGTGGTGCTGGAGGCGGGCGCCCACATCGGCGATTGGGAGAGCGGCGCGCCAGCGGTGCTGTCTGGCCTGAGCCTGCTCCGGGTCGCCGGGACCGATGGAATCATCGATCTACACGCCGCGTTCGCGCTCGCCGATCGCAGCCCCAATGACCACGTCACCCCGGTCCGGGTCCTCGCCGTCGAGAACACCGCCAACGCGGGCGGCGGAACCCCCTATCCGGCGCAGACCCTCCGGGACGCCGTCGCCGGCTGCCAAGCCCGGGGCCTCGTCTCTCACTGCGACGGCGCGCGGCTGTGGAACGCCGCCGCAGCCATGAGCCTGCCCCCAGAAGACCTCGTCGCGGGCTTTGACTCGGTCTCGGTCTGTTTGTCCAAGGGCCTCGGCGCGCCAGGCGGGTCGCTGCTCGCCGGCTCGCGGGACCTCATCCGACGGGCCCGGCGGTTCCGAAAGATGTTTGGCGGCGGCATGCGGCAGGCCGGAATCCTCGCCGCTGGCGGGCTGTTCGCCCTGGAGAACCATCGAAGCCGGCTCCACGACGACCATGCGCACGCACGGATGCTCGCCGAAGGGCTCGCCGCGCAGGGGTGGACCGTCACACCGCCGACCACCAACATGGTCTATCTGGAGCACCCCGATGCCGCCGCGATCACCCAACAAGCCGCGCAGGCGGGCGTGCGCTTCGGGACCATGAGCCCCACCCGGGCGCGGATGGTGACCCACCTCGACATCTCTGAAGAGGACATCCAGCAGACCCTGACCGTGATGGCTCAGATCGCCGCGTCACGGCCTGACTGAGCGGTGATGATCCGCGACAGGCCGCCCAGCATCTCACCGATATGAACCACGAAATCGTCTATGGTTACAATTCCAACCAATATTCCAGCCTCATCAACGACCGGCATCTGACGAACACCCCGATCTCGCATCCGCTGCAGGGCGCGCCAGGTCGTGACGTCTTCTTCCACAGTCACCAACGGGTGAAAGACAATGTCTTCTACCAGAAGCCGATCAATATGTTCAGGCGATCGGGCGATGACACCCACCAGATCGCCACGGGTTATCACACCGACCGGAATCGGATCGTCACCGCCCGGTTCAACAATAACGGCAGCAATGGAACGATGTTCCTGAATTTGCTGGGCCGCTGCGACGACGGTGTCCGAGACCATCACCGTCACCACGTCTCGCCCACAGATGTCACCCACACGCATCAATCCCTCCAAGACAATGAAGGATAGGAGTCGGACCTTATCATATAAGGAGCACGTTCTTTCATGGATATCCGCATTCCATCTGTTCTCTTGGTTGACGTGTCAAATTTGTAATGAAGAGTCAATGCTTTCATTTTCAATCTCAGGAAAAAAACCGTTGGTCGTTGATGATCTGTCACCTTGCACATGAATGAAATGTGTTATTGCCATAATCACCTGATGCATTGCATGGGTGGCGCGCAGGACATCTGCGGGCGAACGTCCCCCATCCCAACCAATTTCGCCACGACTTAGCGGGTGGCTCCTGATTTTGGCTGGGGTGGGGCTTCTTTTGTCTCTCTCATGGTTTCTTCCGACCTTGTTGACACGGTCTTGTCGCTGAATCTGGCATCAATTCTGTAGACTCATCGCACAGATGCCCGGAGGATGAGCACATGCGGATCGGACTGTTGTTCTTGGCGGCGCTTCTCAGCGTGGGGTGTGGGGACAAAGACGACGACAGCGGCGACGCGATCTCGGATCGGGACGGTGACGGGTTCACCGATGACGACTGCGACGACTCGGATCCGAACGTCAACCCCCTGGCCACCGAAGAATGCGATGAGATCGATAACAACTGCGATGGTCGCGTCGACGAGCCCGAGACGGTCAGCCAGCTTATCTGGTACTCCGACCTCGATGGCGATGGATATGGAACGACCGACTCCGTCCTGGAGTCCTGTGAGCAGCCTTTCGGCTACGCCAGCGAGCAGGGGGACTGCGATGATCAGGATGCGACCAGCTTCCCCGGCGCGGTGGAGATCTGTGGGGATCAGAAAGACAACGACTGCAATGGTGCGGTCGACGACGGCTGTTGAGCCTCTGAGGCGGGCTTCGGTGCGATCGCCGATCCGGTGGTGAGATACAGGCTCGCAGCGGACAGAAGTTCCGTTACAATAGGCGATGTACCCCAACGGAGGATTCTCCATGCGCGCACTCTTCATCTCTCTTGCTCTGTTCATGTCCGTCGACGCGTTCGCCTGCCCCATGGCCGACGCGGCTGCATACGCTGCTGCGGCCCAGGAAGTTCAGAACGCAGACGGCGCCAAGGCGACCTTC
>JBCBLB010000516.1:0-7207 GCA_038520555.1 Myxococcota bacterium | reverse complement strand
CCGAAGCTGATCCCCCGCCTCCGCGCGGAGCGACCAGACGTCCGTGAGCGCCTCGACATCACAGCTCAACGAAGAAACCTCCTGATAAGCACCGGCCACTGGCGCATAGAGGCTGCGGACATAGCTCCCCGCGCAGACTTCGGTGAGTGTTCCAAAGTAGGCCTGCGCGCCCAGGTCACCGTACTGGTAAACCACAGAGACGCTCATCGTCCCCTCCCCCGCAGAGACCGAAGCACGGAAGAGGTTGTCACCGTCCAGGCGCTCCTCGTCCCCGATGCGTCGCGTTCGTTGTTGTCGAACGACCTCGTCTTCGTAGCGGTTGACCGCGGTGTAGCCGATCCACGCCTCAGGGGTTGCATAGCCGACGACCAGGTCCTCGATATGGTCGCTCTCCAGGAGCGAAAAGGTCGGCATCACCCGACAGATCCCGACCGTTGACGAGGATCGGACAGAGGCGTCATCGATGGAGAACTGGAAGTCACAGGTGGGACAGTCCCCGACATAGGCGGCGCCACTCACCCTGATCTCCTGGTCACAGGTTCCAGGCGCATAGAGGTTCTTCGAGGCGTAGCGGACCGTTCCGGACAAGGCGGCGCCGTCGAATGTGAACGCCCACTCGGCGGAGAGGGTGAAGTCCCCTCGCCCATCGTCCACGCGCAGGGCAAACAACGGCTCTGGTGAAGCATCGGTGTCGGCATCGGCGTCCGTATCCGCCTCGTCAGCGGGGTCTTCAACCGAGGGCGCGGCACAGCACAGCAACAGTAAGATGACCATCGAGATCCCCCTCAACCGGGCACTTCATCGGACAAGGGGGGATGTGGATTGAGTTAAAGGAGGGTCTCGACGGGAGGGTGGTCATATCGTACGGTCTTCTCGGGATCATCGCCAGCAGAGAGGGCGCCGATGGCCGAACGGGCGAGATCCTCGACGAAATGGTTTCCGGACTCTCCGGCGTGGTTGGGCACCCACCGCCAGGAGACCTGATGCTGGCGCTGCAAGGCGTTGAGCTGCCGCACGAGATCGAGGTTCTGGACTTCCTGGCCGTTGCGTTTGACCCACCCTCTGCGCTCCCACTGCGGGATCCACTCCATACACATCTTGATGAGCGGTCGGCGATCGGTTCGAATTTCGATCTCCTGCCGCCCTCTGAGCGCAGACAGCACCGACACTGCCGCGATCATCTCCATTCTCAGCCCTGTGCTCCAGGCATCGCCGCTGCGACGAGACAGGCACCGATCGGTCTTCTTGTCCAACAGCAAAAACGCCCACCCCCCCATGCCTCGGCTCTCCCCCCCTTCCACCTGCCCGTCGATGTACGCCACCAGCCGAGGCCCAAGGTCCAACGCCATCGCCTCCGCGATGGCATCCATGGCGCTGATTCCACCATCGCCGCTGCCCGCAGACAACAACGAGAGCTGCGCCGGCTCAGGCTCTGGACCACCGATCGGCTCCGGTGTATCCTCCACCAATAACAAAGGCTTAAGGTCCACTTCTGGTTGAGGCTCATGTTCTGGCTCAACGGGAACGACCGGTTCGAAAACACGCCCTGGAGCCAGAGGCTGCCCCCCTTCTGGCCAGGGTTCCTCCTCGGGTTCTGATTCTTCTTCGGGTTCTGATTCTTCTTCGGGTTCTGATTCTTCTTCGGGTTCTGGGCCTTCTTCGGGTTGTGGTTCTTCTTCGGGTTGTGGTTCTGGGAGGTAGGGCTGAAGGGTCTCTTCATCGAGGATGTCTTCGGGCTCAACGTCTTGTGGTTCAACATCGTCGGGGTCGTAGGCATATGGATCGGCGGTGGCGTCTCGGGCGAGCTTCTGTACGCGCAGGTCGGCGGGTTGGGGATTCGAGGAGGCGGACTGGTAGTGCACCTGAAACGCGGCGAGCTGGTCTGCGAGTTCCTGGATGAGGTCGAGGTCTGCGACGCCATCCGCGCGCTCCCATCCGTGTCGCCGCCAGCTGGGGATGTTGTTCTGGGCGGTGTTGAGGAGCGAGCGTTGGTTGGCGCGGAGCAGGAGGGTCTGTCCGGAGGAGATCCGACCCAGGGCGTTGATGGTGGCGCGGAGCGCGGCGCGGTGTTGGTTGCCAAACACCGCGCCAGAGGCTTCATCGATGAACCCGTCGGGTTCGATGATCAAGAACGCCCAGCCGGCGCCGTCACCGCCTGCGACGCCTGCGACACAGACCACGACGGCGTCGGACGCATCCATACGCTCAGCTTAATCGATTCCGCTGCCGCAGCCCTCATGCGCTCGCAGAGATGACCATCTCGACGGGGGCATGATCGCTTGCGGTGAGCTTCTCACCGTCTGGGCTGGTCTTCTTCTTTCGCCAGTCCCGATGCACCTTCCCGGAGGCGACGCGTTGGTTGATGGGGTCTGTGACGAGGAAGTGGTCGATGCGCATCCCGTTGTTCCGATAAAACGCGCCGCCGCGATAGTCCCAGAACGTGTAGGTCCCCGGCTTCATCCGGGGTTCCAGGGCGTCGATGAGGCCCCATTCGATCAGCCGGTTCCATCGGGCATGTTCGAGGGGATGGAACGAGGGGACGTTTTTGAACCGATCGGGTGCCCAGATGTCGTGCGCCCTGGGGGCGATGTTGATGTCCCCGGTGACCACGAGCGCATCGGAGGGCGCCGCGCTGGCGTCGATCCAATCGATGAGGGCATCGAAAAACCGGAGCTTGTATTGAAACTTTGGGGAGTCTTCGGCCTGCCCCTGCGGACAGTAGAGGTTGACGATGCGTACGCCATCGACGGTGGCAGCGATGAGGCGGGACTGTCCCTCGTCGCCGTCGGGGAGCCCCTTGTGGACATCCGCCAGCGGAGCCTTCGAGGCGATGAGGACGCCATTCCACCGCGGCTGTCCATGGACGGCGACGTGGTAGCCGCGTTCAGTGAAGATGTCTGTGGGGACCCGATCGTCTGGGAGCTTCAGCTCCTGAATGCAGAGGACGTCGGGAGCGACCGCGTCGAGGAACATGGTGACGAGCTGCTTTCGGGCATTGAGGGAGTTCACGTTCCAACTGATGAGTTTCATGGGGATTGTGTCTGACGGAGGGTGTGGTGGGTGAAGGGATGGGCGATGGCTCAACTCCGCGCGTCGGGGTGGGCGGTTTCTTGATGCCGGAGTTGGGAAACGCGGCGCTGCAGAAGCTGACCTATGGACGCTGATAACGGACTGAGCGACAAGGGCACCCTATTGATAAGGGGGGTGGTCGAGGCGGCGCGATATGCGATAGATTGGGAGTCCGTTCAACTTCGCGGAACAATTGTGACGAGGAAGACACACCGTATGTCTCAAGACACAGGCTCGAGCCCGCAGCTGCTGTTGCTCGACGAAGATCGAGTCGTGATGGCCATCCCGATCGATGGCGCGCCGGTCCTTATCGGTCGAAGCTCGCTGGCTCAAGTCCGCCTGGGCGACTCGCTGATCTCACGGATGCATGCGATGGTGTGGGTGGAATCCGGGGCGCTGTGGGTCCAGGATCTCAACAGCACCAACGGCACCTTCCTCGACGGCGAGCAGCTCAACGAGCCGGCGCAGGTGACCGACACGGCCCGTCTGAGCCTGGGCGACACCGAACTTCGGCTGATGCCTGCCACGGAAGAGACGGCGCAGCCGAACCTCTGGCTGGAGTCGCTCGAAGATGGCAAATTCTGGCCGCTGAGCGCGCGGCAGTATGCCCTGGGCGACGACGCGAACGCCGACATCCACCTGCCCGGCGCCGCCGCGACCCTGGCGGTCGAGAACGGCGAAGCCGCCCTGGTCTATGGGACGGTCCGAATGCCGCTGACCGCGGACAAGATCTTCCGCGTCGGTTCTCACCGCCTGCGTCTTCGCGACTCCTCTCCAGACGGCGCCACCACGATGGAGCCGTCTCAAGACGACGCCTCTCAGGCCGCAGACTCGATGCTCTCGCTCTCCGGCTCGATCACCAACCCGTCGATCCAGTCGGTCGCGCCCTCCCAGGCTCCCGAGCAGATCCGCAACAAGGGGTTGCCGTATCGCTTCAGCATGCCCCACCTCGACCAGGCCATTGTTGAGGACATGTCCAGCAACAAGCGCTGTGTGGTCACGGCAGAGAATCGAACGGCGCTTCTTCTCGTGCTCGCCCGTCAGCTCAGCGCCGATCGGCAGCAGCGCAAGCCCCCGGCCCACCAGGGCTGGTGCTCTGATGACGACGTCGGCGTTCAGGTCTGGGGGCGGCGCTGGTGGACGTTCTCCCCGAACCGGTTGCATGTCTTGCTCCACCGGACCCGAAGTCAGCTCAAGTCTGCCGGGATGTCGGTGGACTGTCTTCAGAAGAAGCGCGGGTGGCTGCGGCTTTGGATCGAAGACGTCGCCCTCATCGAAGAACCGACGGTTTATCACAGCCCCTGAACTACACCTCTGCCATCGGATCGTCACGGAAGGTAACCGACAAACCGTGCGTTAGGGTCGGCGTCCCCGTTCATACCACCGGTTGATATTCTTCGGGGACACAACAACGGAGTGATCCCCCATGCTTCTTGTGTTCGCGGCGCTGATTGGCTGTGCGCCCAAAACCAGCAACATCCGCCCTCAGGCCATGACGCTCGCAGCCAGCAGCAACGTCTATCTGCGGAACTCGTTTGACACCGACCCCTCCTCCTATCTTGGGCGGTTTGTGCCTGACGACTCGAACAACCTCGATGAGTCCGCGTCGATGCAGCTGTCCTGTTCTCAGCATATCTCGTACCGTTTCGTCGACGGCGGCGGGGTGCGATACTCTGAGATGCTCAACGTATCGACCGCGGCGAGCGCCCGGCTGGGCATCCCCATCATCGCGGACGCCGATGGCAGCGGGCAGTCAGACAACCAGGTCAAAGTCGAATACATCCTCACCGGCAAAATGATCGCCCACATCGACGACCCGCAGGCATTCACCGATTGTTGTAAGGCCACCCCCGACCAGTGCTCCCGCCGTTACGTCGGGGAGTTCCTTCAGGGCACCGGCGCCGTGTACCATATGGCCGCCCGCAACGCCGACGCGCAGGCCAACGTCCTCGACCCCAACTCCGGCACCACTGCCGACGCCGAATTCAGCCGCACTTCTGAGTGGCAACGGTCCGTCGAGTTCCCCAACCCCATCTACTTCGCTTTCAAGGTCAGTGAGACCCCGTACAACCAGCAGTCGGCCTCTTCGTGTGCGAACTTCATGTCGTCGCTGCCGGACGCATCGGACGGTGGTGCGTATGTGGTGGGCACCTCGAAGCCGGTGAAGGAAGAGACCACCGCCCGAAACCGGGCGATGAACAACGCCACCATCCAGGCCGGCCGCGCCGTCGGCGCCACCCCAGAAGCCCCCGTCCAGGGGATGCGCCCCGAAGACTGGTGCATCGAGACCCAGCAGACCGACAAGGGCGTTCGGTACAAGGCCAAGGTGCTGGTGTATGTCCCCCCGCAGCCCGAAGCCCCCGCTCAGACGCCCCTCACCGATCCAGCCGCGCAACCAGCGGTCCCGTACCCCGACGTCCCTACAGGAACGCCGGTCTACGCGCCGACCCCGACGCCCCCCCCGACGCTCACTCAGCCGACGCCGACGCCAGCGCCAACGCCAACGCCGACGCCGACGCCGGCGCCCGAGATCATCCAGCCGAGCCCCACGCCAGACGCGTCCATCGGCAACGGGGGAGCCATCACGGCCGCAGGGATGCAGCAGCTGATCATGGCCATCAACAGCGAATCGTTCAGCAAGGACAAGCTGGCTGTGGTCCAGGCGAGCGCAGCGGGCAACACCTTCACGGTCATGCAGGTCTCTCAGCTCCTGCCGTTGTTTTCGTTTGAAGACGACAAGGTCAAGGTGGTCTACGCGCTCCGTTCCCGAATCGTTGATCCCCAGAACGGCGCGCTGCTGGCCAGCCAGTTCACCTTCAGCAGCGACAAAGAAGAGGTCATGAAGCTCTTCCAGTGAGCTTCGGTCACTCCTGGTACCCTCTGCCGCTCCTCATCGGGTAGACTGCTCGTTAACCGGAGCGGAGGAGGACAGATGAGCGGGGTATGGATCGGATTGGTGGCCGTGGTGGCGGTCTATTTTCTGTTGAGCCTGAAGTCCAGCCGCCCCGACGGGACGCTGTTGTCGGTCAAGCCCTACCGCCGGCTGATGTTCTTCATCATGCCGACCCGAAATGAATCGATCGTGTTCTTCGATGCCTATGTCGACGCCCGCCGGCTGATCCCCTACCTGGAGAAGGCCCGGGAACAGTTTAATGGCAACCTGACACACTGCGCAGTCGCCGCCTGCGGCATCGGCCTGGCCAGCACCCGGCAGATGAACCGCTTCACCGTCGGCCGCCGGCTGTACCAGCGGAATGCGCGGTGGCTGACCTTCTCGATGAAGCGAAGAAAGACCCAGGATGGCTTCGCGCGTCGCTCTTCCATCGCGACGGTGAAGCTCGACCACCAGGACGGGGAGACGTTCAAGGCGTTCTGCGAACGGATCAACTCGGACATCCGGCTGAACCGTTCGGGGAAGAAGACTTCCACCGACCAGGAGTTTCAGTTGTTCAACGCCCTGCCCCGTCCGGTGCTGGAGCCCGCGGCCCGGTTGGTGAAGTGGTTAGACTACAACAACCTGCTGCCCGACTTCTTCATCAAGGGCGACCCCATGTTCACGTCCATGTTTGTGGCCAACCTGGGCAGCCTGGGAATGGACGACGCCTTCCATCACCTCTACGAATATGGGACCTGTCCGCTGTTCCTGACCGTCGGCAAGCTCCAGGACACCGTCCGGGTGGTCGATGGCAAAGCGACCGTGATGCCGATGGTTCGGTTGCGGTTCTCCTACGACGAACGAATCGCAGACGGGCTCAACGCCCGCTACGGCATCGAGGCGGTCGTCCGGGTCCTCGAAGAGCCCGATCAGTGGCTGGGATGCGTCGAAGCAGATGGCAGCGACACCAGACCGATGTGGCCCCGACAGGACTGGGAGAGCGAAGACGGCGCATACATGCTCAGGGACTGACGCCCCCGTCCAGCCGTCGCTCCGCGACGATCTGGAACAACCGGGTGCGCCGATCGACGTTCCAGGTGTACAGCGCGATCCGCTCGAAGCGGACCCATGCATCAATCGGCGGCTGAGCATCCAGCCACGCGCGCCCGGCAGCGCGCACATCACGATCAGCCCGACGCGGTGGACGGGCGACCGTCACATGAGGCAGCGGAGGACGCTCAACCGGGCGCGCCCCCGCGATCT
>JBCBLB010000249.1:0-12442 GCA_038520555.1 Myxococcota bacterium | reverse complement strand
CCCTGCTGTTGTCCGCTTCGGCCGAGGATATCCCTGGCCGAGCACCGGTCGCGTCGGATCCCCGGCAGACCATCGAGCGCACCCAGGCCGAAGAGCGGGGCATCCTCGATGAGATCCGGGAGATGGACCTGGAGCTTCAGGCCCTGTCCGTCGAGATGGAGTCCCTCGGCGAACAGCGGGCGTCGCAGGAGCAGCGACTGGCTGGGCTGCAGGCGGACGTGGACGCCGCCAACCGCGAGCTCGACGCCCACCGCGAAGCCATCGGCGAGCGGGTCCGGGCGCTGTACCGGCTGAACCGCCGTGGGCTCGCCCGGATCATCTTTGGCGCCGAAGATCCCTACGACCTGCGCCGACGCAGCGAATACCTGTTGGCCATCATCACCGAAGATGCGAAGCGGTTCGAGGCGTTCAGCGAAGCGGCGACCCGGAAGACCGCGGCGCTGTCTTCCGCGGCGGAAGGCGGGGCGGCGCTCAACGACCTCAACGCGGAGATCCAGCTCAAGGAAGCGGATCTCCGCGCACAACGCGATCGGAAACGCATCATGCTGAGCGAGGTTCGAGAAGAGCGGTTGCTCGCCCAGCAGATGCTCCGAGAGATGAGCGTGGCCCGTCAGAGCTTCGCCGATCCGGTGAGCGCACCGTCCAGCCGTCCGATCAGTCAGCGGGGCTGTGGCGACGTCGGCAACCTCCGGGCCTTCTATGGCCAGCTCCCCTGGCCCCTCGATGGAACCGTGGTTCAGGGCTTCGGCCCCTATTTTGACGCCATGGGAGAGCAGCGACGCAGCGAGGGGCTGGAGATCGCGGCGGCCTATGGAACCCCTGTGGTTGCGGTCTTCCCTGGTGTTGTTGGCATCGCGGAGAACCTTCGCGCCTACGGGGACACGGTGTCCCTGATCCATGGCGACTATCAGACGGTGTATACCCATCTGAGCCGAATTCGGGTTCGGCGAAGCCAGCTCATCTGCCCTGGGGACGTCATCGGCAACGTGGGGACCACCGGGGTAACGGATGATAGTCAGCCGACCCTGGGTTTTCAGGTTCGGTACAACGGCCAGCCGCAGGACCCTGCCCTCTGGCTCCAGAAATAGGATCCTGTCATGCTGGACACCCTCCGCGCATTTGTCCTCGTCGGCGGCGTCTTCGCCGGTGGGCTGTTCGCCGGCGCGGGGACGGTCCGGTCTGCCTGGGGAAGCGGCAAGGATCGATACGACAGCCTCGACGCGTTCGCCCGCGCCCTCACCACCATCCAGCGCGCCTATGTCGAGGAGCGGACCCCGACCGACCTCATCCACGCCGCCATCCGGGGGATGGTCAACGACCTCGATCCCCACTCGATCTGGCTGTCCCCCGACGAGTACCAGAAGCTCCAGGACCGCGCTGACGGCCGCTACTTCAGCATCGGCGTCGAGCTGCTCGGCCGCAGCGAGGGGGTCTTCATCGAGCGGGTCCTGCCTCGAAGCCCTGCGGAGATCGCGGGGTTACAGGCTGGTGATCGGCTGATCACCATCGACAGCGACGCCATCGATGGCGTGAGCCTCACCCGGATCCGCGACCGCCTCAGCGGGCCGCAGGGCGATGCGGTGGCGTTGACCGTCACACGCGCAGGCGCGCCGATGGCCTTCACCGTCGTCCGGGATGAGATTCTGGAGGTGAGCGTCGACGCCGATCGGTTCGAGGCGGGCGTGGGCTATGTTCACATCGAGCGGTTCTCGCGGCGGACCGCTGCAGAGGTCGCGCTGGCGGTGAAGTCGCTCGAAGACAGCGCGACGCTCAAGGGGCTTGTCCTCGACCTCCGGGACAACCCCGGCGGCCTGATCACCGAGGCGGTTGATCTGGTCGA
Source organism: Myxococcota bacterium (assembly GCA_038520555.1). GTDB lineage: Bacteria > Myxococcota_A > UBA796 > UBA796 > UBA796 > JBCBLB01. The sequence continues at coordinate 10,602 of JBCBLB010000249.1, read as the reverse complement.
CCTGTTCGTGCCCGATGGCCTCATCGTGGAGACCCGCGGTCGGGACGCAGCGCCGGAGGCGTATGTGGCCTCGACCGACGCCGATGACTTCACGATGCCGATGGTCGTGCTCATCAACGGCGACTCGGCCAGCGCCTCGGAGCTGGTGGCCGGTGCGCTCCGCGATTTGGATCGGGCGACCCTGATCGGCAGCGCATCCTATGGCAAGGGCTCGATGCAGAGCATCTACGAGTTCGCCGACGGCTCCGCCCTGAAGCTCACGGTGGCGCGCTACTACCTGCCCAACGGAGAGAGCATCGCGCCGCGGGAGGGGCTGGAGCCCGACATCCGAGTCGAGATGCAACAGACCGCCGCAGAGCACACTGCAGCGCTCCGGGCCTCGATCGCGGGGCTGACGATCCCCGACGCCCAGAAGCAGTCGCTGCTCGTCCAACTCGATGAGCTGCCGCTCGCTGCCCACCGCGCCCCCGATCCAACCATCCCCCGAGTCGGCGACGTCGACGCACGCCTTGCCGACGATCCGCAGCTCCAGGCCGCCCTCGACCACCTGCTGAGATGAAGGCTCGACAGCTGATCGCGTCGCTGGTCGGCCTGTTCACAGCGGTCGCCATGCTGTGGTTCGCGCCGGAGCTGATTCGTCGGCTCGTTCAGCCAGAGACCACGCTCCCCGCTCCGGCGGTCACCCATAACACCGAGACGGTGGACCTGTTGTTGTCTGAGGAGCTTCCATTGACCGGCGCGGTGCTGTTGGCCGCGTCTGAAGAGGATGGGGTGCGGCGCGCGGTCTACCGACTGCCCCCTGGAGCCTCTCCACAGCAGGCCGCGGAACACATTCGTCTCACCGGGGAAGCCGTGGGGGTGGAGCTGTATGTGACGCGGGTCGATGGGCTGGATGCGGAGATTCGGGCGTATGCCGGGCCGGCGTTGCGCCAACAGCTTCTGCTGATCCCGACCCTGCCGAGCGAGACGCGGGCGCCGCGGACGTCTACGCTTCGGGAGCGGCCGCTCATCGCCCTTATCGTGGCGGGGCTGGGAGAGACCGCGACGCCCTGGATCGCCTCGACCGATGCCCCGCTGACCATCGCGGTGAAACCGTATCAGCCCTTCAGCCTGGATCTGGCGCGGACGGCGGCGCGGGCGTGGCATGAGGTGCTGGTCGATCTGCGGGGCCACCCCGAAGCCCTCCGGGACGCGGACGCGCTGTCGAAGGCGATGTCGTCGGTGCCGTTTTGCACCGGCGTGCTCAGTGAAGCCCCGCCGCGTGTCGCGCTGCCGGACCCGTTCGCCGTGTTTGTCCAGGTGGGCGCCCGGGGCACCGCGCCGGCGTTTTTACGGGATCACTGGGTTCCAGCCCAGACGGGCCAGCGGCGCTCGGCAGCGGTGACCTTGCGCCGAACCCGCTTGCTGTCTGCACAAGGGGGCGCGGCAGCGATGGTCCTCGAGGCAGATGATCCAGGGCTTCCCGCCATTTTAGACTGGGCCGAGCGTGAGGAGGGCTTCCGGGTGGCGTTGGCCAGCGAGGTCCTGCGGGCGGATCAGGTCCGCGGCGACAAGGTCACCCCGAAGCCGAAGTGAATGACATCGCTCAGGCGACGACTTCGCCGACGAGGTCGTGGTCAGCGGCCTGGATGATCTTCACCGGCCGCATCTGGCCGGCCTGGACGTCGCCGCCGGGCGCGTCCAGGAACACCTGACCGTCGACTTCGGGTGCCTGGGTGGCCATCCGGCCGCTGAGGACCCACTCGTGCTCTTCAGAGACGCCGTCGATGAGGACGGGGACGGTGCGGCCGACCCACCGCTGCAGCCGCTCGCGGCTGATGTCGGCCTGGATCTCCATCAGCCGCCGCTGGCGCGCGAGCTTGACGTCTTCGGGCACTTGAGCGTCGAGGGTGGCGGCGGGGGTGCCGTCTTCCTGGCAGTAGGTGAACACGCCGACCCGATCGAACCGCTGCTGTCGGACGAAGTCACAGAGGACATCGAAGTCTTCGTCGGTCTCACCAGGGAAGCCGACGATGAAGGTGGTCCGCACCGCAATATCAGGGACCTTCCCACGAATCCGATCGAGGATGCGTTCCTGTCCGGAGCGGGTGACGCCCCGCCGCATCGCCTTGAGGACCGGCCCCGACGCGTGCTGGAGGGGGATGTCGATGTACTTGCAGACCTTGGGCTCTTCGGCGATGACCTGAAGCAGATCAGCGGGTAGACCGTGCGGGTACAGATAGTGCAGCCGCAACCACTCAATGCCATCAACCGTGGACAACACCCGGAGCAGGTTGGCGAGCGAGGTCCCATCGCCGAGGTCCCGGCCATAGGCGGTGGAGTCCTGGCTGACCAGCGACAGCTCGCGGACCCCCTGAGTGGCGAGCTGTCGGGCTTCAGTGGCCAGCGAGGGGATGGTCCGGCTGCGCAGCTTGCCGCGGAGCTGAGGGATGATGCAGAAGGCGCACCGGTGGTTGCAGCCCTCTGAGATCTTCAGATACGACGAATGTGGCTTCCACGGTGAGAGCCGCGGGGCCATCTCATCGTGGATGTACATCGGGGTGTCGATGTAGCTCTTCGGCGCTTCGCCGGCCCGCGCGCGGAGGACCTGGTCGATGCGGTGGTATTCGCCGGTGCCCAGGAAGTGATCGACTTCCGGCAGCTCGCCTTCGAGCGAGGTCCCATACCGTTGAACCATGCAGCCGGTGACCACGAGCTTCTTGCATCGAGCGGTGTTCTTATAGCCGGCCATCTCCAGGACGGTGTCGATGCTTTCTTCGGTGGCGGGCTGGATGAACGAGCAGGTGTTAACGATGATAACATCGGCCTGTTCGGGGTCATCGGTAAATTCCCACTCATCGCCGCGAGACAGCTTGCCGATCATGACTTCGCTGTCGACGCGGTTCTTGGGGCAGCCCAGGCTGACGAGGTGGACGCGTTCGGTCATTTTCTATATCCCCGCGGCGTCGATGACCGTGGCGCCGTCGGGCACCTGGAAGGTGAACCGGGCGTCGTCGATCTGCGCCTTGAGATTGACGTTCGAGAATTCGAGCGTGGTCACCTGTCCGAAAGCATCGGTCATGACCATCTTCTGAAGCAGGTACTCATCCCGGGAGAGCGTGAGCTGCAGGGTCTGGATCTGGGCTTTGAGCTCATCATCGGTGGGGGTGAGCTGGAGGGTGTGCCCGGTCGTGTCCCCATCTTCTGTGGTCTTGACGTCAAAGTACTGGTTGACCTGGCTGAGATCGGTGAGCAGGCCCATCAAGTCGCTGGTGGGGTTCGACGCCCCGCCGACATCGGGGGTGACGATGACCTGATTGTCGGCGGGCGTATAAATCCAGATCTTCTGTCCATCGGCGACGAGGAGGCTCTTCTGGGGAGCGGTAAATTCCCAGCGGGCTTTCTGGGGCCGCTTCAGCTCCAGGATGCCCTGCTGGGTCGTCTGTCCGGTGATGGCAGAGGCCGAGGTCTGGACGAAGTCGGCCTTCACGGCCTGGACTTCGGAATAGGCGGTTTCGACGGCTTCGATGAGCTGCGCGGTGGTCATCGCCGGGCTGTCTTCAGCGAGGGCGAGCGGTGACCAACAAACACGGGCCGTCATCAGGAAGGCCATCAACGAAACGGATCGCATCCAACGCATGATCGGGAAATCTCCATGGGGTTCGACCGCAGCGCGCGACCCGCTTTTGGGACAGCCCCAACGAATAGCGCGCCTTTGGGTATCGGGCAACCGGGCCGGCCCTCTCCTGTAACCTTACGAGCCGGGGTCAGTGGGTCGGGGCGAGGATCGCCTGCGGCCGAGCGGAGGAAACGGAGCCGCGTTACGGGAATTCTCGGCCAACGGCACCACCATGGAGAACCCTGCCCATCATGCCTGACCTGTCCTGGGACATGATCTTGACGAAGGGAGCATCCCTCCCCATTCAGGTGTACCAGAACCGAAGGCGACTCTGGGCGTTGTGGTCATGGTTGGGCGAGACTCTGGATACAGCCTACACCCGCATCGTTGTGACAGGACGTCCAAGGGCTGGAAAGAGTACGCTCTTCCAACATATGATCGGGTCAGCAGCTTCACTGGATTGGCAGAAACCGAACCCGTCGACGGGCCCTGAGACGTATCGGATCCCGGTGAATGAATGGGATCAGATCATCCGGATCGTTCCAGGCCAACAATCCAGCGCTCGAACCCATGCGCTCGACGCAGCGTTTGACAGTCCTCATCTGAAAGGGATCATTCATGTCGTCGACTGGGGATTCAACCTCCCCAGAGATGATGTCGCTCGGAAAATCCTCTCTCAATCCCTCATCGATGCAAAGGGAGTCGACGACCTCACCGCCCTGCGCATCTACAATCAAGAGGCTGAGTGCCGTGAGTTCGAGAAGATCTGTGATCGAGCCCGAAACTACTTTCTCCACAAGAAACGCCGGTTGTGGATGGCCGTCGTCGCGACCAAAGCGGACCTGTACCGGGCACACCTCACAGAAGCCCAGCGGTACTACGATCCAGACGGTGACAGTCCGTTCTCATCCCTCATCCGGAGACTACATCTGGATGTTGGGAGGTTGAACGTACCTGTCATCGCCGTCCCTGTTGCCCCTCACCCGGAAGCCTTCGTCTGGGGCAGCACCGAACTCGGCCCCCAGATCCTGGGAGAGGACGATCGAAGACAGCTCCTTCAACATCTCCTCACCCGAATCGGCGAGGTTTCACGATGAGCTCTCCGAGCGACGCCCATTCAGATCTGAATAACAGCTACGTAGCCACAGAAGAACTCTTCGCGCTCCTCGAGCTGGCAGAAGGGTTGAATGAGAAAGTAGACCGACAAAGACGTTTGGATGTTCTGTTTGTCGTAGCTGCCGCCATGGTTTCTCTCCTCGGCGGCACGCTGTCCGTCTCCATCAGCGGCACGTTCATCTCAATCGGATTGATGTGCCTGATCTTCGCTCTCATCCTCGCCGCGTATGCGTATACAATGCACAGACGTGATGCGCTCACCAGACGTCAATTGGACCGGGTGCTGCTCCTGCTCGATGAGGTGTACTCGGTAAAAATGTCGCAGCTGTCGATGCTGCGACGAGCCGAAGTCGAGATCCGAATGGAAGCCATCGCGTTTGGGAACGCCTCAGGCAAGCGGGCCGGCCCTCTCCTGTAACCTTACGAGCCGGGGTCAGTGGGTCGGGGCAAGGATCGCCCGCGGCCGGGCACCATCCGCCGGTCCGACGACCCCTTCTCGCTCCATGACCTCGATCATGCGGGCGGCGCGGTTGTATCCGATCTTGAACTCTCGCTGAATCATCGAGGTGCTGGCCTTGCCCTGTCGGCAGACATAGGCGACGGCGAGGTCGTACAGCTCATCGTACTCCTCTTCCTCCTGCATCATGTCCAGCTGCTCTTGCGGATCGCTGAAGTCCGCCTGATAATCTGGCTCTCCCTGAGAGCGCAAAAAGTCGGTGACAGAGCGGACCTCTTCATCGCTGACGAAGGCGCCATGACACCGCTCCAAGGCGGCGACACCAGGCGGAAGAAACAGCATATCACCCTTCCCCAGCAGGTTCTCCGCGCCGTTCTGGTCCAGGATGGTCCGGGAGTCGACCTTGGTCCGAATCTGGAAGGCGACCCGAGAGGGCATGTTGGCCTTGATGAGGCCGGTGATGACATTGACGGAGGGGCGCTGGGTGGCGACGATGAGGTGGATGCCAGCGGCGCGCGCCTTCTGAGCGAGCCGAATGATGCTCTCTTCGACCTCCTTGGCGGCGATCATCATCAAGTCGGCCAGCTCATCGATGACGATGACGATATAGGGCATCTTCGGCGGCGGAGGCGGCAGCTCATCGTCGGCGAGATCGGCGCCATAGTAGCGGCGGGCGCGGGCGGGGCTCCAGTCCTTCCGCTCCTTCTCAAGCTTCCGGTTGAACGACTCGATGTTCCGGGTCTTCCACCGGGCGAGGGTCTGGTACCGCTCATCCATCTCGACACAGGCCCACTTCAGCGCAGCGGCGGCAAGCTTGGGGTCGGTGATGACTGGATGGAGCAGATGGGGAATGTCGTGATACAGCTCGAATTCGATGATCTTGGGATCGATGAGCAGCAGGCGCAGCTCTTCGGGCGTCTTGGTATAGAGCAGGCTGAGCATCATGGCGTTGATGCCGACGCTCTTCCCGGAGCCCGTGGTGCCGCCGATGAGCAGGTGGGGCATCTTGGCGAGGTCGGTGATGCGTCCACGCCCCTCGACAGACTTCCCGAGGACCATCGGAAGCGCAGAGCGGGTCTTGCGGAAGTTCTCACCAGACAGCAGGTCCCGGATCCAGATCATCTGCCGCTTCTTATTGGGAATTTCGATACCCACGACCCCCTTCCCGGGGATGGGTGCGACGATACGGACCCGCATCGCTTTGAGCGCCATGGCGATATCATCGGACAACCCAGAGATCTTCGAGATCTTGATCCCCGGCGCCGGAGAGTATTCGAAGGTGGTGATGACCGGTCCGGGGCGGATGGCGGCGACCTCCCCCTTCACCCCAAAGTCTGCAAGCTTCTTCTCCAGGGTCTCAGCGAGGTACTGAAGCTCCACCTCATCGAACTGGGCGACATCTCGCTCGTGGGTGTCGAGCAGACCGAGGTGAGGCAGCTCGAAGTTGGCGTAGCGATCCACCTCTACAACAAGGCCATCCTCACTCTCTCCACCAGACACCAGGGCGTCATCATCGACCTCAAGCCGGAATCCCTTCTTCTGGGGCGTCTTCTTCTTGTTGGAGGGCCGCTTCGGCGTCGGCGCGGAGGGATCGGGGATCTCCACGGCCTCCTGAATCTCATCCTCTGACAGGGGCTCGACGACCATCGGAGGTGCCGGCATTGAAGGACGGGCGGGCGGCAGAACCATCTCAGGGCTGGGCCCGACGCTCACCGGGGCGGCGGACGCTCTGGGGCTGGTGGTCTCCCACTCGACTTCCACCAGCTCACGTTGCCCGACCTGGGTGCGCTCCTCTATCACAGAGGGCCGCGCCGGCGGAAACAAGGCGCTGGGCTCATCGAAAAACGCGACGGCGCGCTCGGTCGGCGTGATCCGGGAGCCGACCGAAGACGGCGGGATGCTGTCCACGTCGTCATCGTCCTCATCAATGTCTTCGATGACCGACTCATACGCGACGTCTTCCACTGAGCCATAGTCGGGCAGCGCAGGTCGGCGAAGGCGCTCTCGAAGCCGTTCGCCGGCACCGCCGAGGGCACCGATAAGCGATTCATAGGCCTGCTCACCGATGGCCCGGAGGCGAGGGCCGGCCTGCTCGACGCCGCGGAGCCCTTGCGCAGCGGCACTCTGGAGCTCGAACCCGAGGACGATCGGCGCGAGGCAGATGGCGCACCCCAGGACGATAAGCCACGTCCCCGCCGGGCCGACGATCCCTTGCATCGCACCGGTCGATGCCTCACCCAGAAGCCCACCAGCCGGAAACGGTTCCCCCGGCGAGAGCGGCAGGACCAGGGAGACGAAGCACACCACCACCCAGAACAGCGCAGCCCACGCCGCGAGGCGCTGGACCGGAGCGGTCTCTCGTCCTGCGAGCCGAAGCCCGAACAGCCCGCCGATGGGCAGGACGACCCAGGCGCCGTACCCGAGGAACTGAAACAAGAGATCCGACAACCACGCCCCCAACGGCCCACCAGCGTTGGTGACGGTCTGACCATTGACATAGGTAAATGATGGGTCACCAGGATCATAGGTGAACAAGCTGAGGGCGACATAGATCGTGACGAAGACCCCCCCCAGCAGGACGAACGGGCGCGCACGAACGACCAGATCGCCGACGAGCTCAAGAAGAAGCAGTGGATTGAAGTTGGGCTTCTTCGCAGCGCGCGAACGTGGTTTGCGCGTCCGCTTCCTGGAAGCCGTCTTCGATGGGCCGCGCTTCGACTTCGCGCGGCTGGACGTTCGGGTGCCTGACAAGGCGGACTCCCTTACCGATATGGAACGATGGGCCTAATGGTAGCCGAAAAGTCTTGACAGGTCATCACCATATCTCGAACCGACAGGACCCTTCAGGTTCAAACCAGATGACCGATCTGCACCCCGGGAGGGCGCGATGACTTCGTTGAAGGTTCTGATGGTGGGCGGTGCAGGGTACATCGGCAGCATCTGTGCGCGCGTGTTCGCCGATGCAGGCGCGACGGTGTGGACGCTCGACGATCTGTCGACAGGCCACGAAGAGGCGGTCACCGGCGAGCTGGTCCACGGCAGCATCCTGGAGCGTTCGTTTCTAATTGACCTGCTGAAGCGGCTCCAACCGGACGCTGTGATGCACTTCGCGGCGCGTTCGCTGGTCGGAGAGAGCGTCAATCATCCCCTCGCATACTACGACACCAACGTCCGCGGCACCCTCAACCTGCTCACCGCGATGCAGGCGGCGGGGGTGAATCGGATGGTCTTCTCCTCGACCTGCGCCATCTACGGGCCCCCTCGGTATCTGCCCATCGACGAAGCCCACCCCATCGGCCCCATCAGCCCATATGGCGACAGCAAGGAGATGATCGAGCGCATCCTATCGGACTGCCGGGCTCGCGAAGGCTTCCAGATCACCACGCTGCGCTACTTCAACGCTGCAGGGGCGATGCCTGACGGCTCACTGGGAGAAGCCCATGACCCGGAGACCCACCTCATCCCGCTCGCCCTGGATGCATTGTTGGATCGGCGGCCTCCGTTGAAGCTGTTCGGACGGGACTATGACACCCGAGACGGGACCTGTATCCGGGACTATGTCCATGTCCTCGACCTGGCCGAGGCCCATCGGCTGGCGCTCGCGCGGCTCCTCGACGGAGACCCGGGGGCGTCGTACAACCTGGGCACAGAGCGCGGCACGACGGTGTCGGAGATCCTCAACGCCATCGCGCGGGTCGCGGGTCGACCGGTGCCTTACAAAGACGCGCCCCGGCGGCCGGGCGATCCGCCGGCGCTGTTCGCGGCTTCGGCCAAAGCCCGTGAGGAGCTGGGCTGGCGACCCGCATTCACCGACATTGATGACATCATCCGGACGGCGCTGGCCTGGGCTCAGACGCCGCGGTACGGCCGATATGCGACGAAGGGGTGAGGCCCGTCAGTACGTGAAGCGGGCGCCCACCGAGAAGCTGACGTCGTCGAACTCAATCTCAGGCTGGTTCGAGGCGGATGCGCGGCGTTTCCACCCCACACCAGCGGTCACGTCAAGGTACTTCGTCGCGATATAGCGGAATTGGGTCGTGCCAACGAGGCGGTGGTCGTCGCGGGTGACTTCCCCGTTGTAGTTCTCAAAGCGGTACGAGAAGTCCACATTGGCACCATACCGCTCTGCGAAGACGCCTTCATAACCGACCCCGACGCTGTTGAACGTGACGTAGTTGGTGAAGAAGACGTCCTGGAAGTCTTTGCGGTAGTTGAGCTTGATCGTCTGGCTTTCGATGATCGCGTAGCCCACCTCAGCGTTGAGCAGCAGGCGCTCAAGGCCCTGCAGGTCGCTGGCGAACCCTTCATTTTCGTCGAGCTCAAAGTCCGGGACGCCTTCGGTCTCCCCTTCATCCAGGACAGACTGCTCATCGTAGTTCGCCGTGCCATAGCCCGCGGTGAGCCCAAGGACGAGCTTCTCGGTGAACCGGCCGCGGATGCCCGCGTCGATGCGCATCAGCCGACCGTCTGGCACACCAAGGAACGCCCCATATGAGGCGTTGTTCACCGAGCCGCTGGGAGCGACGACGTTGTCACCCCACTGGAACCACTCCATCTGCCAGTTGGCCACCACAGCCGTCTTCGGCAGAAACCGCCACTTAAACTCAGCTGCGGGCCCATACCCCAGCCGGCTGTTCTGTCCGGACCGAACCACATCAGCGTTGGGGATGGGCGTCTGGAACGACTGCGTCCGCAAGTCACCGCCGATGTCCAGCTCAAACGATGCCCCCGGACGCACCGTGAGGCGAGCGCCCGCGGTGTTCCGGATGACCTGGATGTATGGGTTGTCTGCTTTGATCGCTTCCGACTCGAAGCCGTTCAGATCGAACTTGTCCCGGATGATGAGGCCGACGACCGAGTCCCGAAGGAGGTGGATGTTGCCACGGACGTCGAAATCCTGGAACCGGTCCAGGTTGGTGGCGGCTTCCTGGATGTATTTTTTGCCGGTCCAACCCGCATCGAGCTTAAACAGGAACGTCGGAGTGTCCGAACGCATCGTGACATAGGGCTGAAGCCAGATGGCAGTGCCCGGCGTCGCCGCCTGACCGCCAAACCCTTCGCCTTCTACCAGGAAGACGTTGGTACGGTGCAGCGTGGACAGCGACACCGACGGGATCACCTCAAACGAGTCGGTGCCGATATGATCCCCGGGTGCGGCCACAGCGACGCCAGACGACATCGCGAGCGCCAGCGCCGCCATCCGCAGCACAATACGTACCGGGCGGGGCTGCTCATCTGTCGTCAATGGATCATTCAACATGGTCGCTCCTCCATCCAGTCCCGCAAATCACTCAAAGGGGCTGGTGTTGGGGGGGTCATTGCCGATGAGGCCTTCCTCACCCACCGAGCAGGTCTCATCCGAGTCCGAGATCGCCTGCGCGTTCAAGAAATCAACATCCGTCGAGCCGGCCGCGATGGCGCCAGAACCGAT
>JBCBLB010000542.1:0-6854 GCA_038520555.1 Myxococcota bacterium | reverse complement strand
GCTGAAGAAGTCTTCATAATTCTCTTGCAGGGTCAGCCCATGCCAGATCAGCCGGGTTGGTCGGTTGACGTAGCGGTAGTCTGCATCAATCGGAAGATAATCGACGTCATGCAGGCAGATGTAGTCGGCCTGATCCCGGGTGAGCATGAATCCACAGTTCAACAACTTGCCACGATTGAAACGCTGCTCGCCGAGCTGCTCAATGATGTGAATGGACCATGTGAGCTGCCCCATCGCTTCCAATGTGGTGAGGTAGCTGCGCATGTGTGGCAAAAATTCTTTGAGGTGCGCGGCCCGATTTCGGTACGGGACCAGAATCGCGAGATCTTTGGGTTTCATTGTGCCTCCACGCTCGCATTCGGCCGCTGACCAGCGGGTCTTGAGTCATACCGATCTTGGCACTTTCGGCGAAGTTTGAAACACGTGAAATCATTTTTTGATTAAAACTGCGGCGTAGAGCGCTTGCCACGCTTCAACAACGGTCAAGCGCTGACAAAGAAATCGTTCCTAAACCTGTCCGCTACGCGCTGCGTAGATCCCGGAGGCGTGATGGTGTCGTTGTCAAAGGCTGAATCCGGCTGGCTGTGGTGCAGCTTGCTCTCCGTCTTTTTGTGGTTCATCCCTTCAAGTGCCATGGCTGCGCCCGACGCATCCTGTGCGTTGAATGTGGATGATGCCCCCCTGCTTGGGGAGAGCTTCTCCGGAAGTATTACGTTGGATAATACGGGTTCAACGACCGGTTTTGCTCCTGCGGTTGAGGTTTTCGCGCCGGATGGGTTCACCCTGACCGGCGCCACCGGAATCGCTGGCGCCGCCACGATCGAAGCGGTGGGGACCTGCTCAGCGACGACTCCGCTCATCCATCCGCTCACTGAAGAAGAAGTCTCTTGTCCCACCGGCTCGACCTTCTACTTCATCCGAACGGCGTTTTCCGGTCTCGCGCCCAGCGCGCCGGCAGCGACCATCGATCTGACCTTCGCGATGGACAGCGACGTTGCGCTTGGGGACTCTCTGGATGTGGAGGGCAGCTGCTTGTTCGCCTTCGGCGAGGATGCCCTGAACAACCCGGACACCGACGCGCCGGTTCGCAGCGATCTGGTCACGAACGCCGGTGATCAGGAGTCCGCGACGGTCACTCCGACCGTCCTGTTGGTCTCCAAGGAGGTCTCCACGCCGGTGACGGTCACCGGTGAGAGCTGGCCTGTGTCCTACACCATCAACCTCAACGTGGCCGATGGCGCCACGATCACAGGTGCAGAGATCGCCGACGCGATCTCCGATCAGTTCCAACAGACCGCCGTTTCAATCACCACCGGTACGGGAACGGTCCGCTCGACGGTTCCCTCCACCCCGGGCGGCACCGTTGAGGTTGGCTTCGCCTCGATCACGGGAACCACTGATGCGATCGATGCGCAGGTCACGATCACCGGGTATGTCCCGGAGGACGATGCCCTGGGCGATCCGGTGCTTGATCCGAGCACCGGCGCTCCGGTCACCATCAGCAACACCGCGCTGATCACCGACCTCACCTACGATGGGGCTTCGCTCCCCGATCAAAGCCCCTCGGTGATGTTCGAGGCCTACCCCTACCTGGTGCGAGAGACCGTCACGAACACCTCACGCACCGGCGGGTTCCTCCCTGGCGACACCGCTGAGATCGAGCTGACGATCGAGGTGTCGGACTACTTCGATATCGACGACATCGTGATTGACTCCGTCCTCGACGATGGGTTGACGTATGTGGCCAGCAGCGCCTCGCTGACGCCAGACTCTGTCACCGGCGACGATCCCACCACCATCGTCTTCGACGTCGGCAGTCTCTCGGGTGGCAGCGGGACCACCTCGACCATCACCTTCGAAGCCACTGTAGATGAGGACTACCTCTCCGGTGATGCGGTCCTCGGGGGGGATACGATCCTCACCACCCACACCGCCGAAGGAGACATCAACGGCACCGGAAACCTTCTGATCATCGAAGAAAATGACTCGACGACCGATGGAAGCGTCTCGGTTGCGACGGTCAACTTCACCAAGACCGTCTATGCGATCAATGGCGCAGCGCCTGTCTCGTCGGATAACATCCTTGAGATCGGTGATGAGGTGACCTTCCGTCTGCAGGCGGTCCTGGACACCGGCGCACAGGGCGATCTGATCTTCGTCGACTATCTGCCCTCGCCGATTTTTGATTCCGATGAGCATGGCGCGTCGCCCTCGGTCGATGCGGCCCCGGCGACCATCGCTGATGTGGCCGCCATCCAGTATGGCCCCGACCATACCCTCGACGGGACCGTGGGTGTCTCGACGTCGGTGAGCGGTCCTTCGGCGGACAACAGCATCACCTTTGACTTCGACGCCTTCGATATCTCTCCTGCAGCAGAGGTCGTCATCGACCTGCTGCTGACCTACACCGTTTCGGATACGCCCCTCGAAGATGGCCTCGAGCTGGTCAATATCGCGACCGGCACATCGGATGGGACCACCGCTGAGGTTACAGACGCGCTGATCGCTTCGGTCCGGATCTCCAGCCCGGAGCTGACCATTGAGAAGTCCGTCGCCTCTTCGACCAACACAAGCAGCGTCATCGACACCGAAGGCGATCTGACGGAAGCCGATGCCGGCGACATCATCACCTTCCAGGTCGTCATCGAGAACGAGGGCAGCGACGACGCCTTCGATGTTGTCTTCGAAGACACCCTGCCGACCGGGCTGCAGATCCCCGCAGGGGGCCTCGACCTGTCGGTCTCGGGTGCATCCTTCACCGGCTCTTCGCCCTTCTCTGGCGGTGGGTTGACGTTTGCCACCGTCGCTGGTGGGGTGACCATCACGATCGCGTATGAGCTGGAGGTCGCAGATAGCGTGGAAGCATCTGCCATCCTCATCAACGCTGCAGAGATCTCCTCGTTCACCGCGCTCGGCAGCGGCACGGACTTCGGCCCGATTTTGAACCTGGGCGATGATGCCAGCGTCACCGTCGGCGATATCTCGATCGCCAAGACCCTGACCGGGGACACCACCGGCACGATTCAGGACACCACGACGTACCAGGTCGTGGTCAGCCTGCCTGAAGGGACCCACGCTTCGGTGATCGTCGATGACGCGTTGCCCGATGAGATGGCGTATGTCTCTGGCAGCGTTGTCTTGAGCGGGGCGGCGCTGACCAGCGGCGTTCCCGCTCCTGTGGTGGGCGACGCTGGCCGCGACGTCTCCTGGGACTTCGGCGAGGTCGTGGTCGCCGACTCGACCGATGCGGGCACCGGGACCATCACGATCACCTACACCACCGTCGTCCTCAACAATGACGACGCAGATCGGAACAATCAGGTCCGCAACACAGCGACCGTGACCTGGCCGTCGGGTTCGGATTCAGCGAGTTCGAACAACTACACCATCGAGGAGGCGCGTGCGCGGATCAACTCGATCAGCGCGTCCCCGAACGTCGTCGACACCGGTGACACCATTACCTACACCGTCACCATCGATCACAACTCCGACAGCCAGACAGCGCATGATCTGGAGTTCACGACGACCCTGCCCGATGACCTGACGAACCTTGGCGGGTTTTTGTCGACCGGCGGGGTCTCACCAAGCAGCTTCTTGATCGACGGGGACAGCCTGACGGTCAACTGGACCTCGCTGGCGACGACCGAGGACGCAACGTTTGAGTTCACGGCCGATGTGGATGTCGGCGTCACCCTGGGCAGCACGGTCTCCCTGGACGCCTTGTTGACCTGGACCTCGCAGAGCGGATCGCCTGCGGCCGTGTCCTCGTTCAACACCAACTCTGTCGAGCGCACCGGCACGGGGACGCCTTCGTTTAACGACTACCGCGATGAGGAGACGGAAGACGTCTCCATCACGCCGATCGCCCCCACCAAGACCCTGACCTCGGCCTCGGATGTGGTCATCGGCGACCGGGTCTCCTACACGATCAGCTTCAATGTTCCCGAAGGGAACGTCCTCTCTGCTGTGATCACCGACACCCTTGAGGCCGGCCTGGTCTTTGAAGCGGCGGACTCCTTCTTCGCGTCTTCGGCCTTGACCTGTGATGGCGCCGCCTGTTCGCTGCCGACCCCGACGGTCTCCACAGATGGCCAGACCGTGTCGTGGGATCTGGGCGAGCTTCGCAACACCGATACCGACAACGCCAGCACCGAGTCGATCTCCTTCAACGTCGACGCCATCGTTGAAAATAGCGCGAGCGCCTTTGACGGGGCGACCCTGGAGAACACCATCGAGCTGGGCAGTCAGTCTGACACCAGCGAATCGGTCACGGTCCGGGAGCCGAACCTGAGCACGGGCCTGTCGCCCTCGGCCACGGTCGTCGACGCCGGCGACGTGGTCACGTTCTCAGCGACCATCGCCCACACCGACGATAGCTCCGCAGATGCTCAGGACATCGTCCTCACCGTGGCGTTGCCCGATGGGCTGACCGGTGACAGCACCAGCTTCGCCGCGGGCACCTGCCCAGCGCCGACGTCTTCTGCTGTGGGTGCGAGCCTGGTCTCGGTGGAGTTCTCGACGCTCGCGGACGATACCTCCTGTACGCTCAGCTTCTCTGCGACCGTGGACGCCGACGTCAACCCGGAGCAGGTGCTCGCCCTCACCAGCGGGGTTGTGTATTCCAGCCTCTC
Organism: Myxococcota bacterium; assembly: GCA_038520555.1. Taxonomy (GTDB): domain Bacteria; phylum Myxococcota_A; class UBA796; order UBA796; family UBA796; genus JBCBLB01. The sequence continues at coordinate 2,223 of JBCBLB010000542.1, read as the reverse complement.
CGGTGATGAGACCTCGCCACGGAGCACGTTCTCTTCGACGTCGACCGAACGCACCGGCGACACCTCCGACCCGGGCGGCGCCCTGAACGACTATGTGGCCTCGGGCGCGACCAGCCTCACCGTTGACTCCGCCGAAGCCGCCAAGGCGCTCTCCTCGACCTCTTCGACGGATACCACCGACCCGGACATCGCGTTCGGCGAAGAGGCCGTCTACACCATCTCGATCACCCTGCCCGAAGGCGAGAGCCCCGATGTGGAGATCGTGGAGACGCCGCCCACGGGCTTCTCGATCACCGCGGTGTCGCTCGACACCACCGGCTTCACCGGCAGCGTTGAGACGGACCCGACCTCCGCCGCAGTGGGTGGCGCCAGCGGCGGCGCGGTCACCTTCTCGTTGGGCACCGTCACCGTCACCGGGAACAACGACGCTACGGATAACACCCTGGTGCTTGAGGTCACCGGCGTGGGCACCTTCGAGTCTTCGCTCGACGCGTCGCCGCAGAACCAGATCTCGTTGGAGATTGATGGGAGCAGCGCAGACACCGCCTCTGCGGCCGTCAACCTCGTCACACCCGGTCCGGTCCTCAGCATCAACGTCGATGATGATGAGCCCTCCGAGAACGACACCGTCAACTTCACGGCCACCGTCCAGAACGACGGTGACGGTCCGGTCTGCGATGCGACCGTCACCGTTGTGGTTCCTGACGGGTTTGATGTGACCGATCCGGCCAGCGACGGCGCTGACAACGACGCGGACGGTTCCACGGATGAGGCGGACGAAGGATCGATCTGGGACGGTGATGCGACCCTGACCTTCACCGTCGCCGGCTGCGTTGGCGCAGGCGATGATGTGGATCTGACGTTTGCAGCGGTCGCAGCGTCGGCGATTGAACCCGGGACCGTCTCGGCGACGGCGTCCCTGGGTGGCTACAGCACCCTCGATGCAGACGGTGTGGCCCTCACCCCGACCGGTGACGCGGTGGACAACGACGCCGACGGTGCGACCGATGAGGCCGACGACGGGAGCGTCTCGGTGGAGCTCGACGTCATCGCCCCGGCGCTGGCCTTCGAGAAGACGTTCACCGACACCAACGGTGGCGATGTTGAGCCTGGCGACCGGCTGACCTGGAACTTGATCGTCCGCAACACGGGCACCGGCCCGGCAGCGGGCGTTGAGATTGCCGATAGCGTTGCGATCGCCAACACCACCTTCGTGTCGGGGTCGGAGTCCACAGACCTCGGCTCGGTCGGGGTGGTTGGAAGCGATTTGACCGCCACGATCGGGACCCTCGGCGCTGGGGGGACCGCGACCGTCACCTTCCAGGTCGATGTCAACGCGACGGTGACCAGCGCGACCGCAGAGAACCAGGCGAACCTGGCGACCTCAGACGGTTACACCGGCGTCATCAGCGATGACCCCTCGACCGCTGACCCTGACGACATCACCATCGCCCGAATCGTGACCTCGGACGCAGACGGGGATGGCCTCACCGACCTGGAAGAGGCCGCCGAGGGGACCGATCCCTTCGATCCGGACAGCGACGATGATGGCCTGACGGACGGCGAAGAGGTGCTGACCTATGAATCCAACCCGCTGAACCGGAACTCGGACGGTGATGGCATCGAAGACGGTGTCGAAGTCCTGACCTTCGGTACGAACCCGATCCTCGATGATACAGACGGTGACGGCCTGAACGACAACGTCGAGATCGACGATGAGGGAACCGACCCGCTGGATGCGGACAGTGACAACGATGGGCTCTCTGATGGTGTCGAAGTTATCGATGAGGGCACCAATCCGCTGGACGCAGACACGGACGATGATGGCCTCACCGACGGGGAAGAGGTCTCGGTGTATGGCACCGATCCCGACGTGGCGGACAGCGACGCCGATGGCCTGAATGACTTCGAAGAAGTCCGTTCGTCGAAGACGGATCCCAACGACGCGGACAGCGACGACGACGGTCTTTCGGACGGCGCAGAGGTGAACACCCACGACACCGATCCCAACGTGGCGGACAGCGACGGCGACGGTCTTTCGGACGGCGCAGAAGTGAACACCCACAGCACCGATCCGAACAACCGCGACAGCGACGGCGGCGGTGTCACGGATGGGGTTGAGGTCGCGGAAGGCACCGATCCGAACGACAGCAGCGATGATGTGGTCGACGACACGGACAGCGACGGCGACGGCCTGACCGATGACGAGGAAGCGGCGCTGGG
>JBCBLB010000713.1:0-4875 GCA_038520555.1 Myxococcota bacterium | reverse complement strand
TGCTCATCAACATGAAGAAAGAGCCTCTGTTCTTCGAAATGTGAGCCCCTATAGAACATCCCTGTAAAACATCCCCGACGTGGGTGAACACGTCGGGGATGTTGTGGTTGTGGAGAGAATGGGACTCGAACCCACGACCTCTGGAGTGCGATTCCAGCGCTCTCCCAGCTGAGCTATCCCCCCACATCAGGTCCTCCCTCAATATCGGTGGACCTGTGCTCCGTCAAGCGGGGGTGGCTCAGTCCAATCCGCGGGCTTCGAGGTCGGCTTCATCCAGCCCGAGGAAGTGCCCCACTTCATGGAGCAGCGTGAGACGCAGCTCTTCGATCAGGTGTTGCCGGCTGACGGCGAACCGCTGCAGGTTCCGCCGAAACAGGATGATGTTCGCCGGCAGCTGTCGCCAGGGGACAGACGCTGCGCCGCGGTCCATCAGCGACGGTCCGCTGAAGAAGCCCAACATCGACAGCGGCGACGCTGGCGGGTCATACTGACAGAGCACATCGGTCGAGGGCACTTCCTCAATCAGGATGGCGATGTTCGAGAGGACCTCACGCAGGGACGGAGGCATCTCTGTCAGGCACTCTTCCACCAGGGTCTCCAGCTCGTCCTCATCGAGAGAGGGGGGCAGGGGGAAGCCGTCGGGGTCGAGCCATGCGGCGTGCTTGAGCGCCCGTTCGGCGCCGGTGTAGTCGCCGGCGTGTTCACGGATGAGGCCACGGACCCACCACGCCTGGGCGTTCCGGGGATCTTCGCGGAGCGCCCGCTGCATCGTCCGCCGCGCTTCGCCGAGGTCGAGCATCTCGAACGCGGTCAGCGCGAGGCTGGACCAGGATGCCGCATGTTCCGGGCGGGCGAGGGCGGCGGCACGATACGACTGCGCCGCTTCGGCCATCTGACCCATTGCACGAAGCCCATCGCCGCGGACGAACAGGGCGCCCGGGTGGTCGGGCGCCAGCGCGAGGGCCTGCTCACACGCGGCGACCGCGCCTTCGGCGTCCCCGCCGATCAGGAGCGACTCCGCACGGTCGAGGATCGTCTCCACCTCTGCTGCCCGCTGTCTCATGGCGCATCCTCAGGTCCTGGGGGTGGAACCGTATAACGGAAGATGTGCTCAAAGACCGCATAGTCATAGCGGGCGTTGAGGATCGGTAGCTGCAGCGCCCGGAACTGACGCCGCAGGCAGTACTCCAGCGGAGAGGAGTCGATGTTGTCCTCCCCAAAATCGATCCGCTTGACGTCCCCGATCTGATCGACGTAAGCCCGGATCTGGATGAACTTGACATCTCCGGGCGCTGCGTTGAGGTAGTCGACGAAGCACCGGTTGAAGCCCACCTGCTGGGTCTGGATGGCGGACTGGATCACCCCATCATCCAACGTGCCTTCGATCCACCCTTCCTGGAGGGTCAGGTTCATCTCATCGGTCAACTCAAGCTCGGGACGGACCACGACGGTCTGACCCGCGGGCACGGTGATGGTCTGATTCCAGACCGCGAAGCCGTCGGCTTCGATCCGCAGATTCATGGGCTCGTTGAGCTTGAGCCCCTCAGTCTGATCGAGGTCGAGTCGCCCCTGGGTGCTCTGCAGCTGATCGTCGAGAAACAGGGAGCCGACCGCAGGATCGACGTTAATGACCAACCGGCCGACGTCCGGGACGCTGGGGTTCGTGGAAAACCGGCTGATCCCAAAACCGGCCAGACCGATGAGCACGAGGCCACCCGCCAGCAGCGGCATCGCATAGCTGCGACGCTGGACCTCGATCATCATCGACTGGTTCCCGGCACCGCGGGTGGCGATGGTGACCCGACACTGCCCCCGCCGCCGGCTCATTTGATGAGGGTCGACGGTCAACCGGATGGTCTGCTGGTTGCGGGCCGGATCCAGCCGCGCTGGCTCCGGGCGCACCCACGGCCGATCGGCATGAATGCGGCCGGTCATCCGACCCTGGCCAGCATTGCGAACCGTCAATGAGACGGTCACCGGGCGGTTGCCGACCCGGAGCGAGATCTTCTTTGGGCCGTCGAGGACGAGCTTCGGCGAACGCTCTTCTGCCTGGCCGGGCTGGAACGAGCGCACCCCCTGCGGCGGCGGCGGGATGATGGATGCCTCCTCCTCTTCTTCGTCGGGGATGCTGAACTGGTCGCGGGGCAACGCGATGGTCGGCGCGCTGGCCAGCCCCTTACGCGTCCGCCGTGCGCCCTTCTCATCGAGCAACGCCTCGATGGTCTGGCGAATCTGATCGATCGTCAGGTCCATCGTGAGACCCTGCTCGATGATGGCCTCCTCGCTGGCTGCGGTGAGCACCTTGTCCGCGATGGCCCCCTGAATAAACAGCCGGAGGGTCTTGAGAGACTGCGCGCTGCTGATGGCGTGCAGGTGCTCAAGGTACGCGTCCCGGTGGGTGATCAAGACGTCTGCAACCAGCGCCTTGTTCTTGATCACCCACATCGCTTCTTCGCGGTATTTGGGGTTGGACTGCTGGCCTTGCGCCCAGCTACGCCGCTTCTTGATCGCGTTCTGGATCTCATCGACCGTGGCATGCTGATCGACGTCGAAGTAGTCGAACAGGGTACGTTGATCGACCCGGCCGAGGAATTTATCGACCGCTCCGAGTTTCTTCGCGTCGAGTGGCGAATCAGCGCTCATCGCTCACTGATGAAGGGGTTGCGCATACAGGCCACGGTATCACGATCGGGAGCCTTTCAGTGGATGCGCGCCTGTGCGATCTCACGCTGCGCGCTCTGCAGACGGCCGTCTTTCAGGCTGCCCTTGAGGTTGATGCTGGCATGATGCTTCTTGCCGGTCTGGATGTCGATGACGTAGACCTCAAGGATCTGGTTGACGTCATATCGATAGACGACCTCTAGCGGGGTTCCTTTCGCGCGCGGGGGCAGGTCGTGGAGAATCACTTCACCGACCACCTCCACTTCATCCCGCGTTCGACCGGTCCCTTCGGTCACTTCGACACGCACCGCGGTGGTGTTGTCATAGGCATAGCCGAACCGCTTGCTCTTCTCACAGGGCACAGGCGTGGCGGCCCGGATGAGGGTCAGCACCCGCTCCTGGTGGCTCCGGTCGAGGACGATGATGCCCAACGGGTGGGTGGTCACGTCCCGAATCTCAATCTGTGGAAGGCCCGGCGGACGGGGCGGAGGCGTCTTCTGCGCCGGCGCTTCGGGGGAGACGCTCTGGGCCTCTTTGGCCCGGCGGACGATCTGCTGCCGCGGTGACTTCAGGCCCGGATGTTCGGGCTGGTGGCGCAACACCCCGGTCAGCGCAGCCCCCAGCGCGACGCTCTCATCGGGGTTGATGTCCGGGGCGAATTTCCGACCCGTCAGCCGCTTCAGGGCGTTCTGGATCATCGGCATCCGCGTCGAGCCGCCGACCAGAAGGATCTCTTCCAGGTCGGTCCACTGCTGCTTCGCCTGCTGCATCACCAGCCGACAGGTATCCATACACTGCTCGACCAGATCCGCGGTAAGGGCTTCAAACTCCTGATCGGTGACCTTTACGATCAGGCGGTTGCCCCGGTAGTTGATCGGGATGATCGCCCGCGGCTTGCTCGACAATGAGATCTTGGCGTACAGGCAGCGCTCATACAGCTCCTGATACGGCTGGGGCTCATCGCGAGGGTCGTGGCCGTATTTCTCCACGAACTGTTCGGCGACGTGGTTGAGCAGCCGATCGTCCCAGTCTTTGCCGCCCAGCTCGGCGTTGCCGTCGCTGGCGATGGTCTGGAAGCGGGTGCCCTGGATCTCCATCAGGGTCACATCGAAGGTCCCGCCGCCCAGGTCGAAGACCATCAGCTTGCGGTTTCCGCCGATCCGCTCCAGGCCGTAGGCGATCGCCGCAGCGGTGGGCTCGTTGATGATGCTCAGCACGTTGAGCCCGGCGATCTGGCCCGCTTCGGTGGTCGCGCCGCGCTGGGCGGAGTTGAAGTACGCCGGCACGGTGATGACCGCGTCGGTGATCTCCTGGCCGAGGGCTTCTTGAGCGTCTTCCTTGAGCTTCTGCAGGATGAGGGCCGAGATCTCCTGTGGGGTGTAGCTCTTGCCGAAGAACTCCAGCTCATAGTCTGGATCGCCCATCGCCCGTTTGATAAACCGGACGACGTTGGCCGGATCGGCGACGACCATCTTGGCAGCCTGCTCGCCGACGACCCAGCCGCCCGGTTCATAGAAGTGCACCACTGACGGTGTCGTCGGGTGTCCCTCAGAGTTTTGGATGATGACCGGCTTGCCGAATTTGTCGACGACAGACATCGCGGAGAACGTCGTCCCCAGGTCGATGCCCAGGACCGGCCGCAGATCACTCATCGACCCTGCCCCTCATCCCGGGAGGCCTGGGGATTGTGGCGATGGATGATCACCTCTTCGGCGCGCAGACGGCGACCGGCGCGGAAGAAGCCCCGCTTGAGGATCCGCTTGACGGTGTAGTCCAGCTCTGGATTGTCCGTGGGCACGACCTGGATGGCCTTCTGCGTCTCACGGTCGAACTGCTCGCGGCTCTCCATCGGAAGGACGTCGCGGCGGTATAAAAGCTCCAGAAACTCGTCGATGAGGTACTGGAAGCTGTCCGCGATCACTTCGGGGCTCATCTCGCCCTTGATGATGCTCTGCTGGAACCAGTTCAGGCTGTCATAGAACAGCAGAAGGTCGAGCAGCAAGGGCTTCTCGGCCTGGAAGATGAAGTCATCTTTGTACTGCTTGAGCTCTTCATACAGCGAGTCGAAGGCCTTGCGCTGGACTTCGTTTTGCGCGTCGATGGCGGCCCGAAGCCGCTCCAGCTCGCGCACGACCAACTCCGATTCATTTGAGGACAACGCTGTCTCCTGCTGTTCAGGACCGCTCAGCCCTGATCGCTGATCTCAGTCGCGAG
>JBCBLB010000492.1:0-7501 GCA_038520555.1 Myxococcota bacterium | reverse complement strand
GGGGCGTCTCTGCGGACACGGCTGCGCAGCTGGTCGAGCGGCTGGAGATGGACAAGCCGCCGGTCTATTCCCGGTTCGCCCCGGTTCGCCTGGTCGCTGCAGACAGCGCGCCCCGGGAAGAGCAGGTCGAGCGGGCGCTTGGGGTGCTTCGCAAGGGCCGCAGCGCCAACATGCTTCGCACCCGTGGCATCCATGTTGAGCAGGACAGCTTTCCGGGCAAGGTGGCGTTTCTGTTCACCGGCCAGGGCAGCCAGTATATCGACATGGGCCTGGATCTTGCCGAGGTCTACCCCATCGTCCGGGAGACCTTCGAAGAGGCCGAGGTCATCCTCCGCGATGAGCTGCCGCGGCCCCTGACCAGCTATATCCGCCGCGATCCGCGGATCCCGAAGGAGGAACAGTTCGAAGCGCTTCGGGCGACCGAGATCTCGCAGCCTGCGACGCTGACGTTGGACGTGGCGCTGCTTCGGCTGCTGGCCAGCTACGGCGTCTACCCGGACATGGTCGCCGGGCACTCGCTCGGCGAGTACGCTGCCGCGGTCGCTGCGGGCATGTTGTCGTTCAAGGACGCCCTCATCGCCGTCTCTGCCCGCGGTCGCGAGATGGCCTCGGTCAAGATCGACGATCCGGGCAAGATGGCCGGCGTCTCGACCAACGAAGACAAGGTGGCGGACATCCTGAAGGACATCGACGGCTATGTGGTCGCAGCCAACAAAAACTGCCCCACCCAGACGGTCATCGCCGGCGAGTCGACGGCGGTCCTCCAAGCGATGGAGCGGTTCAAGGAGGCGGGCATCAACACGATCCCGCTGCCGGTCAGCCACGCCTTCCACTCGCGGATCGTGGCGCCCGCCTCGGAGCCCTTCAAGCGGGTGCTCAAGCGGCTGGACGTCCGCCCGCCGCTGCGGCCGTTCTCCACGAACGTCGACGCCAGCCTGTACAGCACCGATCCGGCGCATCGAGACGCGATCATCGATAACCTCGCCCTCCAGATCGCCAGCCCGGTCGAGTGGATAAAGCAGATCGAGGCGATGTATGCGTCGGGCGCCCGGATCTTCGTGGAGTGCGGTCCCAAGCGGGCGCTCACCGGCTTTGTGGCCACGATTCTCCGCCGCCACGAGCACCGGGCGATCTTCACCAACCACCCCAAGCGGGGCGGGGTGGAGTCGTTCCGTGAAGCCCTCGCCGCGTTGGTGGCGCTGAAGCAGCCGGTTCGGGCCGCGCCCGGCTCGCCGGAGCTGTTCGCCGATCTGCCTGACGGCGCGGCGTCACCGGTTCATCGGGCCCCTGCGCCGTCGATGCAGCCGATCCTCGATGTGCTCTCTGCCCACCTGCCCGGCTTCAACCCAGCAGACGCCAGCGACCCGGAAGCCATCGCAACGATCCTCTCCCAGGCCCTGGCGAACGGGGTCGGTCAGCCAGCGGCGGGTCCGATCGCGGGCCTGCCGACCGCGCTGTTCGAGGCCCTGAGCGCCGGCGCTGTCCGCAGCGGCCTGGCCAGCGCAGACGCCCAGGCCTTCGCGCGCCAGATCGCGCCGTCTGTGGCGTCGATGGTGGCCGCGATGCGAGACGCCATCCAGCCCCATGTCACACCGCAGATCGCGCCGCAGGTTGCCACGACGGCGCCTGCAGCCCCGCCAGTGGCGGTGACGGGTGGCGGCCTGATGCCGCTTACGGAGGTGGTCTGCTCTGGCGCCTCGGTCGGCTTGCCCGGCGGTCGTGAGGTGTTCGCTGAGGACAACTTCGAGTCGATCTTCAACGGGGATGTTCGCATCACGCGCATTTCCGAGACGGCGCAGGATCGGATCCTCGACAAGAACATCGTCCGCCTGCAGAAGGACGCGCAGACCGGCCAGGGCGAATTTGTCCCGGTGACCAAACGGGATGAGGTCTTGCACCTCGCGGGGCAGAAGTCTCACTTCGATCCGGTGGAGGACTATGGCCTCGACGCCCGGCGGGTGCGGGCGCTGGACATCTGCAGCCAGCTCGCGTTCGCCGCAGGCATTGAGGCGCTCCGTGACGCCGGTGTGCCGCTGGTGCAGACCTATCGGGAGACCAGCAAGGGCCGGCGGCTCCCCGGTCGGGTCATGCTGCCCGAGTCGATGCGCGACACCACCGGCGTCATCTTCGCCAGCGCCTTCCCGGGGTTGAGCCGGTTCGCAGACCTGATTCGAAACAACGGCGACGGTGGCGAAGCGCGCTTCGAGCGCGCGTTTCTGTTCCAGGTTCTGTCCATGGGGCACTCGCAGCTCGCCGAGCTGATCGGCGCGCGTGGGCCGAACACCCAGGTCAACGCCGCGTGCGCATCGACGACGCAGGCGGTGGGCATCGCCAGTGATTGGATCCGCGCCGGCCGGGCGGATCGTGTGGTGATCGTGGGCGCAGACGACGTCACCAACGACGCCCTGCTGGAGTGGGTGGGCGCCGGCTTCCTGGTCACCGGTGCAGCGACCACCTCCAAGAAGGTCGAAGAAGCGGCCCTTCCGTTCGACCGTCGGCGCCATGGCATGATCCTTGGGATGGGCGCGGTGGGCATGGTCATCGAGAAGGCCCGCGACGTTCAGGCCCGCGGGATGGTGCCGATCGCCCGGCTGCTGTCGAGCCGATTCAACAACTCGGCCTACCACGGCACCCGGCTGGATCCCCACCACATCGCCGATGAAGTCAGCGCCCTCGTCAATGAAGCGGCCCGCAATGCGAACACGACGCCCGAGAAGATGGCGAAGCAGACCGTCTTCATGAGCCATGAGACCTACACCCCCGCCCGGGGGGGCTCGGCGGCTGCAGAGATATCGAGCTTGCGCCATGCCTTCGGCGCATCGGCAGGCGAAGTGGTGATCACCAACACCAAGGGCTTCACCGGCCACGCGATGGGCGCCAGCATCGAGGACGCGGTGGTCCTCAAGGCGCTGCAGCACACCCGTGTCCCACCGATTCCGCACCTCAAAGAGCCGGATCCGGACCTTGGTGATCTGCGCATGTCGCCGGGGGGATCGTTCCCGGTCCGCTACGGCCTGCGCCTCGCCGCAGGCTTTGGCTCTCAGATCGCGCTGCTGGCCTGGGAGAAGGTCGCCGACGGCGATGCCCGTACCCCCCAGCCGGCCGTCTACCGCAAGTGGCTCTCTGACATCAGCGGTATCCAACACCCCACCACGGTGATCGAAAACCGGACGCTGAAGGTCGTTGAGGGCGAACCTGTGGAATCGCCCGTCGAACAGCCCGCCACCGCTCCAGCAGCAGCGCCTCAGCCCGCGGCTTCGGCCGCTGCGATTCCCAGCGGCGCAGTCCTCGACGAGATCATGAAGGTCATCTCAGAGAAGACCGGCTACGGCGTCGATGAGCTTGAAGCGGACTATGAGTTGGAAGCAGATCTTGGCGTTGATACCGTCAAACAGGCGGAGATCTTCGGCGTCATCCGCGATCGCTACCAGCTGCCGCAAGAAGACGACTTCCGCCTCGCGGACTACCCGACCATCGAGAAGCTGGCCGGATGGGTCTCTGAGCGTGTCGGAGATACTCCAGCACCTGTATCTGCATCAGTGACGACGGAATCAGTGACGACGGAATCAGTGACGACGGAATCAGCCCCGGACGCGCCCGCGGCTTCCGCAGCAGATGTCCTCGGGGTTGTGCTCTCTGTCATTTCCGAGAAGACCGGCTACGACGTCGAAGAACTGGAAGTCGACTACGAACTGGAAGCGGACCTGGGCGTCGATACGGTCAAGCAGGCAGAGATCTTCGGCGTCATTCGGGATCGCTATGAACTGCCACAGGAAGATGACTTCCGCCTTGCGGACTACCCGACCATTGAGAAGCTGGCCGGTTGGGTCTCTGAACGCGTCGGTGGTTCTGCACCGGCCGTCGCGCCTGCTCCTGCGCCGACACCCGTACCGACAAAGGAACCGGTGCCGGCAGCGGTGTCGGCACCGGTGTCGGCAGTGGAGCCGGTGCCGGTGCCGGTTTCTGTGCCGCCGTCGGCGGCACCCGCGTCCGTGCTGCCGATCCTGACCCGCATTATCTCGGAGAAGACCGGCTACGGCGTCGATGAGCTTGAGGCGGACTATGAGTTGGAAGCAGATCTTGGCGTTGATACCGTCAAACAGGCGGAGATCTTCGGTGAGGTTCGGGATGAGCTTGGGCTCGCCCGGGACGATGACTTCCGCCTCGCGGATTACCCGACCATCGCCGGTCTGGCGTCGTATCTTCAGGAGCAGGTGTCTGATGGATCGACGGGGCCGGTGTTGGTTCCGATGAATGAGGACGATGCGCCGACGCCAGAGGTGTCGGTGAAGCCCTCAGCGGCGAACGCGGATCTGTTCGAGGTTCCGGAGCCGCAGTCGTTGCCCGCGGCTTCCCTGTCGGCGCCAGCGCCGCTGCCGGTCGTGGACGAAGACACTGCGGATGGGGAGCTTCCGGAGAGCTTCCGGATACGTCGGCCGGTGCTGGTCAGCCGACCGGCCTGGTTCGAGGGGTCGTTGGCTGGTCGCGCGGTCGAGGTTCTGGGGGATTCTGCGCTGAGCGTTTCGATTCGTGCGGCGCTGGAGAAGCGCGGTGCCGTTTTCAGCGACACGCCGGAGCTGGTTGTCGACGCGGACACGGACGTGCTGGCCGCGTTCGAGCGCGCGCGGGCGCTGGACGGTGCCCGTCCAGTGGGCTGGCTGTGTGCGACCCGTCTCGGCGCGGATCCGTCGATGGTCCCGGCTGAGATTGGCGCGCGGGCGGGCGCGCGGGCGGGCTTCACCAAGGCCCTCGGGCGCGAGTGGGAGCGCTGCTCGGCGCGGGTTGTCGACGTCGCGTCCTACGTGGATGACGCTGTCGCGGCGGAGATCTTCTGCAACGAGCTGGCCAACCTGCAGGGGGCAACGGAGGTCTTCCGCGATGAGCATCAGCGGATGGTCATGGCGCTCCAGACGGAGCCCCGGCCGCAGGGCGTGGGAGCGCTGAAGGGGGAGCCGGTCATCGTCCTGACGGGCGGGACGCGGGGCATCACCGCGCGGGTCGCGCTGGAGCTGGCGCGTCGCGGGCGGTGCCGGCTGGCTTTGTTCGCCCGGACGGCACCTGGCGAGGCGCCGCTGGACGAGGCCGCGACCCGGAAGCACATCCGCGAAGAGCTGAAGGCCGAAGGCGAGCGGGGCACGCCGGCCCAGATCGAGACGCGGATGCGCCCGCTTCGTCGGGCTGAAGAGGCACGGCAGAACATCGAGCAGCTCCGCGCGGCGGGTGCGGAGGTCCGGTTCTGGTCGGTCAACCTCGCCGATCCGGCGGCGGTCAAGCGGACGATGGACTCGGTGCGCGGCTTCTGGGGTCGGATCGACGGTGTCATCCATGGCGCCGGTGTCGAAGAGAGTCGCCTCATCGGGGACAAGGATCTGAGCGCGTTCGCCCGGGTCTTTGATGGGAAGGCGCTCGGCGGGCTGGCGCTGATTGGCGCATTGGAGGACGACGCCTGGTTCGTCAGCATGGGCTCTATCGCGGGCCGCTTCGGCAACCAGGGCCAGGTCGATTATGCGGCGGCGAACGAGGCGATGGCTCGGGTCTGCCTGGGTCGGCCCCGGTCGCTGCACGTCGACTGGACCGCCTGGGGCGACGTCGGCATGGCGGTCCGCGGCGGGATGGAGCGGCTGCTCACCGAGCGCGGTATGGAGCTGTTGCCGGCTGCGGCGGGCGCCTCGCTGCTCGTCGACATGGTCCTGGCGGGCATGTGGGGCGAGATGGTCGTCGCGGGCCAGCTGGGTGATCTGAGCATCGCCGCTGATCATCCCATGCTCGACCACTTCCGCTACGACGGCGACGGGGTGAGCGCGGGGCGTGAGCTGTCGCTGTCCCGGGATCCCTGGATCCTCGATCACGCCATCGACGGCACCCCGGTCCTGCCCGGGGTGATGGGCCTGGAGATGATGGCCGCTGCCGCGCAGCTGTGTGCTCTGGGCATGAGCCCGACCAGCGTCCGCGAGGCCCGCTTTACCGCGCCGGTCAAGCTGTATGGGGACGCGCCCACGATGCTCCACATCGAGGCCGCGCCCTTCGACGCAGAGACGGTGCAGGTCCGTCTGTCCTCGTCTCGGGTCTCTCGGGCGGGCAAGACGATCCGGGCCGAGCACTTCGAGGCGATCATCGAGTTGAGCGACATCGAGCCGCCGTCGCCGCTGCCGCCGGCCATCCTGGCCGAGCTGTCGCTGGACAGGGCGGGCATCTACCAGCGGTTCTTCCACGGTCCGCGGTTCCAGGTCCTCGCAGAGGTCGTCGGGGTCGCACAGGACGGCCTGGAGGCGGAAGTCCGTGTGGACCACGCCGGGCTGCCGGGGGGCCTGCTGACCGGCCCGCTGCTTCTGGAGGCGGCCTTCCAGGCGGCGGGGATGCACCGGATGATCGTGGATGGGGAGATGGCTCTGCCCAGCGGCTTCACCTCGGTCGCGTTGGTGCGGACCCCGGAAGAAGGCGCCGAGCTGTGGGCGACCGTCCGCCGTCGCGGTGACCGCTACGACGTGGACATCGACAACAACGATGGCGCCGTGCTGATGCTTCGGGGCTTTGAGATGACGAAGCTGGATGACCTGCCGCCGGAGGACCGAATCGACGCGCCGGAGGACGGCTGGCCGGTGGCGGTCGTCGCCCAGGCGCGGTTCGAGGCGCCGCCGCGGGTGATGTCTGAAGACGAGGAGGCGAAGCTGACCGCCCGGGGCACGCCTCGGCGCCAGCGCGACCGAATCGCCGGGCGGATCGCGGCGAAGCTGGCGGTGAGTGCGCTCACCGGCGCCGCGCCGCTGACCTTCACCATCGACAACCTGCCCTCTGGCCAGCCGGCGCCCACCGGCGTCGCGGCCCAGCTGAGCCTTGCCCACCGCGACGGGACCGGCTGGGCCGTCGCCACCCCGCGCGGCGCCCCCGGGATCGACGTCGAGCTGATCGAGGCGCGGCCGGCGTCCTTCGCCGAGACCTGGTACACCCCCGAAGAGCGGGCGCTGTGTCAGGGCGATGCGATGCGAGAGAGCCTCATCTGGGCGTGCAAAGAGGCGACGCTGAAGGCGCTGGGCACCGGCCTGCGGCTGCCGACCCGCTCCGTCGAGGTGATCGGCATCGTTGGCCGCCGGGCTCAGGTTCGGCTGACAGGAGACGCCGAGACGCGCCACGCGGTCCTCGGCGGCGGCCGGCTGACGGTCCGGTGGCGGCGTTTCGGTGAGGAGATCGTCGCGATCGCCTTTATCGAGGCGCAAGACAGGGGCCGGACGCACGGTGAATCTGCGGCGTAGGGCTCCGCTCTGACAGACTGGGTGCGCTCTCTGAGACGGGGGGATCATGTCGGCAGTCACGCTGGTTGAGCGGCCAGATAACATCCGCATCATCCAGATCTCCCGACCCGAACAGGTCACTCCCTACCACGCCTCGTTCGTCGGGGCGTACCAGACCATCTTCTCAGAACCCCCGTATAACGAACGGTTTTCTCGGGAAATTGGAGGATGCTGAGCAGGATGCTGCTGGCTTCTTCCGGAGAAAACCGTTC
>JBCBLB010000575.1:0-6425 GCA_038520555.1 Myxococcota bacterium | reverse complement strand
TTGAACATCCGAGATGAAGGAACAACCCGCACACAGTAGCAGGAAGAAGTATGGGCCATTGACATAAGATAAGCTGTTCACTTCGCAGTAACCCTCCAACACTTACAAAAGTGCTTGATTAAACTTCATTGTGAAAGAACCTCAGAACCGAAGATCAAATGAACAACGCCAGCCCACTCAGCATTGTCGACAGACTTGCCTGGGGTTCCGAATATTACATCAGCATACCCGTCGTTATTTACGTCACCAGCTCCATCAGTCACGCAACTGTTGTTACCGGGCGGCACATCTACTGTGTACTGAGTTCCAGACTCAAGAGCGGATACGGACATAGCAGGCATCGGAGAACCAAAGAGTAGATGGGCGACACAGGTTGAGTTTGTCGTTGACGTTTCATCAATTGAACTCATGATCAGATCTGCGAACCCGTCGCCGTCAACATCTCCAGCAGCAGATAGAGTGGCTCCCAGGAGGTCTCCCTCATGTGAGCCATAGAATGTTGTATCTGCATTCGTCAACAGACGATCAGACAAGTCAGTGCCACCAAGGACAAGGTAGACCCTACCGAAAAGCTCACCCTCATATATGTCATCCCTATCGGGGGCACCGATCATTATATCGTCATACCCATCATTGTTAAAATCCCCTGCATCAGATACCTCGTCTATAAGGGTTTCATACAGCCAGGTCGTGTAAAATGAGGCATCTGGCTCAAGCAGTTCATTGGCCGCAACGGATGGGGACCCAAGAAACAGCCTCGCTGTCTTGACCGAAAGACCCGTTGCACCAACAAGGAAATCGGCGAAGCCATCACCATTAACATCGCCCGCACCAGATGTGGTGCTGCCGATTCCACTCCTGGACGCCTCCGTCAAGAACACCGCATCTGCCTCAGAGAGATTTTTTGAGACCGGTGAGATGGTTCCCAGGATCAAGTATGCGACACCATCGTAAAGAGTCCGCTCTCTCTCGAAGGGGGCACCAATGAGGATGTCTTCATACCCATCATCGTTAACATCACCCGCAATGCTCACATGGAAAGCATGGTTGTACTCACCCTCTCCCGAAAATATCGCGTCTGCCTCCGCGAACGTCTTGGATACTGGAGCCTCAGAACCCAGGAACACGTAAGTTACACCGGCAGCGAACTCAGCATCTGTAACCATGTCATTCAATACTCCGATGACAACGTCATCGTAGCCATCATTGTTGATATCGCCAGCGTCTGCGCGGAGTCCGAAACCCTCAAGACCAGAGAATGTGATGTCTTCGTTCGTCAACGGACGCCCCATCGGTGCCTGTGATCCCAGAATGAGGTGCGCCTTGTCCGATGAGACGATCAGAAAGTCGTCAAACCCATCGTTGTTGGTGTCCCCCACACCTGCGACGGTTTCACCGGTTCGCAGGGTATGATCCACCGAGTACGCCGAGCTGATCCACCCATCGCAGTTGGTGTCGGCGTCTGCGTCTAACGACTCGACCGCACCGGGAAAGACGCCTGGATCGGTGTCATCACAGTCTGGCGACCCTTCATGGTACTCCGCACCGGGCGCGTGGCAGGCCGTGATGGCGTCTCCGCCCCCAAACCCGTCACCGTCATCATCCCGCGTCCAGAGCCTGGGCGCACCGATGATTGGGTCATCATCGTCGCAGTCTTCCAACCACTCGACACCATCTGCGTCTGCGTCCAGCCGCTCCGCTTCACGCGACTCCGTGATCAGCGCGCACCCAGAAAGGGTCAAAAGCATCAGCAGACCATGAACCCCAGCCGCTCGACTCACCATGTCGTGCTCCACCGAATCCCAGGCCGCAGATCAATCGCAGCAGCGGTGCCCAGAACCACTGCTGCACCACCCACGCCGAACGAGGTGTAGGCGAGTGCGTTGGTTTGCTGCTTCAACGTGTCCAGATCGCTTCGCGTCTCGATGTTGGGATTGCTGGGATCGTCATATCGTTGACCCATCACATAAGCGGTGCCGTACAAACCACCCGCAACCAGAGCGGTCGCCCCAGCGCTGATCCACAACGTGCGACGGGTTCGGACACGTCGCCGCCGCGCGATCTCCGGAGCGCTGGCGAACACATCCACCGGCTCAGTGAGCAGCCACTCGGGAAGCGGGGCGCTGACCCGGTGATACTCCGTATCCAGCACCACCCCCTCTGCGTCCATCAGCTGGAGCACGGAAGGCCGCTCCGCAGGGATGGTCTCCTGGGGTTCAGCGTCTACCGTCAGGATGGCTTGCTGGGGAACATCGACCGCGATCGGGATCTGCTCTGCAAGCCCTGTCGCCTCATCAAAGACGCCCCGCAGAGGATGTCCCTTGCCCGCAAATCGTGAGGACAACTCAAGATCAGGGTCAGCATGACGCGCAGCCGCGAAGCCTGCCTGCGCTCGCAGCGGATCAGGTGTGATGTACCCAACCAGACCTTCCATCTGGTGTACCCGAGCCGCCGTTTGCGCGTCCAGAGGCTCGGATAAACAGTCAACCACGTCAAAGACGTCCTGTTGTGCATGGAAAAATGCCTCAGCATCCATGTCCGCATACGCCTTCTCAGCATGCTTGAGCGCAGCAGTTAGCTGTAGAGTCGACGTAAACTCCTCACAGGGGGCCGCAAGTGCAGCCACAGAAAGAAACAGTACGATCACATTAACCTCATAAAATTCGCAAAACCCGGATCTAAACCCTATTATAAAACAGGATTCCAATGAGATGTGTTGATGATATCCTCTTGTCTTGAGCTTATCAATCGCTTCTCTTTGCTGTCAATGCAAATCAGATGGAAGATACGAAGAAGCGACGATATCAGGTGCAAAAGACGAAACACATCTGCTTTCAAAGTAGAGATTCGTCATGAAATATGATGCCCTGAGCCCGCACGCTCAAAGCCCCTGAGGGATCACCCCCCATAGCTGCTGAACCGTCAACGGCCGACGCAACATGGCGACCACTGGCGGATGCGGTGCCGCCATATTGACGCGGTAGTGCACTTCCCCCTGCGCATCATGGGACCAGGCGAGCCGCTCCTGTGGTGGCGTAAACTGTGCATCAACGCCTTCTTTGTTGCCGCGTGCGTCGATGCGATACCACCCAACGCCTGGAAGCAACACCGTATTGAAGCCGTGCAACATGAAGCCGCCCTCACCGTCGCCCAGGCGTTGATAGTCAAAGCCAGCGTGAACGCCGTTGGCCCGCAGCAACGCGGCCAGCAGGTGACTCTTGGCATAGCAGTACCCATGCCCCTCTCGTAAGACCTCGCTGGCGCTGCAGGTGACCTTCTCCGCGTTAATATCGACGCTGTGGGCGATTTCATCCCGTACGAAGCGAAAACAACGCGCAGCGGTCTGAACGGGATCATCGCCAATCAGGAGTGCGGCCTGTGCGAGCACCCCATCCTGGCGCCAGTCGATGACGTCATCATCACACAGGTATTCTTCGTGTTGCCTTTGTTTTGCGATCAACCAGACGCTCCTGGGCAGACATTTTGTTGGGTTGTGTTGGCGTATCCCGATGGGGTTTCACGTACTGAAGGATGAAGGGGAACGCCACCCCACCGCCCAGATGTACCCCTCGATGCAGGAGGGGAAGGGAGATCGCTTTGTCTGCGCAACGAGACGACCGTCAGCCTGAGTCAGACGCTGTGACGCTCGCAGCAGAAGCGCTCCAACGGCAGCCGCTGTTCCGCACGCTCCCCGCAGATGAGCGCCGTCACCTTGCGGCCCAGTTCGACCTGTTGCATGTGACGGCGGGCACGGACATCATCGTGACCGGCCAGTCTGGCCATGGGCTTCACCTTCTGGTCCGTGGAGGGCTCGAAGTGGTGCGTGTCTGCGGCGGCGTGGAGCAGGTGGTCGAACGTGTGGGTCCGGGCGCCGCAGTGGGCGAAGGGAACCTGCTCACGGGCGCACCGGCCTATGCGACCGTTCGTACACACCGTGACTCCACCCTGCTGCGGCTGCGCCCGGAGCGGTTCTTGTCGATCTCCGAGCGCTACCCGAAGATCTTGATCGAGCTGCTCACCCAGCTGTCGACGCGCCATCGGCGTCAGGCGCAGCGCGAGGCGGACTTCGTGGGGCACCGTTTCGAGTCCTCCCAGCTCACGGTGGCGCTCATTCCGCTGTCCCCAGGTGTATTATCGGACACGCGCGCGGCGCTGTGTGCAGCCTTGTCGCGCCTCGGGACGACCGCCTGCGTGGACACAGATCTGGTCGCGTCGAGGCTGGGCCACCGCGCCTCCGCCATCGACGTGGGCGACCCGGACGAAGCGCAGCTGATGTCGGACCTCGCACGGATGACCGAGCAATATGACACCGTGCTCTTCGTGACCGATGGGACAGACACGCCCTGGACCCGCCGCTGCGCCCGTCAGGCAGACATCCTGCTGCTCGTCGCGGATGCGCAGGATGATCCGTGTCTTCGGCCTGTGGAACGTCAGCTGTCGCAGGGCGCCGCGCAGCAGCGGCTGGTGTTGGTGCAGCCGCCATCAGCACAGTCCGGCAAAGACACCGCCGCGTGGCTGGATGCGCGATCTGTGAGCGCACACCATCACCTTCGCCGCGGCCGGGCAGACGACGCGGACCGCTGTGCGCGGCTGCTGACCGGCCGCGGCTACGGTGTGGTGTTTAGCGGCGCGGCCACCCGTGGGACGGCGCACCTCGGCCTGCCACGGGCCATGACCGCGCTGGACATCCCCGTCGACATGGTGGCGGGCAACAGCGCAGGCGCAGGCATCGCCGCGATGGTCGCCCTGGGCATGCCGCACGAAGCGTCGATGGCGCTCGCCCGTCGCGTCACCCGCGAGGCCCGCCCGGTCTGGCGCGACCTGGTCCCGCCGCTGGTCGCGCTCCAATCCGGGGAGAGCTACAACCGCCTGCTGCAAGACATCTTCGGCGAAGCGTGCCTGGAAGACCAGTTCATCCCCTGCCTGCTCACCGCGGTGGATCTCTGCACCCAGCAGCTGGTGATCCTCGACCGCGGCCCGGCCTGGAAGGCCGTTCGTGCGAGCGCGTCTGCGCCGATGTACTGGCCACCGGTCGCGGACGGGGGGCGGGTGCTCATCGATGGGGGCGTGTTGACCAACCTCCCGATCGAGCCGTTGCTGCCCTCCTGCCGCAATGGACAGATCATCGCCTCCGATCTCAGCACCGGCAGCGGGGCCGCGCCGAAGCTGTTCACGGACTGCGACGACTATGGCTACGCCATCTCCGGATGGAAGCTGCTGCTTGACTGGCTGCTGCCCTGGCGGAAGACGCGACGATATCCAACAGCCTATGAGCAGATCCTCCACAGCATGTGCCTGACCAGCTACCGCCATCAGGCCACCCTCGCGCAGCTCTGCGACCGACCCAACGTCCATGTGGTGAGCCCGCCTCCCGGTGACCATGGCCTGTTCGGCATCTCCGATCGACAGGTCCAGGCGCTGGAGGCCAGCCTCTACGAGACCGCCATCACCAACCTCAGCGGCCTCCCCCGCCCGATCCAGGCGCACCACGCGGTGTAAGCAGCGGTCGAAATTGCACCAACAACGACCGACTTCGCGGTTCCGTCAGCGAAACATGTCTGGGGAAGGGCCAGATCTGACCGTCTCCGGTGTCTAAACAACATCCCCGGCGCCTCGGGGAAACCGGAGACGCTCATGACCCCCTTCATCGCGATCGCCTGCATCATCGTGGGCACGATCTGCCTGCTGATCGGCGTCTTCGCCGCCTATACCCGACGCTTCGGGGCGCAGCTGGTCAAAGACGCCCCCACCAACGCCGACCCGATCAGCGTCCTGATCCCGGCGCACAACGAAGAGCACTGCATCGCGGCCTGTGTCGGTGCGGTCTTGAATCAGCGCGGCGTAAACCTCAAAGAGGTGATCGTCATTCTGGACCGGTGCA
Source organism: Myxococcota bacterium (assembly GCA_038520555.1). GTDB lineage: Bacteria > Myxococcota_A > UBA796 > UBA796 > UBA796 > JBCBLB01. Next base: position 544 of record JBCBLB010000575.1, on the reverse strand, counting down.
CCGACGGCACCGCGGCCGCGCTCGTCCCGTTGCAGGCGGATCCGCGGCTGCGGGTGATGTCGCTGAGCGCGTGTCCGTCGGACTGGGCCGGCAAGGTCCACGCCCTGCACTATGGGTCGATGCAGGCGACCGGAGACTGGCTGGTCTTCATCGACTGTGACGTCGTGGTCGGACCTGACCTGCTGCGCCGGGCCCGAGGCTCGATCGGGGACAACACCCTGTTAAGCCTGATCATGGACTTCCGATCATCTGGCATCTGGGACATGTTGATGATCCCGCTGCTGGGCATCGCGGTGAACGCCCATCGACCGCTGCGGTTGGTCCACGACCGACGCTCAAAGGTCGCAGCCGCTTCAGGGCAGTTCATGATGTTCCCAACCCACCGGTATCGGGCGCTGGGCGGGCACGCCGCGGTCCGCGGCGAGCTGCTGGAGGATCTGGCGCTCGCTGAGCGGGTCAAACACCACGGCGAAGGCGTCATGCTCGCCTTCACGAACGGCGGCGCCCAGGTGGAGATGTACAGCGACTGGTCGTCCTTCCACCG
>JBCBLB010000228.1:0-12932 GCA_038520555.1 Myxococcota bacterium | reverse complement strand
GCCAACCGAGCGCGCTGTCGCCAGAAACCCCATCATCGTCCGACAACGTGGTGTCTGCGTCCGCCACGGTAGACCAGCCGCTGAAGTGGCCGATCTCCTGAGCATCATCGTCACACGCGCCGAAGCCGACCGTGATGCCTGAGCTGGTCCCCTCGCTCGAACCCCAGTCGTTGTCACCGTCCCCGTCGGTATCCGTGACATCGTTATAGGTCGTGTACACGCCGTCCGAGTCGTAGTCCTGATCGGGATCGAAGGCATAAAACACCCGCACGTTCTCAAGCGTATCCACACCGTCGTTGGTGATCTGGAATTCGATCGAGACGATGGTGTCGTCTTCTTCCCACGTTTCGGTCTTGATGACGTTGAGATCACCCGCCGTCAGGTCATACGCGGAGGTCAACGTCGTGCCGTCGGAGAGATCGCTCTCATCATTGACCGTGTAGGTCGCGACTTCAGAATAACTGGAGCCGTAGTAGGTGTACCCCGTCGTGTCGATGTCATATTCAACAGCCAACAGGCTCCAGGGTGAGCCCGGATACGTCACATCAAGGAATGTTCCATCTGAATCGGCGATAAGCAGCCCTTCAGAGATGCTGCTTCGATTCCAGGTCCCGAAGTCATTGTAGTTGATCTCGATGTAGTCACCAGTCAACGTCTGCTCAGCTTGTGCAGGAATACCCGCGAACAAAGCCAATACGATCCCGACACGAGTATACTTCGTGTGCATCTGCGCTCCTGCTCTCTGTCGTAGAGAAGATTGTGACCACCCCTGATGAAGTGCGCAAAATTGCGAATGAATGAGTGTTCTTACTCAATCAACCCAGTCAGGGAGGGCGGCTGACGGATCAGGATTAACGAGCCCTTCAGTTCAGTGTAGGACAATTTTTGTCCGAATCAAAATATTGACCCTCTGACCCGTCGGAAGCACTGGCTGGCGTTGACGGCCCATCGGATCGAGCGCTGAGAACCCTGAGCAGACGCCAACACATCACGCGTTATGACTTCGATGGAAGTCTGACTGATACCATTCATATCTGAGTCGATCCTTTGGATCGAACGATCTATGGTTACTATCTCCGATGTGTTCGACGCTGGGGCTCCTGCTGCATCGTTCTGAACGGTTCCAGTTCAGCTCGATTCCGTGTGAGGGAGAGGTTGACTGAAATCAACTGAAATCGTCCCTCTCCTCAACAATGGTATGCATAGAAGTGTTCAGAGCCTGTTATTGAGGAGAGCGTCTGGTTCCAGAGCCCGCTCCACCACTCCAGGTTCTCTACCGCTGGAGAGCATATGTCTCGTTCATCCCTCCGGTCTGTGTCTGCCATCCTCGGGGTTGGGTTGGGCTGGGCGTCTTCCTCCCATGCTGCGGTTCTTACCGTGGGGCAGGGCACCCAGTCCACGTTTGTGACCATCTCTGAGGCGGTTCAGGCGGCCAGATCCGGTGATGTTGTCCTCATTCTGGATAATGGGACCTACACTGAGTGTGTGTCGATTGAAGCCGATATTACGCTTATCGGCAGCCGTTCTGGTGAGGGGCGGGTTGTGCTTCAATGTGACGAAGGCGCAGCGGTCACGGTCACTGGGGTGAGCGCTCAGCTTATCGGGGTTGGTCTTCGGGGACAACGGGGGTTGGTCGCAGACGATGCGCGCGTCCAGCTCACCGGTGTGCTCCTGGCCGGTGATGTGGATGGGGATGGTGGGGGAGTGTACGCCACGAACAGCGCAATCCTCATCGAACACGCTGTGGTGGAAGACGCGACGGCATCGGGTCGGGGCGGGGGACTGTATGTGGAGGGGGGCAGCCTGACCCTCCGTCACAGCACAGTGAGTGGCGCACAGGCCGAGGACGGGGGCGGTCTGTACCTGCTGGATACGACCGCCACGATCGATCATACACAGGTTGAGGGGAACCGCGCGTCTGCGTCCGGTGGTGGGGTGCACGTGGCGGGATCGACCGGGCTGACTGTATCCGAGACCTCGCTGTCCACAAATGACAGCCCGCTGGGTGGTGGCCTGTACGCAGAAACCGGGACGTTGGAGATGAGCCGGGTGTCGTTTCTGGGGAACACGGGCACGGACGGCGCGGGCCTCTGGCTGGGCGTGACGCCAGAGGTGGCTGGCCTTGAGCTCTCCGCGAACATCGCGTCTGGGAGCGGCGGGGGGCTATACACACAGACCGATCTGACGCTGCAGGATGTGTTGATCTCTGGCAACGAAGCCCTTCAGGGAGGCGGTCTGTACCTGGCCGCCGGGACGCACACGATCCTGGATGGTCGGATCGCGGACAACACCGCGACGGCGGACGGCGGGGGCGGATATGCGGAGGCCGAAGGCGTGCTGAACGTCACGGGAACCGTCTGGACCGCAAACGAAGCGACCACCGGGGATGGCGGTGGGCTCTGGTTGGCCGCATCCGCAACAACCTCTGCGGCGCTGGTGGGGACTGTGTTTGTCGAGAACACCTCGCCTGACGGGCATGGTGGGGGGCTGTACATCGCTCGGGGGGACGGCACGGTGTCGCTGACCGGGGTGTCCGCTTCCGGGAATGAGGCCGACATCGGTGGCGGGATCTACGCGGGCCGCGGACCGGTCCTGCTGGATGCAAGCGCCGTTGAACGCAACGAAGCCCGCCTGGGCGGAGGCATCGCGACCACAGACCCTTCGCTGGACACGTCGAGCACGGTGTCCATGACGGTACAGCGTACGCTCGTCGGCGAGAACGCAGCGACCGATAACGGAGGGGGAATCTACGTATCGAACGCCGGTGTTGGTCTTGGAAACTCCTGGGTGGTGGACAACGAGGCTGTCGGTCATGGGGGCGGCCTGTTTACTGAGCACGGGATCACTTTGCAGGCCACTGGCTCCACATTCTGCGACAATTCGGCAGGTGGGACCGGTGGGGGTGTCCACATTGAAAACCAGTGGGGGAACCTCGATCTGTATGCCAGTGTGCTCAAAACGAACACGAGCGTCAGAGAGGGGGGGGCGCTCTTTGCTGCCGGGTACGACACCACCTCCGGAAGTCGGCGGAATATCAATGCGTATTACCTGACCATCATGGGCAATGACTCATTAGGGACCGTCTTTGATGGCGTTCACCTCAACAATAGTGTGAGTGACCCTTTACAGTTGGTTTTACGGTATAACCATTACGGTTACCAGAGCTATAGCCACGTCTCACAAAGTACGACGGCTTCAACCTGGATGGTTCCCCTCGATAGCGTCTACTTTGGGGGAACCGTACCGATCTTGAACAACGCCAGCTACAGTATGGGTCGAAATGGGAATGTGTCGGACAATCCGTCGTGGACATCCTATACATCGACAGACTGCTTCGATGACGACCTGCGCAGCATCGGGTACACCACGTACGGTGCCCAGGCCACCACCGCAGCTCTCGGTCGCCGCCTCTTTGTTGACGGAGGCGGGGACGGTGTGACCATCGCTGAAGGAGACTGCGATGATGGCAACGCCGATCGCTTTCCCGGAAAACCCGAAGTTCCATACGACGGCCTCGATCAGGATTGTGTCGGATTCGATCTGCGTGACGTGGATGAGGACGGGTTCGCGGACCTCTCGGTGGGTGGCCTGGACTGTGACGACAACGACCCCGACATCCACCCCCTGGCCGAAGATGCGCCCTACGATTCGATCGACACGGACTGCCGGGGCCTGGACGATGACGCCGATCGGGACGGCTACGCATCGGACATCGACTGCGATGATGCGGACCCGGCCACGTACCCCGGCGCCATCGAGATCGCGTTCGACGGTGTGGTTCAGGACTGCGATGGATTGGACCTGGATCTGGACGGCGACGGGTTCATCGGCGCCTGGACAGACGCAGCGGGGAGCCTCCTGAGTCCCAACGGGACAGACTGCGATGACACCAACCCAGACATTTTCCCCGGCGCTGAGGATGACTGGTACGACGGCGTCGATACGGACTGTGATGGTACGGACGACTTTGACCAGGATGGCGACGGCGACCCGGTGCCTGAGGCGGGGGGCGGGGACTGCGATGACACAGACGCGTCTGTGTCCTCTCTCGCGGAAGAGCGCTGGTACGATGGCATCGACCAGGACTGTGATGGCGCCGACGACGACCAGGACGGTGACGGGGTGTTGGCTGACCTGGACTGTGATGACACGGACGCGAACCGCTTCCCCGGCGCGACGGAAACCCCCGACGATGGCATCGACCAGGACTGCGATGGCTCCGATGTTCGCACCACGGTCCCGGACAACGGCTGCGCCCATTCGGGCGGTTCGGTGGGTTGGACCTGGGCGTTGGCCGCCCTGTTTGCGCTTCGCCGGAATCGGAACGTGCTCCCCATCGAGTAAGCGCTTCCATTCTTCGTTGCGGCCCGATCTGCAGTGTGCTGTCTTCGCAGGGCCGCGCCGCATTCAGAGGGGGTATCTGTTCGGGTCGGGTGATGGGCGGGGGCTGCTTGGAATCACCGTAAGCAACGCCGTGAGCATCAGCTATCCGGGGGAAAGATTTCAAAGATACGGTCTTTACGGGTACCGAAGCAGCCATCAAGGGTCGACGGCCAGGTCATGGGGGAGATCAGACTCCGCTGGGCAGGCTTCTCAACCATGCGGCTTGTTCGTCAAATCCTTCTCTTTCCAACCGGGTCGCTGCCTCTTCCAGGTCTTCTGACACGGAGACGCGATCCTGGAGAAGGAGCGCTATCCCGTCTCTGGCAAGCTGTTCCGTTCGGTTCATCTGCTCCACCTCGTGGAGTGTCATCCATGCCGCACGTGCCTTCGCGAACGTATAAAGTCCATCCGTGACATCACCGGTGACAATAAGAACCTGCCCGAGCAATCCTCCAACGCTCCCGATCCCATCTGTACGACCATCACGCATCAAATTTGACCACGACTCCGTCAGAACCTGACGTGCCCGTTGAAAGTCTCGCCGAGTCATGTAAATCCACCCCAGATCAAACAAAGCATAGGTCATGCCATCGAGATCCCCAAGTTTACGATACACACGCAGACGCTCTTCCAGGAAGAGTTCAGCACGCTGAACCTCATCCCGGGCCAGAAGGACGCGTGCAACGTTACCCAGTGTCACGGCCCGAGAACGCTGATCGTCGAGACGTTCGAGGATCTCAAGTCTTTCTTTATATATTCGTAACGCCTCCTCATCTTCACCCTTTAATAATCGGATCTGTGCAATGTCGCCCAGCGTTACAGAATAAGAGCGCTGATCGCTGAGACGTTTGAAGATCTCAAGCATCTTCTCATATAACTCTAATGCTTCCTTATATTTAGTCTTTGATACTAGGATTCGTGCAGTATAGCCCATCGTTACGGCCCGAGAACGCTGATCGCCGAGACGTTCGAAGATCTCAAGTATCTTCTCATATAATCGTAACGCATCATCATATTCACCCTTCGAAGACAGTATTTGTGCAGTGTAGCCCATCGTTACGGCATGAGAACGCTGGTCGCCGAGACGTTCGAAGATCTCAAGCATCTTCTCATACAATCGAAGCGACTTCTCAATTTCCCCTTTTGACGTTCGGATTTTTGCAATGTAACCCATCGTGACGGCATGAGAGCGCTGGTCGCCGAGACGCTGGTATACCGGCATCATCTCTTCTCTACAGATACGGAGTGCCTTGTCTGAGTCCCCCATCATTTGAAGGGCATCAGCGATGTGTCCGCGTGTATTTGTGTACAATCGAACATAGCCCATACTCTTATAGACCGGCAGTTCTCTATCCCTGCGAATCTGAAGCATCTGATCCACTCTCCCAGAGCGCGAATGAATCTCAGCGATCTGGCCCCAGGTCAGGGCGACTGAGAGTGTGTCACCGGTGGCTTCAAGCATTGGAAGGATATGGTCTCGTCTCAACCTCAGCGCCTCATCAAGGTCTCCGTGCTCTTCCAATGCATTGGCGGTTCGTCTCACCGCATCGACGCGTGGAATATCATCCCCGATTAACATCAGAGAAGGGATGATGTCCTCTTCAGGGCGTCTCAGCGCCTCATCGATCTGGCGTTGAATACACAGGATGCGATTGATTTGTTTTGTCGTCTCTGCGATTGCGACGTCATCCTCAAGCTTTTCATAGACTGGGAGCACTTCTGTGCGAAGGATGAACAATGCGTGTTGGGTCTCTCCATCATTGAAAAAGATCTCCGCGAGGTCACTGCGGAGCAGTGCCTGGATCTGCTCCTTTCCGGTTTCGGGGATGGACAACATCGCGCGGTGAAGGAGCCAGATGGCGTGGCTGTTATCTCCCCACATTCGAGCACGTTGGCTAAGTGACAGCAAATCCTGTGCGGTTAAGTGGAGTCCATGTTCGGTTGACCAGAGGTCAGCGATCGCAACCAATTCCAGCGCTGTGGCGAGTCGGACCGCCTCAAGTGTGATGCGATCCTTGGCAAGGACGAGCATCTGCTGCCAGCGAGGATTGTTGCGAATGGGGTCTGGAGCGTCACGAACAACCCCAATGCTTCCCGGGGCGAGGTCGCGGGTAGCCGCTGCGATCTCTGGTTGAGAGACGCCTTCTTCGGCCAGCTTCCGCGCCGCTTCTTCCCAGTCGACCGGTGCTGCGTCCATATAGGGCTGCCATTGTCCGACCACGCGAGGATCGGCGAGCAAGAGCCCGTGTCCAGCGTTCGCTTCGGTGTGTGCGATGAGTGCTGTCAGCAGGTGTAAGGCATCGGTCACCCCGTTCACGCATACAGGGGATTGTTTGCAGGCTTCTCGGAGCTCGGCGTAGCTCGCTTCGCGAACAGAGAGGATCTTCCATGCCTCCGGGAGCGCGGTCACATTGCCCATGGCGATCGTCGTGCCGGCGTGGTCATGTTGAGCGAGCACATGGGAGACGAAGTCGGGTACCTTTTGCGGGATCTCGATACGATGAGATATCCAATCGGTGAAGTCTGGCGCCTTTCGCTGCAGATCGATGAGGCATCCCGGCGCACACCATAGAAAGAGGGTCAGTCGCCGTTGTCGAACAATGGGCCGGTGTGTGTTGAGCCATGCAGACTGGGCGCCGGGTTTGACGAGGATCACACGAGATTCGACCGGGACACCCAGCAACGCCCGGGGTTCAAAGAGGATGCGAAGGGGGGGGACGTCTCCTGAGGCGTCTGGTTCGGATTGGAGCAGCGCAACCAGTTCACGTGCGGCGGCTTCATGTGCGGCCTTCAACAGCACGATCAGCCCAGGAGCTGACAGCTGAAGGATCAGCCGAAGCCGCTTCAGCCATGCCGCTTCAGCAGGCTCAGCGTCAGGATCGTGTGTGGGAGATACCATGGGTTCTCGTTTGGGTAAGCGAGCAGCAGCTGACGTTCCATCAGCTCTAACGCCAGCGCATCTGCTGGCAGCTGATGGGCGGTGTCGTCCAGCACAGACTGAAGGAGCTGGATGTGGGCGATGTTCAGGCCGTTTTCCCGATCTCGTCTGAAGTCATCAAGGGCCGCGTCCACATGCTTCGGGGCCGCGCGCGGCGATTCGTCGAGCATCGCGTTGACTGCGACCTCTCGGATGAGGGAGATGAAGTCCCGCAGTCGCCCCCCTGAGTAGTAGGCGAGGCGTTGTATCATCGGCGCCGAGATGGGCGGCGCGATGTCCAACTTCTGAAAGCGTTGCGCGGCGAGCGCTTCGAAGAACGCGATCCCTGCAGGATACGGTTCGCTGGGGGCGTTTGCGGAGGCGACGGGGACATAGGTGAAGTCGAACGGACGGCACCATCGAATCCGGCTTCGATACCGCTGCACCAACCCCAGGTCCAGGGTGGTCACCAGATCGCACCGCAGATCGCCGATGAGTCCGGACTCGACAAAGAGGTCTTCGAAGGTCGTCGGATCCTGGACACGGTCGAGGCCATCGATCAGCAGGACGATGTCCCGCCGATACTGCCGTCGAATGTCGTCCATGAGCGCGTTGGTGGCCTGAAGGACGTTTCGCACGGGGACGTCCTGGTCGGAGCTCCGATTCCGTCCACGCAGCCCGATCTTCCACTCCCAGACGGTGCTTTCGTTGACGGTCTCCAATAGCGCCAGCCCGCTCTCTACCCCGACTTGCGCGGCACCGATGCCGGCGAGCGCGCCACCTGGACCGGCGAGCAGGCTCCCCGCTGTACCTGCAGCGATGATCACCATCCCCCGGGCGAGCCGCGCGAGATCGACGTTGGGGGGGGTGCCATCGTGGGGAGACTGAATCCCAGAGATCGCGTCCGCAAGTTTCTGGTCCAGCCCCTTCCAGTCGTGGCCGAGCAGATCTTTCGCCGTCCGATACACCGCGATCCCGAGCAGCCCCACGACCTCTGCAGGCTGGAGGTGGTCGATCGCGCCCGGATCGGCGACGGAGGACTCGAAGTGGCGCCAGAGGTCAACGAGGACGACCAGCTTTGTCGGCGCCAGCTGAGCGGCGGTGGCCTGAAGTTCTGTGCTCTTCCCGCTCCCGATGCCGCCTGCGAGGACATACTTCTGATGATCAAGCGGTAACTTGAGGCGGGGGGTGATCTTTTCAGACAGCGGATTGTAGCCTGTACGATTGACGCGAAGAGCTGCGGTAGCAGGGATGACTGGGTTGAAGATTGTGTGAACACGGCGCCACTTTTTCATCACGTCGTTCATGATGCACGATTACCCCGTGCTTCGATTGATCGCCATTTATCTGCTTCAAGTCGAGCGCCAGCGCATCCTCATGGCGCATCTGGAGTCGGAAGGGACCACTCCTCATCGATGGCGTATCGGCTCCGAGTTTAGCAGACCGGATGCGTGGTCAGCGGGTGCGTTTTTTTTGAATCCTTCCTGGTGGTGGTGGACTCTCACACGATGAACCCGGAGGTCATCATGCCCAGAAACATTCATACACTCGAACGTCCTGTCCGTATTCTTCTTGGCATCGCCCTGTTGGCGGGCGGTGTGGTCACCTTTGCCCAGGGCTGGCTATGGATCGTCCTGATCGTGGCGGGGACGGTCGCGTTGCTGACCGGTGCCGCTGGAAGCTGCCCGGCGTATATGGTGCTCGGCATCCGCACATCCAAGGAACCTTGATTCGCCCTGATGTCGGCCGTGATTCTGCGAACGGAATGGGGGCCGCGGTGAACGCACCGACAGATGCGGAGCTGCTCGACGCGACCGCGCGTGGCGATCGTGCCGCATACGGGACCCTGGTGCGGCGTCACCATGCATCGATCTTGCGGTATGCGAGGGCCATCGCCGGCGACGCTGCAGAAGATGTGGTGCAGCAGGCGTTCCTCGACGGCTTGCGCGGTGCGGCCACATACCGTGGCGGCGCAGCCGTACGCACCTGGCTGTTCACCTTGACCCGAAACGCGGCATACCGAAGCCGCAGGCTTCGGGTCGGCGAGCCCCGAACCCATGTTCCGCTGGATGCTGTCGCTGAGCAGGCGGGGTGGGGGGCCGACCCAGAGACCGCTCTGGCACAACAACTCGATGCCGCGCGCCTGCGGGCAGCCCTCGCGACCCTCTCCCCGGATGCACAGGAAATCCTGGTCCTACGCGATATGGAAGGCATACCCGGCGCAGAGACGGCGGTGCTCCTGAAGCTGTCGCTTCCCGCGATGAAAAGCCGTCTACACCGCGCGAGGCTGGAGCTGGCCGCCGCTGTACGAAAGGAGTTCGGATATGGCTCATGATCGAGAGATCGCCGGCATTCGATGCACACAGATCCTGGAAGGCCTTTCGACATTCCTGGCTGGGGAGCTGCCCATCCAGACCCAACAACAAGTCCGCGCCCACCTCTCCCAATGCGCCTGGTGCGAACACTTCGGGGGGGAGTTCTCCGTCCTGATTCGACAGCTTCGCCAGCAGCTCGCCATCCCTGAACCCGTGGACGCCGGACAGACCGAACGCCTCCTTCGATTCCTGGAAGAATCGGAATCCCCTCCAACCTGAACAGAAACCATAACAAGGGCAGAAAATGCGCATAACCTGGCGATTCTACCTGTCTGGGGTCATCTTCTTCATGGGCTGTGCCCCCCATTCCGATGGACTCCCCGATTCAGGCACCGCGTCGGCGCCGGTGGGATGGGATCACATTTCGGTGGACCGTACGATGGAGATGGTCCATCGAGCGGATATCCAGTTCCTGGATACCCGTTCTGAAGCCGACTATCTCACCGGCCACCTGCCGGGCGCCCGCCATCTGGATGCCGGCTGGTTGCGAACAGAGGTCGATGGCATCCCCAAACAGGCGCTGCTCCGATCAGATGCCGACCAACGGTTCACGGAAGTCGGCCTTGATGCATCGCTGCCGGTCGTGGTGTATGGCGCCCAGAATGACACAGCGACCGCGCGGGCGTTCTGGAGCCTGGCGTTCTTCGGCGCCGATGCTGGATTACGCCTGCTGGATGGCGGGGTGGACGCATGGACACGCGCCGGGGGCGCGCTGGAAACCCGCTCCCCAACAAACCTGGCGAATGAATGGGGCGGCTCGGCGAGCCGGGAACAGCTCCAGGTCGATAAAGACTGGATCTTGGAGCGGCTGGATGACCCCGACCTCTTGTTGGTGGATGTGCGCTCAAACGACGAGTATCAGGCCGGTCATATTCCGGGCGCCATTCATGTAGAGTGGACCGAGAACCTGGATGCGGACGGCCTGTTTCATCCATCCGATACGGTACTGGCGATCCATGGCGATCCAAGCGCATCAACGGTGGTGGTGTACTGCCAGAGCGGCGCCCGGGCATCGGTCTCCTGGGCACTGTTGACCTTCGCGGGGCTGGATGATGTTCGGCTGTATGACGGCTCCTGGAACGAATGGGGAACGGATCCGGACACACCAAAGATGCTCGGCGAAGAACCGTAGCGTCAAAACCGGGCAAAGCATGCGCCAGTGTCACGGGGGGCCGAAGCGAGCGAACGCTGCGTTGACACCCGCCCACTTGTCGTCTTCAAAGGACCAGGGGGCTGAGACCTGGACGTCCTGTCCGATCACCGTCAGCTTCATCGCTGTCGACGCGCCGAAGACATTCACAAGGTGAGGAAAGTCCTTCGCGAAGTGGTCTGAGGGCCCCGCCTGTGCGGCCATCCCATCGAGCAAAGTCGCTGCCGCCCGGGTGCTGACAGACAACGTCGCGACCGCAAGCCACCCGGGCTCCATGCACGGCATCCAGTCACCATCGGGTCCGCGCTTGTGTGCGCCGGTTGGCAGCTCGCGTGCTTCAAGATGGGCGGCTGTGACGGAGGACAGCCACGCCGCCGCGGCTGCGGAGAGCGGCAGGGGCTCGGGTGAGTATTCGTGAATCACCACATAGAACGGTCCATCCAAAGCGACTTCATACAACAGCGCCTCAAGCAATTCCCGTGGTTTCGGCCCGGCTGCGCGGGTTCGTGAGTAATCCCCCCACATCATGAATTGAGTCCAGTCGTGGCGGGTGTAATGCGTGGTGTAGAAGTCCAGAAACGCATCGAGAAGTTCGGGAGATTTCATGGACAGGAAGACCGCTCTCGTTCACAAAGCGTGAGTGGGGTGGGCAGGGATGGATTTCGTGGTCATCGAGATCGCGTGTAATGTATTGTGAACAATATATGTATTGTTCCAGATCTGGAACGGATGAAAACGATGGGGAAATTCTGATATAGATCAGTCAATAAACTTGATTGTTCCAATGTTGTTGACTTTTTGTCAGGTTTCAGTGCTCGTGTTGTTCGAGTCGGATGCGGGTGATCACGAGCATGAAGACGATGATTGCGGACAGGATGAAGAGCAGCATGGGGAGGCTGAGCCCATAGTCATCGGCTCTTGAGCTGAATTTCAGGCCCAGGTCGTACAGGGTGCCGTTGATGGGCTGCGGCTCATAGTCGCCGGTCCGGGTGGCGCGGGCGATTTGTTCGCCGCACTTGATGGCGGCGTCGAAGGTGTAGCGCTGAAAGGTGATCCAGGTGCAGGCCTTGCCCAGCAGGGTCATGTCTTTGATGGGGAGCAGGACGCTGGAGAAGGCGATCTGGGGGATGAGGAGCAGCGGCAGGGTTCCGACGGCGGCCTCGGAAGAATTCCAGGAGGCGCTGATGAGCAGCCCGGTGGCCATGCCGACCCACGCGGTGAGCACGCTGGAGAGGGCGAGCAGCTGGAGGCTGAAGCCGTACTCTCCGCCCATTCCGAGGATGACGAAGATGGCGGACGAGAGGACGAGGGCCTGGATCCCGGTGAGTCCGGCGAGGACGATGACCTTGCTGGCGAGGTAGGGGACGACGCCGACGCCGACGCGCCGCTCTCTTCGGAAGATGACGCGGTCGGAGATGAGCTCCCGAACGGCGGCGGACAGTCCGAACCACAGCGCTGACAGTGAGAGCATAAACAGCATCTTCTCTGTGGGCGAGGGGAACAGGATGGCCATCACCAACACCAGAAACGGGGGTTGGAGGGCGATGACGAACATCCCGGTGCGGTCACGCAGCTTGACGCGGAGGTACCGGGCGGTCATCGTGAAGGTCTGGCTGATGCCGGAGACCTGCTTGACCGTGCTGTCGGGTTTGGCTTCGAAGGTCTCATCGGGGTCTCGAACGCCGACGAGGTGCTGGCGTGTGGTGACGTACTTTCGGAACGCGTCGCCGTCTTTGTACATCTGTCCCCACTCTTCGGGGGCGTGGTCGGCGAAGCGGTTGAAGATGGCGTCGGGTGTGGAGACGCCGAACCACCGCGAGGCCTCATCGGGGGGGCCGAAGAACGCGACCCGGCCGCCCTTGGCGAGGACGAGCAGGTGATCGACCTGGGCCATGACCTCGGGGGTGAGGTCGTGGGTGACCAGGAAGATGATCCGTCCGCGGTCGGCGAGCTGCCGGACGAGGCGGACGATGTCCTGGCTGGCGCGGGGGTCGAGGCCGGAGGTGGGCTCATCGAGGAACAGCATCCGCGTCGAGCGGGTCATCAGCTCCTGGCCGAGGTTGACGCGCTTGCGCTGTCCGCCGGAGATCCCGCGGCGCAGGGCGTC
>JBCBLB010000627.1:0-5716 GCA_038520555.1 Myxococcota bacterium | reverse complement strand
GGCTCAGCGCCTGCCGCACCATGGGCTCCATGCTGGTCAGCCCCGCGGCCTTCCCTAACGAGATCGCGTCTTCGGTGCCCTGGCCGTCAATCACCGCCGCCTTGACGGCAAGCAACGCGCCGACGCGGTTGCTGCTGCCGCAGTGGACGAGGGTGGTCCCGTCGTCGGAGAGGGCCTCAGCGAGCGCCTGTGCGTTGGCTGCGTTGAGATCGCCCGGACCGCTGATGGGGATCGAGACATAGGCCATGCCCGCGGCTTCGACCTCTGCCCGTTCATCACGGTCCCCCAGCTCGCTGTCAGGCCGCAGGGTGATGATGGTCTTGACCCCCGCCGCAGCGGCTGCCTGAATCTGTTCGAGGGTGGGCTGACCGGCGGTGATCAGGTTCTCTGCCGGATGCGTTTCATTGAGAATTCCCAACATGCTCAGACTCCAATGTAGAAGGAAGAACCCACTAACCCAGCAAATCACATGAGGGGGGTTGCCCCAACACATGCCCGGTGGTGACGTTCAGATCGAGATGGATCCTTCCCGGAAGTCGCTGGTCGCCAGGTGGACGTTGATGCAGACGGGGGTGCCGGATGCGGCGACCCGCTTCGCCTCCGCCAGCGCGTCGTCGATCTGGGCGGGGTCAGTGACCAGGATGCCGTGGCCGCCGTAGCCCTCGGCGACCTTATGATAGTCGGTCCGCCGGAGGACCGTGCCCACGGCGTCTCCCAGGATCTTGATCTGATCCCGGGCGATCTGCTGCCAGCTGGCATCGGTGCCAATGACGGCGATGGGCGCGAAGCCAGAGCGGATGTAGGTGTCGAACTCTGCGAGGCTGTACGCCGAGCTGCCGTCTCCATAAAACAGCCAGATCTCTGCGTCTGGGCGGGCGCTCGCAGCGCCCAGGGCGAAACCGCCGCCCACGCCCAGGGTGCCGAAGACGCCCGGGTCCAGCCAGCTCAGCGGACGGCGCGGGCGGACGATATACGACCCCGTCGCCACGAAGTCCCCGCCGTCGACGATGATGACGCTGTCGTCCGCCATCGCCTCCTCGATCTTCAAGAACAGGTGGATCGGATCGACCATCGGCCCTTCGCTTCGGGCGCTCGCCACGATCTCCGCATCGCGTGCGCCCTCCCGCTCTCGGAGCGTCGAGAACCACGCCGACCAGTCCGGCGTCCCCTTGACCCGGTCGACCAGCTGCACCAGAAACCGGCCCGGGTGGGTCTGAACCGGCATCGTCGGGGTGCGGTTCTTCTTCAGCGCCGTCGCGTCCAGGTTGATGCTCACCAACGTCGCGTCCCGATTGATCTTCTGGCCGTAGCCCAGGCGGAAGTCGAACGGGAAGCCGGCGATGATCACCAGATCGGCCTTCTTGAGCGCCGCCGTCCGCTTGTGGCGGAACTGAACGTCGCTGTGACGCCCCAGCAGCCCCCGGCTGCTGCCGCCCAGGAAGGTCGGCATCCCCAGCCGGCGCACCGCGTCCGCCAGATCGTCCGCCTCTGCGGGGGTCAGCGAGACCATCGCCTGGTTGCCGACCACCAACACAGGCTGCTTCGCACCCTGCACCGCTTCGGCCACCCGGCTCAGCCAGCCGTCCACCGATGACCCCAGGTTCATCCGAATGTGGGGACGCCGCGGCACCGGGATGTGCGGCATATGGAACTGACGCTTCAAGTACCCCTTCATCGCCAGCTGCGCCGCCTGGCCTATCAAGCCGCTCATCTTGTCGACGCCGGACTCTTTGAGGTACCACTCCTCGACGATGTGCTCTGGGTACAAGACGTCCACCGGCAGCTCCAGAAACACCGGCCCCGGCACGCCCTCCGTCGCTTCTTTGAACGCCCGATTGAGCATCGGGACGATGTCCCCCACCTTGTTCAGCCGCGCCGACCACTTGGTCACAGTCTTCATCAAGGAGATCTGGTCGATGTCCTGGAGCGAGCCCCGGCCCCGGAGCACCGTCGCGGTCGCCCCGCCCAGGATGATGACCGGCTGCTGCGCCTCATAGGCGTTCTTCACCGCAGTCACCGTGTTGGTCACGCCCGGACCCGCCGTCACCGCGCACACGCCGGGGATGCCCGTCATCCGGCTCACAGCATCCGCAGCAAACGCCGCGCTCACCTCATCGCGGACGTCCACGACGGTCAGCCCGTGGTGCTTCGCCCCCTGTAGGATCGGAGAGATGTGACCGCCGCACAGGTTGTACAGGTGCGTCACCCCGTGCGCCGCGAGCACCTGACCCACCAGGGCGCCCCCATGCTCGATCGTTCCGCTCGTCCCCTCTTCGACGGTGCTGCTCATGTTGTGCCCCTCAATGGTGTCCTCCATTGCCGGTAACCCCTCTCACTCCGCCTCGCCCCACCCAACCCCGGGTCTCCCCTGACAATCGAGAAACCGGCCCGAGACCCGGATCTCGCGGTTACACGTCCTCCCTGACCCTGACGAGAGAGGACCGTTGATGCCCCCCTTGAATGAGACCCACGATCCCAACCTGAAGAGCTGGGTGGCCACCGCCAACGCCGACGCCGCCGACTTCACCATCCAAAACCTCCCCTTCGCAAGCTTCCGTCGTGTCGGCACCAATGAGCCCTTCCGCGGCGGTGTCGCCATCGGCGATCAGATCGTCGACCTCGCCGCCGCCCACGCCGCCGGGATCTTCTCCGGGCTCGCCGCCGACGCTGCGGACGCCGCTGCGAAGCCCGCTCTCAACGACTTCATGGCCATGGGCGCCGGCGCATGGGCCGCCCTGCGCCTCGCCCTGTCCCGTGGCCTCCGCGAAGGCAGCGCACAGCAGGACGCCCTCCAGGCGACCCTCGTCCCACAGGACGACGCTGAGTACGCAGTGCCCGCCCAGATCGGCGACTACACGGATTTTTACACCTCCATCCACCACGCCACCAACATCGGAAGCCTCTTCCGACCCAACAACCCGATCCTCCCAAACTACAAATGGATCCCCATCGGCTACCACGGGCGAAGCTCGTCGATTCGGATCTCCGGCGTGGATGTGATTCGACCCAATGGGCAGACGCGGCCCGCAGAAGGACAGGCGCCCGGCTTCGGACCCTCGCGGCGGCTCGACTATGAGCTCGAGCTGGGGCTGTTCGTCGGGCCCGGCAATGCCCTCGGCGACACCATCTCCATCGATGAGGCCGAGGCACACATCTTCGGGGTCGTCCTCCTCAACGACTGGTCCGCCCGTGACATCCAGGGATGGGAGTATCAACCCCTTGGACCGTTCCTTGGCAAGAGCTTCTCGACCACCATCTCCCCGTGGATCGTCACCCTCGAAGCCCTCGCCCCCTTCCGCGCCCCGTTCACCCGGCCCGAAGACGATCCTCAGCCCCTCGCGTATCTGACCTCCCAGGACAATCACGATCGCGGACACCTCGACATCCAGCTCGAAGTCTTCATCCTCACTCAGAAGCAACGCCAGGAGGGGACGCCGCCCCAGCGGCTGTCCCACAGCAACTACAAAGACGCCTACTGGACCGCCGCACAGCTCGTCACCCACCACACCGTCAACGGATGTGACCTTCGGCCCGGTGATCTGCTCGGGACGGGGACGCTGTCCGGGCCGGATGAAGGACAGCAGGCTGCCCTCATCGAGATCACCCGAAGCGGACGACAGCCGCTCACCCTCGACAACGGCGAAGTCCGGAGCTTCCTCGAAGACGGCGACGCCATCATCCTTCGCGGACACTGCGCCCGCGACGGCGCCGCCCGTGTGGGGTTCGGTGAGGTCAAAAATACCGTCGCCCCTGCGAAGTCGTGATGGAGCTGTTCACCTACTTTCGGTCCTCGACCGCCTATCGGGTGCGGATCGCCCTCAACCTCAAGGGCATCGCGGTGACCCATACGCCCATCAGCCTGCTCAAAGGCGAGCAGCGCGACGACGACTATGCACAGATCAACCCACAGCGACTTGTTCCCACGTTAAAACTGGACGATGGGACCATCCTTACCCAATCGATGGCCATCTGTGAGTACCTCGATGAGGTCCGGCCTGAGCCGCCCCTGATGCCCGCGGACCCTGTCGGCCGGGCCCGGGTCCGCGCCCTCGCCCAGGTGGTCGGTTGTGACATCCACCCCGTCGACAACCTCCGCGTCCTGAAGTACCTGACCGGAACCCTCAACGTCAGCGATGAAGACCGGATGACCTGGTATCGGCACTGGATCAAAGAAGGGTTCGCCGCCTTCGAGGCGCACCTGGACTCGCCGCACACCGGCCGGTTCTGTCATGGGGACTCGCCGACGCTCGCGGACATCTGCCTGGTGCCCCAGGTCTTCAACGCCCGGCGGTTCACGGTGGACATGACGCCCTATCCACGGTTGGCCGCCATCACCGAAGCGTGTGAGGGGCTCAACGCGTTCAAAGACGCCCATCCAGGTCAACAATCCGACGCCCTCTGAGCACCGGGGGCCCGCTTCGCAGGTCACCGCGCAGGAGCGCGCATATCACATCACCGGTGGACGAAACGCAGGCCTTGATGCTTCCTTATAGAGGGCCGAAAGTCACGTTACAGGAACATTTTTCGAAAAGTGGCGCCCACGGTTCACCAGATGCCACCAAGCCCTTCAGGGAGATTTTATCACCATTGAAGGAGGATAACGCTGTTGCTGTCGCGGCATCCAGCGTGGTCACGCCGTTCAGGAAGAGGTACCGTCCATTCCAGGTGGCCAGTCCTCGCGCGGTGCGCTCATCCAAGGATGTCAGCCCGTTCAGGTCAAGTCGAAAACCCTGCCACTGGGAGAGCGCGTACGCGGTCGTTGTATCCAGGGCCATCACGCCATTCAGATAGAGGATGCTCTTTCGACCTTTCGCCATCTTCCATGTTGAGAGGGCGAATGCCGTCTCTGCGTCCAGCGTGGTCACCCCATTGAGGTGGAGGCCGGTCCCCGCAAACGATGAGAGCGCGCGGGCCGTCTCTGCATCGAGCGCGGTGACGCCGTCCAGGGAGAGGTCGCTGACCCGGAGAAGCGAAAGCGCGCGGGCCGTCTCTGCATCGAGCGCGGCGATGCCGTTAAGGGTGAGACGGCGCCCCACAAGCGATGAGAGCGCGCGGGCCGTCTCTTCATCAAGCGCGGTGATGCCATTCAAGAAGACATGACCGCCTCTTTGCTGAGCGAGGGCTCGTGCGGTCTCTGTGTCCAGAGCGGTTACTCCGTTCAGGCTGAGGGAGGACCCTGCCCATCCAGACAGCGCATGGGCCGTCTCTGCGTCAAGTGCACGGACTCCGTTGAGGGAGAGGTGGCTTCCTGTCCCTGCAGCGAACGCGCGGGCCGTCTCTGCATCGAGCGTGGTGATGCCATCCAGGAAGAGCTCACCGCGAAAGCCATCATCTGGATTTCGATTGAACAGTGCCGCTGCTGTTACAGCATCGACCGAGGTCAGGCCGCTCAGAGAGAGTCTGCTTCCGCCGTTCCATGTGGCCAGCGCGCCTGCCACATCAGCGCTGAGTGATGCCAATCCGTTGAGGGACAGCTCGTGTACTCCGCCCCAGCCGTATTCGCTCTGATCCCAGGTAGAGAGCGCTCGTGCGGTCGAAGCATCCAACGACGTCAAGCCATCCAGGGAGAGGGACTCTCCCTCTCTCTTCGCGAGCGCGGTCGCCGTCGACACATCCAGGGATCGGAGCCCATCGAGGTGGAGATGACGGCCTGACGCATCGGCGATGCCGGATGCTGCGGTCGCATCCAGCACGGTCAACCCGTTTAGATACAGAT
>JBCBLB010000586.1:0-6292 GCA_038520555.1 Myxococcota bacterium | reverse complement strand
CGCGAACCAGGCTGGTCTTTCCATGATCGATGTGACCGGCGGTTCCGACGATGAGGTTGGTGGCTTCTGATGACATCCCTTCGTTGCTAACCTGACCCGCCACTACGTCGTCCGCGGCATGAAGATGCCCCGACCGTAGTAGACGGATCGCCGGCGCATCCACTACCGGCCATGTAGACACTGTCAACCATACAGGACACAAGCGGGAGCGCCAGAGCGGCGGGTCAGGTTAGCAACGAAGGGATGTCATCAGAAGCCACCAACCTCATCGTCGGAACCGCCGGTCACATCGATCATGGAAAGACCAGCCTGGTTCGCGCACTCACCGGGGTGGACCTTGACCGTCTGCCTGAAGAGAAGGATCGGGGCATCACGATTGCGCTGGGGTTCACCCACCTCTCGCTTCCCTCTGGCCGCAACGCTGCGTTTATCGATGTTCCTGGCCATGAGCGGCTGATCCGCACCATGATCGCCGGTGCCACCGGGCTGGATGCGGTGATGCTCTGTGTATCGGCGGTCGAAGGGGTCATGCCCCAGACCCGCGAGCACCTCTCTATCCTGGAGATCCTGGGCGTCTCTCAGGGCCTGATCGCCCTGACGATGACCGATCTTGTCGACGAGGAGATGCGGGAGCTTGCAGAGATGGACATCGAAGAGGCGGTCGCCGGGACCTTCCTGGAAGGAGCGCCGGTCATCGCCTCGGCGTCTCCACCCGATGGTGAGATGATAGGCCACGCCGATCTGATCGCAGCACTGGATGCGCTCCATCCGCCTCGTCGGTCCGCGAACGGTCCGTTCCGCCTGCCGATCGACCGCGCCTTTATTCAGCGGGGATTTGGGACGGTCGTCACGGGTACGGCCCGGTCTGGTACGCTCTCTGACGGCGATGAGATCGAGATCCTTCCAGAGGGTCTGAGGGCGCGGATCCGGGGGATGCAGGTCCATGGTGAAGCGGTCGGCCAGGCGGCGGCCGGGCAGCGAACCGCCATCAACCTCGCTGGCATCGAACGCGACGACCTCGCCCGGGGGATGACGCTGACGACACCGGGCGCCATCCCGCCGAGCAGCATCCTCGACGCCCGGGTCCAACATCTTCGCGAAGCGCCGGCGATCCCGCATGGCGCACGGGTCCGGTTGCTCGTTGACACCGCCGAGGTGATGGCCGTGATGAGCGTCCTCGACGGCGATGAGCTGACCCCTGGCGGCGATCATCTTATCCAGCTGCGCACCGAAACCCCGATGGTCACCCTCACCGGCGATCGGTTCGTCCTCCGAAGGGAGTCACCGCTTGAGACCCTCGGCGGCGGGACGATCCTCGATCCCTGGGCGCGACGGGTCCGACGAAAGCACCATGATCGCGCCGTTGAGGAGCTGATGCGCCTCGAAGGCGGCGATCGCTCGGTGTTGCTGTTGCGCGCCGGTGAGGCGGGGCTTGGCGCCAGCGAGGCGGGGTTGTATGGGGTACCTGAGGCGGAGGCCACGGTTCTGGGCGGCCGGTGGTTCCATGCTGAGCAGCGTTCCTCGATGAGGGCGCTGTTGTTGGAGATGCTGTCGCAATGGCACCGGGACCATCCGCTCCTCCCGGGCGCCCCTCGCCGGGACCTGCGGCGCGATGTCTTCCAGCGGCTCCCGGAGGGGGTCTTCGTCGATCTGATCGAGATGCTGGCGGCAGATGGGGCGGTGGTGCTGGAGGGTCCTCGGATCCGGGCGGCGGACTTTTCGATCCGGCTCTCCCCGGCGCAGGCCGCGGCGAAGGCGTCGTTGGAAGCTGAGGTCCGGGCCGCCGGGCTGCAAGGGCCGAAGGCGGCGGACAAGCTCAAGCAACAGGGCCCGCTGGTGCACCTGCTGCTGGACGCCGGGGCGCTCGAGCGGGTCGGACCGTACCTGATTCATCGTGCGTCGCTGGATGCGGCGCGGGCCCAGGTGACGGCCTGGCTGGACGAACACGACGCGATGCTGCCGACGGACTTTAAGGAGATGACCGGGCTGTCGCGGAAGTATGCGATCCCTTTGCTGGAGTGGCTGGATGCATCCGGGATCACCCGCCGCTGTGGGGATCGGCGGGTGCGCGCCTGATGGATTCAGCGCGCAGAAGGAGACGTCATCGGCGGCTGAGGTCGAAAGACGGAACCCGCTGCCGATGCCAGGGGCGGTGTCTTGCGGATGCTCCCTGGGTCCGCCCTCGTCCGCGGCCTTGACCGGTGGGGTCGCTATTCTGAGGCGTGGAAATCTGATACCCTGCCCGGCATGAAAGCTTTCGTGACCTCCGCCGCAGGCGACGCGGCCCGATCCTTTTCGCTCTCACCGGCGACAGGAGACGCCCCTGACGGGACGATCCATGTCACCGTATCCCTTGATCAGCCGCGGCAAACCTTTGAGGGGGTCGGCGGGGCGCTGACCCAGGCGTCGGCGCATGCGCTCCTCCAGATCTCGTCGGAGAAGCGTCATCAGGTCCTCATGGACTACTTCAGCCCAGGCGGGGCGGCGTTTACGCTGAACCGGACGCACATCGCGAGCTGTGACTTCTCGACATACAGCTATACGTATGCGGAAGACGCCGATCCGTCTCTGGCGGGCTTCTCGATCGATGTGGACAACGCGAACGGCCACCTGGATCTGATCAAGGACGCCCTGGCGATCCCCGGGGCGTCGTTTCGGTTGATGGCCTCTCCGTGGACGGCGCCGCCGTGGATGAAGGACAACGGCCAGTACTTCGACAGCCACGAGCGCCGTGGGGGCACGCTCAGAGAAGAGATGCAGCCCGTGTTCGCCGAGTATGTCGCCCGGTACCTCAAGGCGTACCGGGCGGAAGGCGTGGACATCTGGATGCTCACCACGCTCAACGAGCCACACGGCAACAATGGCAGCTGGGAGAGCATGGAGATGTCCCCCGCCCAGCAGGCTGCGTATGTCCAGCAGCTCAAGGACGCGATTCAGCGCCACGACGTGGACGCCAAGATCCTGGTCTACGACCAGAACCGGGCGGGGGTTCGGGAGTTTGCCGGTCCCATCCTGCGGGATCCTGCCGCTGCGGCGGCGGTCCATGGCACCGCGGTGCACTGGTATGACAGCACCTTCCGGATCTATGAGGACGAGCTGGAGAAGCACCACGCGGACTTCCCCGACAAGCCCATTTTCCAGACCGAGGGGTGTATCGACAACGTCTATGGCAAAGACCTGCCGTATACAGGGCCGGACGCGCCCTCGCCATGGTGGAAGGACGACGGCTGGTACTGGCGAAAGGTGGCGACGGACTGGGGCTGGGAGCACCTGCCGGACCCACACACCGACCATCCGCCCTACGCCGCGGCGTTCCGGTATGCCCGGGACATCGTCGGCGGGATGGCCCACTGGGTCGCCGGCTGGACGGATTGGAACATCGTCCTCGACCGACGCGGCGGCCCCAATCATGTCGGCAACTTCTGCCTGGCGCCCGTCCTGGTCGACGGCCCGGCCGATGAGGTCTACTACACGCCGCTGTTCTTCATCCTCAAGCAGGTCAGCCGCACCAGCCGCCCCGGCGCCACGGTCTATGGGGTGCGCCCTTCGCAGCCGGTGGATGGGTTGTGGGTGACCGCGCTCGAGAACCCCGACGGTTCCCGGGTGGTGCATCTGTTCAACGAGTCCGAGACCCCCCGGCGGTGTCGGGTCGCCTTCGGGGGGTCTTCTGCAGATGTGACCGTCCCGGCGGCGAGCATTGTCACCGCGGTGCTGAGCGGCGGCTGAGCCGCTTTGTGCGCCCGACCGCGTCCATCTCAGACACGCTGGCGAAGGGTAGAGGATCAAGGCAGGTGCGAGGGAGCCGCGTTATCCACCGCAGGCAGACCCCGAACCGTTGAGGACCTATCCGATGAAACCGCTCTCTCGGCGCACGCACACCTGCGGCGAGCTCCGCGCTGAACACGTTGGCCAGACCGTCACCCTGCAAGGGTGGGTGCACTTCTCCCGCGACAAAGGCCAAGTCATCTTCCTGGTGATGCGGGATCGCTATGGGCTCGTCCAGGTGACGATCAACGAAGACGCCCCTGAGGCGGTGATGGACGTCGCGAAGCAGGCGCGGATCGAGTATGTCCTTGAGGTGGTGGGTGCGGTCCGGGCGCGGGAACCCGGCCAGGAAAACAAGAGCATGGAGACCGGTGATATTGAGGTGTATCCCACCGAATTCCGGATCCTGTCGCGGACGAAGCCGTTGCCCTTCACCATCGGCGTGGACGCGCTGAAGGCCAGCGAAGAGGTTCGTCTGACCCACCGATACCTGGATCTTCGCCGGCCAGAGCTTCAGCGGAACATCCTGGTGCGGCATCAGGTGACGCTGGCGGCGCGTCGTTTTCTGGACAGCCTGAACTTTGTTGAGATCGAGACGCCGGTGCTGACGCGTTCCACGCCGGAGGGGGCGCGGGATTATCTGGTCCCCAGCCGGGTGCACCCCGGGCAATGGTACGCCCTTCCGCAGAGCCCGCAGATCTTCAAGCAGCTTCTGATGGTATCGGGCTTCGATCGGTACTTCCAGATCGTCAAATGCTTCCGGGACGAGGATCTTCGGGCCGATCGCCAGCCGGAGTTCTCACAGATTGACCTTGAGATGAGCTTCGCGACCCGTCCGCTGGTGATGGAGGTCGCCCAGGGCATGATCGGTGCGCTGTGGAAGGAGGTCCTGGGCATCGACCTGAGCGCATCGGACTTCCCGGTGCTCAGCTATAACGAGGCGATGGATCGGTACGGTGTCGACAACCCCGACCTGCGGTTTGGGATGGAGCACACCACCGTCGACTGGTCGGGCTCGGCGTTCCGGGTCGTTCAAGGCGCGCTGGAGGCGGGCGGCATCGTCAAGGTGATGGTGGTCAAGGGCGGCGCAGGCGACACCAGCCGGAAGACGATCAACGAGTGGACCGACTTCGTCAAGCGCTATCGGCTGGGCGGGTTGTTGTGGGGCAAGGTCGGCGCGGACAAGTGGTCGGGGCCGCTGGGCAAGGTCGAGGCGGAGCACCTCGCCAAGATTCCGAACGTCGAGGAAGGCGACCTGGTCCTGGCGGCTGCGGGGCCGGCACGCCATGTACATGCGGGCCTGGGCCGGCTGCGGGCGCACGTCGCCCGGGCACGGGACCTGATCGCGTCGGGCAGCTACCAGTTCTGCTGGGTCGTGGACTTTCCAGCCTTCGAGTACGATGAGGACCACGATCGGTGGGTGGCGACCCACCACCCGTTCACCAAGCCCCTCGACGAGCACATCCCCTACCTTGACGAGAGCCGGCATGCGGAGGTGTTCTCGGACGCCTACGACCTGGTCTGCAACGGCTATGAGATCCTGGGTGGCAGCATCCGTATCCACGACAGCGCGGTCCAGAGCAAGGTATTCGAGGCGCTGGGCTTGAGCGAGGAAGAGGCCGAGGAGAAGTTCGGCTTCTTGCTGAGCGCGCTGAAGTATGGCGCCCCCCCCCATGGCGGGTGGGCGGCCGGGCTGGACCGGCTGGTGATGCTGTTGTGCGGGACCGAGAACATCCGCGACGTCATCGCCTTCCCGAAGACCACCTCCGGCCAGGATCTCATGGCCGGTGCGCCATCGCCGGTCGCCACAGCGCAGCTAACGGAACTTCACGTCAAAAACACGGTGAAGAAAGACGACTGAGATCGACTCCCCTCAACCTTTACCGAAGAACCGCCGATTCTCAAGACATCCAACCGTGCTGTGTCAAAACGAATCGTCGGAGGGGGCATGCCGTTTCTCATCTACCTTTTTGAGCTGATGCTGCTCAGCGAGCAGCAGCTCATCCAGGTGATCCGAGAGCAGGAGAAGAGTCAACTTCCGCTGGGCCGCCTCGCGCTCGAAGAAGGAATGCTGACCGTCTCCCAGGTCTTCGACGCCCTGCGTCGGAGCGCCGATCGGGGGGAGCGCTTCGGAGAAGCGTGTATGGCGCTGGGCTTCCTCAACCGCGATCAGCTGATCATGCTGTTGGGGGTCCAACAGACCCGCCTGCCCTCCGTCCAGTCGCTGCTGATCGAGCTGGACATCTTCAACGCCGATGAGGTCACACGGCTCCACGCCGCCTATCGCTTCGCCGCGCTGTAGCCGACGTCTTCACGGTAACCGACCTTCACCAACAGATGTGCCCGCGATCCATCCCTGGATCGCGGGCATATCCGTGTCTATGTCCAGAGACGCAGCCGCGCCCGTGATCCATCCTGGATCACGGGCGCGGCTGCGACTGCGACTGCGGCTGCGGCTGCAGTCGGTCATGCGACCTGTGTCCGGGCGTTCTTCAGAGGTTGGAAGCAGGAGACGCGTCTCCTGCTT
>JBCBLB010000769.1:0-4359 GCA_038520555.1 Myxococcota bacterium | reverse complement strand
TCCCCTGTCAGTCAAAGGCTCTGTCAGTCAAAGGCTCTCTCAGTCAAAGGCTCTGTCTAGCGATATGATACGGGGCGGTTGATGTTGGAGCCAAAACAGATGAGCCGACCTGTGATCCTCGTGGCAGTAGACCTCCCCCATGCCGACGAGATCTGTCGTGGGGCGTTGCCTGTCGCACAGGCGATGCACGCCAGGCTCGTGCTGCTTCATGTGCTCAAGGGCGCCCCGGCATCCCCGCGTTCACGGCTGGATCCCGTTGAGGGAGAGGACGCCGCCCGGCAAGCGCTCGCCCCTGCGTGCGCGCTCCTCGCCGAGCATCTCGACGTTGAGCTTGTGCTCATCCGGGGCGAAGTGGTCAAGGGGATCTGGGATTATGCCAGGCAGCGGAACGCCATCATGATTGTGGTCGGCTCAGATATCACCACGAACATGATCCAGACCCTCCAAGGCAGCTTCACCCGCTCGGTGCTCCGAGCAGCGACCTCGCCGGTTCTGGTCATTCCCACACGAGAGCTCGGATCGAAGTGATCGAACTTCTCCGACGAAGCCCGGCCCAGATCGTTAATCTGGCAGATATGGGGAGCGCGCAGTCATGAACAGATCCGACGGCCCGCGACACCAACGGTTACCTGGAAGGGGCAGACGGTTGGGTGATGGAGGACGGTTGGCACAGGTTGGACTGTTGATTTTCGGTGGGCTCTTCATCGGAACCGCAAACGCAGGCGTGACGGAACAGCAGGCGGCGCAGCAACTCCGCACCCTCCAGCAGGTCGTCGGGGAGACCATCCTGATCGGCACCACGAACGAAGAATCAGCGAAGACCTTCGCCCAGATTCAGCGGTTCAATCCAGATCTGGACGTGAAGGTGATCCAGATTCCCAAGGTCGGCGACGCCCCCCGGGAACAACAGCTGGCGTTGGAGCGGGAAGGGTTGCGCTGCGGTGCGCGCTTTGAACCCTCCGTCACCGGAGAAGGCTGGCTGGTGATCTCATTCGGTGACTGTACCGCTCCCAAGCGCCCTCCCCCACCAACGGACACCTCGGCAGAGCCTGTACCGCTCGCGGTGTCCCCTGTCCTCGAACCCGTCGCCATCCCCGAGCCGGTCCCGATCCCCGAGCCAGTCCCGATCCCCGAGCCGGTCCCGATCCCCGAGTCGGTCCCGATCCCCAAGCCAGTCCCGATCGCAGATACAGAACCGATCGCAGATACAGAACCGATCGTGGGTACGGAACTGATTGAGGAGAAGCCGGCCGGTGAGATTCCTGCTGGAACGGCAGGAACGGCGCAGGGGGAGCCGCCTGAGCCGACGAGCGTGGTCATTGGCGCGGACGCTCCCACGGCGGAGAACGCGGTGGCGTTCTCAGAGCGTCGCCTGGAGCTTCGTCCGCAGACCCGTGAGACCTGGAGCGTGGTCGATGGCGCCGGGGTTCGCCTGTCGGCCAAGTCGTTCGCTGCTCGGGTTGAGGACGAGACCACCATCGACGTGCTGATGAAAGAACAGACCCGTGCATACAAGACGCGGACGTGGTTCCGGCTTGGCGGGGCGGCCCTGGTGGGAAGCGCTGCGATCCCCCTGCTCTCCAGCGCAGAGAGCAACGCGACCCGTGAAGACCAGCTTTGGACGTCTCTTTTCCTGGCAACAACCGGCGCCTTGGCGTACATCGTTGCACCTCGCGCGATCGAGGGCGCAACCATCCGCCAGACCCGTCCGGACAACTATTATACGCTCGACCAGGCGGCGGCCTGGGTTGAGCAGCACAACGACACCCTGCGACAGTCGCTCGGGCTGTCGTCTTCAGCGGACGCGGTGACGACGCCAGCCGTTCCTGACACAGAGGAGCGCCCATGATCCTGAGCTGGCTCATTGTCGGCGCCTCCGCTTCCTGGGCGCTTGGTGAATCTGCGGACATCGAGCTGGTCCGTCCGGTGTACTCCAAGGGCAGCCTTCCGGGCATCGACACACCGCTGATGGAAGAGTTTGGCCAGTACCGGTTCGGGTTCTGGACGCAGTATGTTCGCGATCCGCTTGTCCTGCTGGCCGACACTTCGGATCGTGGTGCGGTGATCGCGCAGCGGCAGACCGGGACGCTGGGCATCAATTTCGACCTGGGCGCCCGTGCGGCGGCGCGGTTTTCGTTGCCCATCGCAGCGCAGTGGGGCTCTGAAAACCCAGCGCTGACCGGCAGCAACATCGGCCTCGGCGATATGAGCATCGGCTTGCGGGCCAACTTCCTGGAGGCTGGCCCCTTCTCCGTCGGCGGCCGAGCAGACCTCGCGCTGCCGACCGGGACCCGCTTCTCCTGGCTTGGCGAAGAGAGCGCACGGTTCTTCATCGGCGGACTGGGGTTTGTCGACCTCGCCCCGTTTGAGATCCTCCTCGATGTCGGGGGGGTGTTTCGAGACGCCGTCGACACCGAACGGGACTTCGTCCTGGCCAATGAGCTGACTGCCAACCTCGGGGCGCGGTACTGGCTGTGGCCGGAGCGGGTCAACTTCGGCGCAGGGCTGCTCTCTCGTACGGGACTCAACCAACCATTTCAGCGTGGCGCAGAGACCTCTTCCGAGCTGATCGCGTCTCTACAGTGGAACCCGACCGACGCGCTGCAGTGGGAGGCTGGCGTGGGGAAGGGCCTGGCCCAGGGCTATGGAACCAGTGAATTTCGTGCGTTCGTCGGCCTCACGGTCCAGCGGGTTCGAGAGGAGACGCCTCTGCCCCGTCCAGAGGTCCGGATCACGGAGACAGACCCGGCGCCGGTACCAATCGACATCGAAGAGCTCATCGAAGCTCCGGAGTGGGAGGAGGGCGAGCTGGCCAAGCGTGAGGTCGACCGGATCGTCATCCGTGAGCCGATCCAGTTTGAGTTCAACACCGCAAACATCCTCCCAGAGTCGATCCCGACGCTCCGGTACGTCGCGCGGCTGATCAACGGGGACTGGCGCATCGGCCACCTGGTGATCGAGGGGCACGCCTCAGAAGAAGGCGGCTACCAATACAACTATGAACTCTCCAGCGAGCGGGCCCACGCCGTCTTCGAGCAGCTCATCACGGCGGGGGTCCACATCGACCGCATCAGCCACCGTGGGATGGGCGAGGTTCTTCCCGCCACCGACGGCACCGATGAGGCCAGCCTGGCCAGCAACCGCCGGGTCGAGTTTGTCATCGTCAACCAGCTCCGCGACGACGAGGAGCCCGAGTACCGAAAGGTGCTGAAGATCCCCTGGGATGGCGAAGCTGCAGAGATGCTCACCCCCCTCCCGGAGAAGGCAAAGGAGGTCGATCCGTCGGATCCGCTCGATGAAGACTTCTTCACGCCCGATGAGCCCCTGGATGGCTCGCTGTTCGACGAACCGGAGCCGGAGCCGGAGCCGGCCTCCGAACCATCACCGACGCCGCAGCCTGAGGAAGACGCACCATGATGTGGATTATCGGCCTGACGAGCCTGCTCTCCGCTGGGATGGCGCAGGAGATCGGATGCTTCACCAAGGTGGAGCAGGACCTGAACTGCAACCAGATCGATGTACGGGATGAGGTCGGGGTGGATCTGTCGGATCCGATCTGTCAGGCGAACACCGGACCGGACGGCTCGCCGTTTCCCAACGCCGACTACTACTTCGACTACACCTCGTACACCTGCGGCGTCCCGGTCTTCGGCCTGGACGCGGACGGGGACGGGTTCTCGTTCGGCTCGTTCATGGCGGGTGGCACCATCGTGACGCTGGCCTGTGATAACTGCCCGCCGGTCTTCAACCCCGATCAGGCCGACCTGGACTGTGACTTCACCGGCGATCCCTGTGACAACTGTATCGACATCTATAACCCCGATCAGGCGGATCTGGATCTGGACGCGGTCGGGAACGTCTGCGATATCTGTCCGACCGTCTTCGATCCGGCGCAGACGGACGTGGATGTGGATGGGTTGGGCGACGCCTGTGACAACTGTCCCGAATTCGCCAATCCTTTGCAAGAAGACCTCGATGAAGATGAAGTGGGCAACGAATGCGACAATTGCCCGCTGACCATCAACCCCGAGCAGACGGACGCCGACGACGATGACATCGGGGACGCCTGCGACAACTGCGTCAACATCTCCAACGCGTTCCAGCAGGACGAAGACGGTGATGGCGTCGGCGACGTCTGTGACAACTGTGAGCAGGTCTTCAACCGCAACCAGGACGACTCTGACGGCGATGAGATCGGGGACTCCTGCGACCTCTGCCCGGCGCTTCCCAACCCCGCCCAGCTCGATTTGGATGAAGACGGGGTCGGCGATCCATGTGACAACTGCCCCAACGACGCCAACTTCACCCAGGAAGACAGCGACAAAGACGGCGTCGGCGATGCCTGCGACCTCTGCCCGG
>JBCBLB010000779.1:0-4246 GCA_038520555.1 Myxococcota bacterium | reverse complement strand
GGGGGTCGAGATCTGGCTGAAGCGGGACGATCTGACCGGCCTCGGGCTGTCGGGCAACAAGGTGCGGAAGCTGGACTTCCTCCTCGCCGACGCCCAACAACAACAGGCGACCGCGATCATCACCTGCGGCGGCATTCAGTCGAACCACTGCCGGGCGACCGCGGTGGCGTGTCGGCAGTTGGGCCTCCGTCCGGTCCTGGTGCTTCGCGGGACGCCTCCATCTGGCCAACATCTGGACGGAAACCTCTTGCTGAACGCGATGTTGGGGGCAGAGGTTCGCTGGATCACGCCGGACGACTACCGCCATCGGCGGGCAGCGATCATGGAAGAGCTCGCTGCGGAGCTTCGTTCTCGTGGAGAGCGCCCTTATATCGTCCCCGAGGGCGGCAGCAACGCGGTCGGGGCGATGGGCTTCGTCCGGGCGGGTCAAGAGCTGAGCACGCAGCTCACCGGCCTGGGCCTGGACGTCGACGCGGTGATCTGTGCGACGGGTTCGGGCGGCACGCTGGCGGGGCTGGCGATGAGCGGCCTGCGTGCGGAGGTCGTGGGCGTCGCCGTCTGCGACGATCGGGCCTATTTTCGCAAGATCGTTGAGGACATCGCCGCGATCGCCGAGGAGCGGTTCAACCTGTCGCTGCCGGACACGGGCTGGGACGTGCTGGAGGGCTACCAGGGCCGCGGCTACGGCCTGAGCCGCCCGGAGGAGCTGCGAGACCAGGCGACGATGGCTGAGCAGGAGGGGATCTTCCTGGACCCGGTCTACACCGGCAAGGCCTGGCACGCCATCTCGGAGATGGTCCGCCAGGATCGGCGCGCGCTGGGCGAGCGGGTGGTGCTCTGGCACACCGGCGGGCTGTTCGGCGCGTTCGGCCGGGGTGCCGACTATCACGCGGCGTTGGCCGTCCCTTTTGTTGAAGAGTAGGGAGCAGATGGTGACCTCACGAAGCGGCGGGATCGGCGTCATTTCCAACCCGCTCAGCGGACGGAACCGCAAGAACCCCGGTCTCATGGAGCGGCTCGCCTATATCCTGGGCGAACGTGGAGAGATGGCCCTGCCCGAAGGGCTGGACCGGCTGGAGGCCGAAATCCAGATCTTCCGGGATCGCCAGATCGATGTCCTGTGTATCAACGGCGGTGACGGGACAATTCATCAGGTGATGACCAAACTGTTCCGGGTGTATGGCGACGACCCGCTCCCCCAGATCGCGCTGCTAAAGGGCGGAACGATGAACACCATCGCTCGCAACGTGGGGGTCCGGCTGCCGGCCGAGGACATGCTGGGCCGGGTGGTGGCGCGGTACCACGCGGGCGCCCCGTTCTCGACGCAGACGCACAACCTGCTGGTGATCAACGAGCAGCGGGCGGGCTTCATCTTCGGCAACGGCGGCATCGCCCACTTCTTGGAGGAATACTACGAGGGGGGCAATTCGTCGCCGATCAAGGCGGTGCGTATCCTGGCCCGCTGCGTGGTGAGCGCGATCCTGGGCACCCGCTATGCGACGGATCTGTTCCGATACCTGACGATGAAGATGACGTTGGACGGGGAGCCGCTGGCGCGAGACCAGTATACGATGCTGGGCATCTCGACGGTGGCAGACCTGGGGCTTGGGTTCCGGCCGTTTTATCGGGTCGAGGCCAACCCCGACCGGCTGCAGCTGGTGGGGATCGGCTGCCCGCCGCTCCAGATGGCGGCGTCGCTGCCACGGATTCGGTTGGCGATGCCGGTCCTTCGCGACGACGTCGAGGATCACATCGCCGCAGAGATCCGCCTGGAGTCTTCGGAGCCCATCAGCTACACCATCGACGGTGACATGTATTCCGGCGAGCAGACCCTCCGGTTCCGCGCTGGCCCCCGGGTGCGGTTCATCAAATTCTAAGACCGCGCCCCCGACGCCAGGGGTTGTCAGTCCGTCTTCTGGCGACGAAGCTAAACAGAGAAGGTACACCGGAAACGGGAGGACGAGCGATGGACGGAGATCCAGGGCTGGAGCCGGAGCACGAGCTGGAAACAGACGACGCGAAAGAGCGCATCACACAGGCCGATCGGGTGATCCTGACCGACATCTCTTCGTTGGCCTGGGAGCACCCGGCGGACCAGGCCGCGCTGAACTCGCTGCGTCAGGTGCCAGGCTTCGACGCCGCCGTGCGCCGGGTGTTCGGCATGATCGCCGAGCGGACCCTTCACCAGATCCTGCTGGGGTCCTCGGTCGAGATAAACGAAACCCAGTATCCAAAGATCAACCATATCTATGAAGAGATCCTGGACGTCCTGGACGCCCCGCAGCGGTACCCGCTGTTCGTGACCCAGAGCGCGGTGATCAACGGTGCGATCGGCGCTGTTGGCGTTGAAAAGCCCATGATCGTCCTTCGAGCCGGGTCTTTGCTGCTGCTGAGCGATGAGCAGCTTCGGGTGCTGATCGCGCGTGAGGTGAGCCATGTGCTCTCCGACCACGTGCTGTACAAGACGATGCTTCGCCTGATGGTGGGGCTCAGCCGGCTGGCGTTCGTCAACGTCTTCTCGGGGATGGCCTACACCGCGATCATGGCGGCGCTGATGGAGTGGGACCGGAAGAGCGCGCTGAGCGCAGACCGCGCGGCCCTGCTGGCCACACAGGATCCGGAGGCGGTGCGGCGGATGCTGCTCCGCAAAGCGGGCGGGCTGATGAAGGACGCCAGCGTCGATGCGTTCAAAGAGCAGGCGTCTCGATACAAAAACGAGAGCACCACCCTCGACAGCATCGCACGGGCGCTGGCGTTGTTGAACGTCCAGAACCCGCTTCCGGTCGAGCGGCTCACCGAGCTAGAGGCCTGGATCGCGAGCGGCAACTACCAGCAGATCCTGGACGGCGAGTATGTACGCCGCAGCGAAGACCCCGGCGACCACAACAAAAGCGCCTGGACCATCTGGAAAGAGACCGCGAACGCCTATGCAGAGGAGATGAAGAACTCTCCAGCGGGTGGGTGGTTCCGTGGCCTTCGCGAGCGGCTCCGGAGCGATCGGGAAGAGTAAAATCCCCGATCACAAGCGCCGCCGACAGTGGGGTGCTGTCGGCGGCGGTTGAGCGGGTTCAGGCGGGCCGGCTTCCACACAGGCGTCGTCCGACTCGTGCGGGAGAAAGCACGACATCGGCGGTCGCAGTGGAACGGTGGCCCGTCTTCATGTGACGAACACTGTACCCCTATGCCATGTCTCGGGCAAGTGACAGCCGCGCGTCACGTCACCGTTAGAGCTTAAGGCCAGCGCGGACATCGGCAGGATAGAACGCGTCCATCTGCTCTGCGAGCGTGATCGCCGCTTCCTCAGCGGTTGGGGGCGGGGTGGGGCGCAGGACAAGGTAGAGATCACCCCGCCCGCCCTGCCGCCGCGGCATGCCCTTGCCCCGCAGCCGAAGCCGCTGTCCACCGGAGATCCCGGCCGGGATGTTGACCCGGACCGCACCGCCGAGGGTCGGCACTTCGATCCGACCGCCGGTCATCGCCTCATGAATGGTCAACGGCACATCCAGGGTGAGATCGTCGCCTTCGCGGCGAAGCAGCGGGTGCTCTTTCAGCTCGACCTTGAGCAGCATATCGCCGGGCGGGCCGCCTTCGACGCCGGGCCGTCCTTTGCCGCGGAGCCGGATGGTTCCGCCGTCATGGATGCCCTTGGGGATACGGACCCGAAGGGTCTCGTTGCCCCCACGCGGCGATCGGATCTGGATCGTGGTGGTCGCCCCATCGAGGGCATCCTTGAGATCGACCCGGATGATGTTCTCAATGTCTGCACCCTTCCGGGGTCCCGTGGTGGTCCGCCCGCCGCCGAACATGTTCAGCAGGTCTTCCATGGTCGGGTCAGCGCCACCGCTGCCCTGGTTTCCGAAGCCGAAATCGCCGAAGTCCATCCGGACCCGTTGCCCGCCACGGCGGGAGCTTCGCCCGAAGCCACCGAAGCCACCCGCGTTGAACCCACCGAAGCCGCCGGTGGAGCTCTTCCACTGACGGGCCCGATTGGCGTCGAAGCCCGGCTTCATCGATACTTCTCCAAATTCGTCGAACAGCTTTCGCTTCTCAGCGTCACCAACCACGTCATAGGCGGCGTTGATCTCTTTGAATTTTTCCGATGCAGCGTCGGACTTGTTGAGATCAGGGTGATACTTCCGCGCCAGAGGGTGTGCACCAGAGCGCGGTGATGATTGCGAATGAGACGACGTTTCAGGTGCAGAGGGGTTGACGGACGGGATACCGTTGCCTGTGCGTGCAAACCGAG
>JBCBLB010000869.1:0-3441 GCA_038520555.1 Myxococcota bacterium | reverse complement strand
GCCGCTCATGGTCAAGATCAGCATTGAAGGGAACAACCTGATCCTCGCCGTTCAGGGGATGCACAAAGTCTGGGCGCTCAAAGCGAAGATCGAGGTTCCGCTCTCCAGCGTCGTCTCCTTCCGGGCGGCGCCCGATCACACCCGCTGGCCGCGCGGGCTGCGTCTGCCAGGGACATTTGTTCCGGGCGTCATCACGGCGGGAAGCTATTTTGTGCCCGACACGCGAGAGTGGACCTTCTGGGATGTCTCAGACACGCAGAACGTCATCCTCATCGTGTTTCAGAACGCGCCGTATGCCCGGGCCATCGTCGAGGTGGCCGACCCGGCGGCCGCGCTGGAGGCATTGTCTTCGGCATTGTCTTCGGCATTGTCTTCGGCATTGTCTTCAGCGGTTCAGGGGACCAACCACTGACCGCTGCGTTCGCCATCGGCCGTATAGTTGATCTGTGCGCGCTGATGGCCACTTCGGGCGATGAGCAGCCACTCCAGCGCGCGCACCGTGCAGCGAACAACGGCGAAGTTGGCGAAGCCGGGGGCGGCGTCCTCGTCTCGGCTCAGGCCCCTCTCCTGCGCGGGGGTGAGCCCGGATGTCGGGACGTCAACCGCGGTCCCCGGCGCGGGATGGGCGAGGTAGACCCGCTGGCTGCCCGGGTGGATGCGCGCCCACTCAGTGGCAGCGAGCTCGTCGTGATGGTGAAGCGTCGCGACGCCGCGGGCCCGGATCTGGATCTGGAGACCCGGATCCCAGAACACCCACTCCACCCATGGAGAACGCCGAAGTCCCTTGACTTTCCCTGCGCGCACGTCGGTATGGAAGGTCAGCGTGTGGCTGGTGGGATCGGCAGCGCGCAGGACGATCACCCGAGCAGAGGGACGGCCCTGGCCGTCCAGACAGGACAGCGTCGGCGTTCGGAGCGGGCTCTTTCGATCGGCGACGCCGCGGCCCAGCCATGCCCACAGCTCTCCGTGTAGCGCGTCCAGGTCGAGGGATTTCAGCCGCACATGGCGTGGATCTTCGGGCACGATCTCCTCATAGCGTCTTGAGGTACTCGATCAGGGCGTCCCGTTCATCGGCGGACAGCCCGTCACCATAGGTGTGCCCGCGGTTGGTGTAGCCAGGCAGCGTGGTGTCATAAATGTCGGGCGCGTCGGCTTCAGCGACCACCCGGTGCGGCCAGCCGATCCGATCCAGGTCGTAGCTCGAGCTCCCGAAGTCCCGCTGCCAATAGGTCGGCCGGGTGGCGCTGTCGAGCAGGGTGTCGAGGGTGGGGACGCTGCCGTTGTGCAGGAACGGCGCGGTCGCCCAGATCCCATCCAGCGGCGGCGCGATATAGCCGGGGCGGGCCACGAACGCAGCGGGCGAGGCCCCGCTGGCGAACCAGCTGGACTGCAGCCAGTCGGCGAAGCCCGGCGCGTCGATGTAGCTCTCTGCCAGGACAGGGTCTGTGCCGACTTCATCGATCGAGACGAGCAGGTTGGGGTAGGTCTCCGCGTCCGGATCGTCGCTGTACGTTCCATGACACCGGGCACAGGTCTGTTCGAAGATCGCCGCGCCCGTCGTGGCCAGATCCGGATCGAGGTCGCCGGGGTACGCCGGCGGCTCAAGCTGCTCCAACCACGCGAGGACGTCGGGGAAATTGGTGTCGATGTCTGCGGCGTGGTCGGCGTCCCATACGCCCACGATGCAGATCTGCATGATCAGGCGCGCATGGTCTCCCTGGCCCAGGGCGTTGTAGTACAGGGCGTTCTTCTTGCCGACGTTCCACCACGGCGGCACATCCGAGGCGGGGATGGTGTCGGGTGGGGTGAAAACAGGCGTGTCCGTCAGACGCAGCGTCTCGGGCTCGCGGTAGGCGGCGACTCCCTGCTCCAGGGCGAAGGCGGGGTTGAGGCCATAGAACGGGGTGACGATATAGGGCGCCGAGGCTTCCGTGCCCACGGCGATGCGGCGATACGCCTCTGCCTCGGGCGAGTCCTCGCCATATCGGACGTTCAGCAACGCCAGCGCTGCCGACGCGGTGAACGACTGGTCTGTGGTGAAGTTGGAGAAGCTTTCGCCAAGGCCGACGATGAACTCGCCGTTCAGGGTGCTGGCGTGGCAGGCGAAGCAGTTGACCCCGCCAACAATATCGACCCCGTTGGGGGCGTCGAAGCGGTTGAAGACATAGGGGATCGCCGCGCTGTCGCCTTCTCGGTTGAGCGGGTTGCTCGCCGTGGTGCCGATGAAGTCCACGAAGATGTCGATGGGTAAGCCAGAGCCGATGTAGTCGCCGTACAACAGGTAGGCGTAGCCCGCGTCTGGATCGCCGCTGCGCTGTGGGCTGCTGGGGATCGGGGTCAAGCCCGAGGACGCGGCAGGAGCGCGCTCGGGCTCGGCGCATCCGACCGATGACATGAGGGTAACCAGGAGAAGACGGGACATCAGGGCTCCGCTTACGGTTGCGGGCGGATCATCCCCAGCGGGATCACAGAGTCGGTCATCCAACAACCCACAAAATCTCCCTCAGCGGCACGAGAGAGGATGAACCGGAACACCACCGAGCCGCCGATCCGAGGAACGTCGAGTCGGGCGTCGACGCTGGCCTGCCCATTGGAGAGGGTCGGTTCGGTGATTTTAAAACCCTGATGGTTGATCATTAAGCCATAAACGGGGTTCTTGACCATTCGCTTGAACCGCTTGAGCGGCCCGGTGGTCGCCTTGTTTGAAGGTGATGCGAACCGCCAGACCAGCTCAATGCCCCGATCGGGGTGGGGGGTGTCGTTATCCCCGAGCGCCGTGAGCTGGAACCGGACGATGTCAGATGGTGAGAGGGAAGGGTGCGGAAGAATCATCGAATGACCGATAAATCGATTTCGTTCCACTGCAAGTTTCACCCATCGCCAATGGACTTGAGCTTTGTTCGGGGCTCGGATAAACTGAAGATCAATTTCTGACTCTGCTTCTCTCTTGACTCTACGGTGCACCATGCAGTTGCTTCCCATCATCCTTTTTCTGGGTTGTGAAGCCACTCCGGCGCAATCGACGCCGGGAAATTCAGCCTTTGATGAAGACACGGATGGTGCAGATACCGGCGGCTCCGGAGCGGGTATGGATGACTCCGGCGACGCGGTCTTGCCGGATGTTGTCCCTCTGTTTGACGCCGACACGACGCTTGAGCCGGTTGATGTCTTCGATCGGGGGGATGCGATCGTCACCCGATTCGCGGACCGTGGGCGGGATCGGCACGCTCGCGAAGACGAATTCCAGAGCTACGATCATTACCTGCCGTTGTATTGGGAACATCGGACCGCGCGGATGTTGTTCATCGATTATGTCGCACACGGCGGCGACAGCATCGACATCTCCATCGTGAGTGAGTGGAAGCTGTCCATCGCAGAGTTCCGGGCCTGGTATCTGGGGCTCGGGACAGTCGCGACCTACTCGGGCAACTACGCCCCTGG
>JBCBLB010000727.1:0-4694 GCA_038520555.1 Myxococcota bacterium | reverse complement strand
GGCGGGTCGATGACCGGGCCCAGATGCTCTACTGGTCGGGACATCTGCTTGATGAGATCGAGCGGCTGCCCCTCAGCCGCCCGCAGACCTCCAACCGGGGCGAGATGCACTGGGTCCAGAGCGAGCGCGGGCTGTGGGCGATGACCCGGTGGGACGACGGGTATTACATCTTCGGCCTCGACCTGGCGGCGATCCTGATCGACCTGAAGGGCGACGCTCGGACGCAGGTGCCGCTGAACGCGGAGCTGCAGATGTTTCTGCTGGGCCCGGGAGAAGCGTTCCCGGAGTCCTATCTGGACGATCGGGTGTTGATGCCCTGGCTGTCTGACTGGTCGGTCGTGGCGGTCATCCGCGATCCCCAGGCGATGGCCCGCGAGCAGAGCCGCAACCGGCTCCAGCGGATCCTGATCATCGCCTTCGCCATCATGGTGATGGTGGTCGGCGCGATCTTCTCGACGCGGCTGATCAGTCGGGAGCTGGACGTCGCGCGGATGAAGACCGACTTCGCCGCCAACGTCAGCCATGAGCTGCGCTCGCCGATCACCCAGATCCGGCTGAAGGCCGAGTCTCTGCTGTTCGGCCTCGCCGACACGCCGGAAGAGCTGGACGCCCACTACCAGGTGATCCTGCGGGAATCTGAGCGTCTGTCTCGGCTGGTGGACAACGTCCTGGACTACTCGGCCATCGATCGGGGCAGCAAGCAGTATGTTCTTCGCCCCGGAGACCTCGCGGACACCGTGCACCGTGCGGTCGATAACATTCAGACCTCGTATGAGGTTCGTGAGATGGATGTGGAGGTGAACGTGCCGTTCGATCTGCCGGTGGTTCACCACGACGCTGACGCGATCACCCAGTGCCTGATCAACCTGATCTCGAACGCGGCGAAGTATTCGTCGGCGACGGGCTCGCGGTGGATCGGCGTGTTGGGCCGGGTGGTCGAGGGGGGGGTCGAGATCGCGGTGTCGGATCGGGGGATCGGGATCGCGGCAGACGACATCAAGCGGATCTTCGAGCCGTTTTATCGGAGCCGGGACGCCAACGCGCGCCGGCAGAAGGGGACGGGGATCGGGTTGACCATCACACGGTACATCATGGACGCGCATGGGGGCAGCATCTCGGTCCAGTCGCGGCCGGGGAAGGGCAGCACGTTCACCCTGCGCTTCCCGCTGCAGCCGCCGGGGCAGTGACGATGGGTTATAAAGCAGTGATTTCCGGGGGAGCGGAGCAGATGCCGAGGATCTTGTTCGTAGAAGATGAGGAAGACGTCCTGAAGTCGCTGATGAAGTTCTTCGAGAAGAAGGGCTATGAGGTCCACGGGGCCCGGACCGGCGCGGACGCGCTGGAGCTGGCCGAGCGGTTCCCCCCGGACATCGCGGTGATGGATGTGATGCTGCATGAGGGGCCGGCGGGGCCGGACGGGATGGACGGCTTCGAGATCTGCCGCAACCTGCGCGAGCAGGGCTTCGAGCAGCCCGTCATCTTCCTCACCGCGCGCTCGACGGAGCAGGACAAGCTCCTTGGCTTTGAGATGGGCGCCGACGACTATGTCACCAAGCCGTTCTCGCTGCTGGTCCTCGAAGCCCGGGTCAAGAAGCGGATCGACAACATGGGCGGCCCCCGCAAGGTCTACAAGTTCCACGACGTGGAGATCGACCTGGACAAGTATGTCATCCGCCACCCCGGCGGCACCGAGCGCCTCAGCAACCGCGAGCGCGATCTGCTCCAGCACTTCATCAACAACCGCGGTCGGATTTTGTCTCGCGATGTGCTGCTCAAGCAGGTGTGGGGCTATCGCAGCGGCATCGCCACCCGGACCGTCGACACCCACGTCCTCACCGTCCGCAAGAAGCTTGGTGACAACGCCCAGAACCCCCGCTTCATCGAGACGCTCCACGGCGTCGGTTACCAGTTTATCGCTGAAGAGGGCTGATGGTCTCGCTCGTCCTGTCGCTGGTGTTGAGCGCTGCGAACGCAGCAGAGCCGGAGAACTGGGCCGATCTGCACAAGGGGCGTCTGTATGCGACGCTGGACGCCGACGTTGAGCAGGCGATCACCATCTATGAGACGATCCTCTACCACATCTCACAAGACGATCCGCAGCGCGGTCAGCTGCTC
The DNA here is from genome assembly GCA_038520555.1 of Myxococcota bacterium. Lineage (GTDB taxonomy): Bacteria > Myxococcota_A > UBA796 > UBA796 > UBA796 > JBCBLB01. Next base: position 2,579 of record JBCBLB010000727.1, on the reverse strand, counting down.
TATTGGCTCGGCCACGCCAAGATGAAAGCCGGTGACCTGGCGGGTGCGCGGGTGCAGCTGGTGGACGCACAGCGGTTCTCTGCCGTCCGCCAACCTGCGACAGAGCTGCTCCGCCTCATCGGCGTCTGGGAGGGGCGGGTCGACACGTTGCCCCACGCCGCCCGGCCGGATGTGCTCCTCAAGCAGGGCGATGTCTGGCAGCTCGCCTTCGGTGAGATGGAAGGGTCTGTTCAGGAGATTCGGGTCAAGGCGCGCGCCGAAGGCGGGCCGACGGTCCTTCGCCTCGCCCTACAGGATCAGGGGGGCCGGGAGCTGCCCGCCCTGGACACCATCCAGATCTCCGATCGGGAGTGGACGGAATTCACGATCGAGCCCAGCGACTTCCGGCTCTCTGCCCAGGCGCAGGGCCAGCCCCGGCCGCTGTGGTTGATGACCCTGGAGCTGTACGATCTCGCCGCCACCGAAGATGTCCGGATCCGCATCGCTGAGGTCGACGTCCGGTAAAGCCGGTTTTCTGAAAAGGCTTGAGCAATCTTTGTGACAGATTATTCCGTGTCGGCAAACTGGTCACGAAGGGCGATCTGGTAGTCCATATACTGTTCGACGATGTCGAGCGGGGTGTTGGGGTCTTCAGCGTCTTGCTGGAGGGTGAGGGTGGCGCGCAGCCAGTCTTCGCGGCGGGCGTAGGCGGCGGCGAGCGTCGCTCGTCCTGTGACGCCCTGGGCGGCGTCCCAGGGGATCAGCGGTGGTTTCTTGTTTCCGCGGTCCCGCTCCAGCAGGGCGTAGAAGTTGGCTTCGGCGGTCTGCTCGTGAAGGTGCAGCGGAGCGGAGTACTCGATGCGCATGTTGTCGTCGGTGTTCAGGGGCTCTCCATCGGAGAAGCCGACGAGGCCGTCGCGGGTGAGCTGGAGGCGGGCGAGCAGGTCCTCGGCGCCGAGGACGTCGATGGCGTTGAGGTCGGCGTTGACGCGTTCATCGATGGTGAACATGCGCTGCATCTGCGAGGCGGACAGCTGCAGGGGCTGGTCGCTCCCGAGGAGGACGAGGTCGGCGTCTTCGATGGTCGAGAACAGCAGGACATGCGGATAGACGCTGGTGAAGGTGGCCATCAGCGACCGCAGGTCGTCGGTGTCCATGCCATACATCTGTACCCACTGGGCCCAGACGCCGCCGGGCTTCAGCCGGGAGCGGCCCATCTCCAGGAATTCGCGGGTGAACAGGTTGCTGACGCCGGTGAGCCAGGGGTTGCTGGGCTCGCTGACGACGAGGTCGTAGCGATCCGTATCGGAGAGCATCAGGTGGTTGCGGCCGTCGTTGACGATGAGGTCGACCCGCGGGTCTTCGAGGGGCCGCTGGTTGTAGTCGTTGAACCGCTCGGCGGCGCGGATGATGGCAGGCTCCAGCTCGATGATGTCGATGTCTTTCGGTGGGCTGTGTAAGGTGACGGCGCCAGCGGTGATTCCGCTTGCGAGTCCGATAACCAGGACGTCTTCGGGCTCTGGTCGGAAGGCGAACGGCAGGTGCGCGACGAGGACCTGGGTGGGCATGTCCACGCTGGTCGATGCCTCCACCTTTCCATTGTTGGCCAGCCAGATGTTGCCGCTTTTGCGGGCCTGTGCGACCGTCACGACGCTGGAGAGGCCCTCTTCATAGAAGAGCAGCTCATAGGGTTCGACGGCAAATTCGAGGATGTCGGACCGGGATCGCTCGTCGGGCTCCAGATCGGAGACATACTTGTACATGCCAGCGGTCATCAGCAACGGGTTCCACGGCGGCGGCCGGACGAACAACAGCGCGGCGAGCCCGGCCCATGCAGCGACCATCCCGGCCCGCGTCTGCGGCGAAGCCTGCGGTGTGGCGCGCAGGAGCAGCAGCAGCGCCCCCAGCAGGTTCAGCGACACGGCGACGAGCAGGGTGCCGGTGACGTGGAGGGTGGGGAGCAGGACGAGCCCACCGACCGCGGCGCCGAAGATGGAGCCGACGGTGTTCCACCCATACAGCCGCCCCACCGGGCTGCCCAGGTCGTCGGTGGGCTCGTCGGTGTGGTCGACAGCGGCGCGCACGAGCAGCGGGAAGGTGGCGCCCATGAGCAGCGCCGGGGGCACCATAATGCCCATGGCGATCATGAGCTTGATGGGCCAGATCCACGCGAGATGGGGTTCGATCGCAGAGTAGAGGGAGACGAACCAGAAGGGCAGCTCCCCGAACAGGTACATGGCGGCGTAGGTGAGGACGGCGACGCCGATCTGAGCGCCGGCGAGCGCGCGCAGGACGCCGCGGCGTTGTCCATGCGCCCACGCCCGGTCTGCGAGCGGTCCCCCGACCAGTCCGCCGAGGCCGATGCCCATGAGGAACGACAACAACATGATCGAGAACGCATAGGCGCTGCCGCCGAGGATGAGCACCATGAGCCGGAACCAGGAGACCTCACAGATCAAGCTGGACAGCCCGGCGAGCAGGGCGACGATGGCGAGGACACCGAGCGACGCGATCGGCTGGGCGCGGTCGGTCGTGGTGGTCTTCATGGGCGCGAGGCCGCGGTCGAGGGAGAAGGCGGCGATACAGAGCAGGGCGTTGCC
>JBCBLB010000280.1:0-11496 GCA_038520555.1 Myxococcota bacterium | reverse complement strand
GGCAACGCCCTGCTCTGTATCGCCGCCTTCTCCCTCGACCGCGGCCTCGCGCCCATGAAGACCACCACGACCGACCGCGCCCAGCCGATCGCGTCGCTCGGTGTCCTCGCCATCGTCGCGAGGCCGCGGTCGAGGGAGAAGGCGGCGATACAGAGCAGGGCGTTGCCTGTGGCGGTAATCCATGTGGTGGTCTGGAGCCCGAAGGCGGGGAGGAGGACGAAGCCAGCGAGCGCGACGCCGAGGACGGCGCCGAGGGTGTTGGCGCCGTAGAGCCGTCCGACGGTCTGGCCGGTCTGTTCGTCGTGTTCATCGGCGAAGCGGACGAGGATGGGGAGGGTGGCGCCCATACAGGTCGTCGCGGGCAGCAGGGTGATCCCGAGGACGAAGAACTGGAAGGTCGCGAAGAGCAGGGGGGAAGGGTCGAACGCGCGATAGAAGCCCAGGTAGGCGGGCTCCAACGCCGCGATGATCAGCGGGAAGAGCAGGGCGTAGGCGCCGATGCCACCTTCGAGGAGGGCGTAGGTGCGCAGCGGGCGGGCGACCCGCTCGGCGAGCCGCCCGGAGAGGAAGCCGCCCATGGCGAGGCCGGTCATAAAGGCGGCCAGGACCGTGTAGACGGCGACCTGGCTGGTGCCGAAGACGAGGTGGAGCTGGCGCTCCCACAGGGTCTCATACACCAGAGAGGTGGCGCCGCTGGCGAGGAAGAGCGGGAAGAGCGCCTGGAGCACCCTGTCGCGCCGAATCGACTGGAGGGCGTCATCCATCATCGGGCTCCCTGATCTGGGGCAGTTCGTGGCATAAAGCGCGTCCGTGGGTTCACAACCTGATACCTTACGACGTTATCTCGGTGGACTCATCTTCTCTCCCCACTCCCCACATCACGTCCGCATGAAGTCTCTCTTTCCACACCAGAAGCTGGATTGGACGGTCTCTCACCTTCGGGAGACCCTCGCACAGCGGCCCAACGATCCCAGCGTTCGGCTTGAGCTGTCTCGGGCGCTGGTCTCGCAGGCCGTGTTCCACAACGGCGGCGAGCGCGCCGCCAGCCAGGCGCTGGGCCTGACCCGCAAGGTCCTCAACGACGACCCGACGTCCGCAGATGCGTTGGTGTTGGCGGGGATGGCGTTGGTCTCGCTGGAGCGCGCCGACGCCGCCGCCCGGTACCTTGACCAGGCCGCCCACATCGACCCTGAACAGGCCACGCTTCGGATCGCGATGGGTGATCTGGCCCGGTTTAACGCCGATCCGGGCGGGTCGGTGCGACACTTTGAGGTCGCCTGCCGGCTCGCCCCGGAGACGTGGGAGCCGCACATGCTCCTCGGCCGGGCGCTCCGCGCCCTCGCCGAGCGGCACCAGCGCTCCCGCCGCCTCATCGAGCGCAGCCAGTATCACCTCGTCCGCGCCCTTCAGCACGATCCGCCCCCCGATCAGCTGCCACCGATTCTTCAAGATCTGGGCGTCTCTTGCATGATGACCGGCCGGTATCGCGAAGCGGAGCGGTTCTTTATCCGTCTCCGTGAGCACCGCGAACATCGCACGGTCGCCCGCTACTTCCTCGGGCAGGTCGCCTATCGGCTGGGCAAGTACAACAACGCCGTCCAGCACTATCGACAGTTCCTTCGCGACCGCCCCGATGAACCCAACGTCCTGGCGCGGATGGCGATGGCGTGGTTTCAGCTCGCCGAGTACTCGCGGGCGCGGGAGGCCTGCCATCAGGCGCTGCTCATCGATCCCCAGAACCTCACCGCCCGCTATGCGCTGGGCTGCACGTTGCTTGAAGAGGGCGATCCCAACGAAGCGCTCCGCATCTTCCGGGAGACGCTCAAGGAGCACCCGGAGCACATGCTCAGCTATCTGGAGATGGCCCGGACCCGGCGGATGGCTGGCGATGTACGGTGGCTGCACAACGCCCTGCACGCAGAGGTGCGGCAGTACGATCGGGCGCCGCCGGGCGGACGGCTGGACGCCAAGACGCTCACCCGGGATCGAATCGCCCTGGTGCTGTCTGAGCTTCAGGCGGTCGGGCCCTCGACGGTGCCGGGTGTGCTCCAGGCGATCGAGCACACCCAGGATGAAGGGCTTCGCTTTCAGTTGTGGGAGACGGCCTGTGCGATGGCAGAAGGCGCCGTCGCCGATGAGGCCGCCGCGCAGCTGCGCCAGCCGGGGCGGCACTATTCTCCCCAGCTCGGCGCCGAGGCGCTGTCTGCCGCAGGCGCCCTCCCGGAGCCGGTGTTGACCGGCGGGCTGGTCATCGAAGAGGCGGATCTGAAGCGGGCCGCGGTCGATCGGCATGGCCCCGCCCATGACGTGAAGGAGCACCGCGCCAACCTCGCGGTCGAGCACAGTCAGGCGCGGGCGTATCAGGCCTTGTTGTTGTTGGCGATCGGGAGCCGGCGCTCCAGCTCTGCCCGTGCGTTGCTGCGCGACTGGGCGGCGACCGCTGATCCCGACATGGCGGTCGCCGCGTGGGCGGCGCTGTCGATGTTTGGTGAGCCCGCAGCCGCGGATGCGCTTCGAAAGACCGGCAAAGAACGCAGCGGGATCGCCGTGGTTGAGGCGCTGTTGGAGACGGCTTCGCCAAAGGCGGCCCCACGTGCGCCGCGAAGGGTGTCCGACCATGAGCAGACCCGCTGCTCGACCTGTGGCCGCGGATCGGGCGATGTCACCCATATGATGGCGGGGGGCGGTGTGGTCATCTGTGACCGATGCGTCGGGCGGCTGTGGCAGAACCGGCGCACCTTGATCGCGCCGGATGAGGCGACCTGTGACCTGTGTGGCCGCTCTCATTTCGAAGCGGATGGGTTGTACCGGTACAATGGGGTCAACATCTGCTCACACTGTGTGCAGTTGTCGCTGGGACTGCTCGAACGCGAAGCGGTCGATCAGTTCCTGGCGGCGTGGTGACCGACTGAACCGGGCAAAGGTTGCAGCGAACTTCATGGACCAACGACACGGGCGGGTTGGATCGGGCGGTTGAGCAACCGTATCGAGATATGCTACACAATCGCGACACGGTGTGTTCTGTTCTTTGTTCAGGGCTGTCGCACATGATTGTTCGGAAAATCCGAACACGTAAGTTCAGCGAAAGCATCGCAGTTGTAAAGGATATGTCCCCCCATTGACTCGATGTTACGCTACGTAAAAGATCGACATGACGGAATGTACGATCCAATACGTCCAAGCCTCTTGCATCGGAGAGCCTCTGTGATCATTTCGCTCCTTCTCGGCGGTCATGCGCTGGCGTTCGCACCCAGTGACGACATCTACATCGGCATCGAGCCCCAGCGGATCATGCGTTACCATGCAGAGCGGCAGTATGCGTTGCGTCACGGTCCGGGCTGGCAGAGCTTTATCGCCGGGGCTGGCCAGGGCTGGCACGCCCGATTTGACGAGAAGGCGGGCACGGTGTTCCGCGCGTCTGGGCCAGGGATCCCGATGGGTCCGATCGATTCGACGGCGCAGGCTGGGCGGGCCGTTCTGGATCTGCTCGCTGAGTATCCTGACCTCATCCAGGTCCCCATCGAACAGCTCCGGTTCTCGAAGGGGGGCTTTGATGAGCAGACCGGGACCTGGTTTGTACAGCTTGACCGCACCATCCGCCCCGACGTTCAGGGCTTCGTGGCTGAGGCGCCGATCTCCGTCTACCGCGCGGGCGTCCAGGCCCGGATCAAGAACGGCAACCTGATCATGTTGGGCCTTGAGACCCATCCCAATGCCGATCAGGTAGACACGACAGGTACCATCGCAGAGCGCGCCGCGTTGCAGGCGTCCATCGCCCTCGGCCCGGCGCCTGCTGCTGCGCATCGCTTCGAGTCTGCGCGCAAGGTGGTCCTTCCCGAGGTGGCCGGCAGTGGCCTGTCCTATCGCCTCACCTGGGAAGTCCGGACCCGGACCGACAGCCCGGTGGGCATCTGGGTCAGCCACATCGACGCCCACACCGGCGAGCTGGTCAATGTTTACAATGAGATCCGCTTCATCGGGGGCGTCATTGAGGGCGTGCACGAGACCCGGACCCTCGATGGCAACTTCAGCACCTCGGTGTTGCCCTATGTGAACATCACCAACAGCGATGGTACTGCACAGAACGCAGAGTTTGACGGGACCTTCAACTTCGACGGCGGGGATTTTGCGACGGTTCGTCTGCGCGGCGGTGGCGTGAACATCGTCAACGCCAGCGGTGACGAGGGGGAGCTTGTGGTGGGTGAAGGCGGCGGGGTGTTCACCGACGCAGATGCCACCCAGGCAGAGATCACCTCGTTTGTGTTCCTGCAGGAGATCCTCGATTGGGGTGAGATCTACGCACCCTATGTCAACGATCGCTGGAACAACGTCCGCTCTAACGTCAACCGCACCGATGGGGACTGTAATGCCTTCTTTGATGGCAACTCGGTCAACTTCTATGCGGCCAACCGTGGCTGTAACAACACCGCACAGATCGCGGATGTCAACTACCACGAGTGGGGCCACGGCTTCCACGCCTACAGTCTGGTCGCCGGCTCGTTCGACGGTTCGATCAGCGAGGGCATCGCGGATGTGGTGTCTGCACTGCAGACCGGCGACAACATCATGGCGCCCTACTTCAATACAAACGGGAGCGGGATCCGGAACCTGGAGCCGAACCGGCGCTACCCTGAAGACATCATCGAACAGGTGCACACCGACGGCCTGATCTTCGGCGGCGCGATGTGGGACCTGTGGGACGAGCTTCGGGACGACTACAGCGAAGAAGACGCCCGGGACCTGACCGCACGGCTTCTGGCCGGGGGCATTCGGGGTGGCCCGACCATTCCCGAGTCCTATGACGAGGTTGTGGTCGCCGACGATGATGACGGCGACCTGGGCAACGGTACCCCCAACCTCTGTGCCATCATCGACGCCTTCGCCCTACACGGTCTCGGCCCGGCGGGCAACACCGGCAGCGCGGTAGAGCTGGCGACCCTGCCGCTGGGCAACCAGCCGATCAGCGCGGCCCAGTACGACATCGAGGCGGATCTGATCGACCTCGGCGCGGGCTGTGTCGAAGCCGGCGATGCAGATACCGCTGAGGTGTTCTACAGCATCGACGACGGTCAGACCTGGACGTCCGCGCCCCTGTCGGCGGACAGTGAGACGCTCACCGGCGCCATCCCCCAGCAGGTCCCCGGCACCACGGTCCTCTACTACATCAAGACCACGGTGGATGGCGAAAACCTCACCGCGCCCTCTGGCGGGGAGATCACGCCGCTGTCCTTTATGGTCGGTGAGCTCATTGAGATCTACTGCGAAGACTTCGAAGTGAGCGACGGTGGCTATACCAACCAGCTGCTGGCGGGCGAACCCGGTGACGGCGCCAACGACTGGCAGTGGGGCGTCCCCGGCGGGCTCGCCGGGGACCCCGACTTCGCCGCCTCTGGTGACCGGGTCTGGGGCACCGACCTCGGTCAGGTCATCAACGGCCAGCAGTGGAACGGCGAATACCAGCCCAACAAGCACACTCGGCTGCAGAGCCCCGAGATCGAGCTGTATAACCCGCTCGATGAAGCGTACTCCGGCCCCTATGTCGTCCAGTTCAACCGCTGGCTGAGCGTCGAAGACGCCTACTACGACATCGCCCGGGTGACCTTCAACGCGGATGAAGCATGGACCAATTACAGCTCGCCCCCGGAGATCAACCCCAACAACGCCGAGACGCACCACCAGGACTCGCAGTGGGCGCCGCAGACCCTCATCTACGATGGTGACAGCGACGCGCTGGTCATCGGCTGGGAGATCGAGAGCGACCCGGGCCTTCACTTCGGTGGCTGGAACGTCGACGATGTCTGTGTCTACGCACTGGATATCCCTACGGATTCCAACGATGATGAAGACGGCAACAACGGCAACAACGGCAACAACGGCGGCGGTGGTGGCGGCGACAACGTCGACGGCAGCGGCTCTGGCTGGAGCTACGGCTGCGCATCGACGGGCAATGGCGGCGCGGGTGGCCTGCTGGCCGGTCTCCTGGCGGCGGGGCTGCTTGTGATGCGGCGCCGTCGCGATGACTGATCGGCCGCCCCTCGGGGTGAGCCATTACGATTGAATAAACTCTGTGCCGGGGAGTCTTCACTCCCCGGTGCGTTTGTTTTAAACCTACTCCACCCCCACGCAGACCAAGGACAGACAGGTGGTGATCATCGGGCTCTGGATCGGGGCGGCCGTCGCAGAGGTGCCGCCGCTGGACTACCACACCGAGCTGCATCAGGCGGCCTCGGGGCAGGTGCAGGCCCTCGCCGCGCGCAACCAGATCGATGAGGCGCTCGACTTCGGGGACCGGTTTCTGCGACACGTCGCGCCCGCCGCGGTCGTTCACTATGAGATGGGGCTCATCCACAACCTCAGCGGGCAGGAAGAGCAGGCGCTGCAGCGCTACGATCAGGCCATCGAGCTGGATCCCGACCTCGCCGCGGCCCGCTATGACCGCGGCGAGCTGTTGCTGAAGATGGGCGACGTCGAACGCGCGACGGCCGATCTGGAGGCCGCTGCGCGGCTGGCGCCGGAGCACTGGGTCGTTCACTTCCGCCTCGCCGAGCTGGCCGGGCAGCGCGCCGACGCCGACGCCCTCGAAGACCACCTGATCGAGGCGATCCGATATGGCTTCGACCTCCAGGTGCTGCTCCAGGATCCCACCTGGCGGGCCTGGGGAGACCACCCCGAGTTGGGGCCGGCGATCACCGGCGTCATCGTGGTGTATGGCACGGATGCCCAGCTGCAACAGCTCCGCGCCCCCGATGGAGGACAATAGGAATATGCTGCTCGCTTCGTTGATGGTCTCTCTGGCGCAGGCCGCGCCCCCGCCCGCCCTCCAGGGGCCCGCGCAGGGCCTGGGCATCGGCGTCGTCGCCGGTGATCCTTCTGGCCTCAGCCTCGCCTATCGGCCCGGCCAGGAGAGCTACTTCCAGTTCGCCGCCGGCTGGAGCTTCACTGCAGAACGTTTCCACCTCAACGCCGACTATATCTACACCATCACCGAGCTGACCATCCCTGAAGATCCCAGCCTCGTCTTCCCGCTGTATGTCGGCATCGGTGGACGGTTTCGGCTGCGGGGTGACGACCAGATCGATGACAACAACGACGGCCGGGACTCATCGGTTGGCCTCCGGATCCCGTTTGGCATCGCGTTCGCGCCCCGGAATTTCTCGATGGACGTCTTCCTGGAGCCCGCGTTCAGCCTCATCCTGTTCCCAGACACCGACCTGGGGTTCGATATCAGCTTAGGCGTCCGGTTCTACTTCTTCTAAAGGCGAGTCCACCTCACCGAAGGCTTCGAGCAGGGCGAGGCGGGTGCGGGCCTCATCGCCGCGGAGCCGGTAGTCTTCGGCCTGATCGATCCAGCGGACGATGTGTGCTTCGTCCATCAACAGGGTCGTGGGGATGGCCATCTGCTTGAACCCGACCGGCCACCCCAGCGGGAAGCGGGCGCTGCCGATGAAGAAGGTCTTGAACTCCAGGCCCCCCTCATGGAGCAGCCCGAACTGCTTGATCACGGACAGTTCGGGATCAGAGAGGAGCGTAAAGGTCAGACCGTCCCGCGCGCGGTGGGCGTTCGTCTCTGCCAGATCGTCTTTGCTCAGGGCAATGACCGTGACACCATGTCGCTCTAGGAGGGGCATCATGTTCTGAAACCGCCGCAACTCGGCGGAGCAGTACGGTCACCAGCTGCCGCGGAAGAATTTGAACATCACCCGCCGCTCCTTGAGGCTGGAGAGATCGAAGGGCTGGCCGTTGTGGTCGATGGCGGTGATCGGGGGCATCGGCTCCCCGACATGAACGATCAGGTGGCCGTCGGGCAGCTGCCGCATGCTGAGCAGATACAGGATCAGGCCGCCGAGCGACACCGCCCACAGCATCATCGCGCCCGTCAACACGGACGGGGTCAGGGCGAAGCCGCCGAGGCTGAAGATCAGCCCGAAGATGACCACCGATGCAAACGGCATGACCGGGGCGGGCACCTTCTCCCGGTTGATCGTCAGGAAGTACCAATAGATGGCGCCGTTGACGGTGAAAAACCCAACAATGGAAGCGATCAAGTCCACTCTACACCTCTGTTCGATGTATAGCAGATTCAAAGCATATATTCATATACAGGGTGGGCAATGGTTCCCTGGAGGGGGGCTGGTCAAAAACAGACCGGCCAAAAAATGACCGAATAGGAAATTGAGGTTCATGGTTGGTTATCAGGTGGTCGTGGATGAGACAGCCGCCTCATTTCACACCATCACTCCAGGCACACCATGCCACCCCCACGGCATGGGAGAGGGGGTTCCTATGAACGCAGCCAGACCGATCGAGACCCGTGAGCAGATTCTGCAGCGCTTCACCCGCTTACAGAAGCAGCATCTCCAGCGGCAGTCTCAGGTCACCACCAAGGAAGCGCTCGCGGCGCAGAGAGAAGAACGATCCATCGTAGACGCCGCCAGCACCCACACGGTCGAAAATATCGTCAAGGGGCTGGCGGACTTACAGCTGACCTTCGATCACATCATCGAGCAGACCGCGCTCCAGCTCGCTGGTGAGTCTGATCGTCTCGCCCAGCTTCGTCAAGCGATCCAGGTCGAGACCGCCCGTCTGGCCCGTCTCAACGAGATCCAGGTTGCCGCCGATGCGCTCGACATTCTCACCCGTGAGCAGGCCGATCAGTCGCGTCAGTTCGATGCGCAGATGACGCAAGAGTCGACCGCCCTGGACACACGAATCGATGAGACGCGCGAAAAATGGTCCCGTGAGGCTGATGCGTTCGCGCGCACTGTCGCTGAGGAGGACACCGCGACGGAACGCAGCCGTCAGCAGGAGGCATCGGATTACACCTACAACCGCGATCGGCGCTTGAAGATGGAGGCGGACGCCTTCGCCCAGCGCGAGCGTCAGATCGCCCGAGAGCACACAGAAGAGGCGGAGGTCCGCGAAGCGGACTGGACCGATCGTCGCGCGCTGCTCGCCGCGCAGGCTGAGCAGCACAAGACCGATCTGGCGCGCATCGCGGCCTTCCCTGCCCTGCTGGAGCAGACGCAGAAGGACGTCCGCGAGGCGGCGATCAAGAAAGCCGATCGTCAGGCACGGATTGAAGCGGAGCTGCTCGAAGAAGAGGTGAAGAGCAACCGCAAGGTCTTCGCCTTCCAGGTCGACGTGCTCCAGAAGAAAATCGACCGCAACGACGAGGAGATCGCACAGCTTGAGATGCGTCTGGCGGAAGCCCGCGGTCAGGCGCAGGCCCTCGCTGCGAAAGCGGTCTCTGCTCCCACGCCAGCCCTCGCCATCGCCTGAAATTCCCTGGAGAGAACATGATCACCCGTGTCACTGAACGCAACACCAAAGCACAGATCCTCTCGGCGTTTGAGGCGCTCTTTGAGTCACACCAGAAGCTTGAGAAGCGCGCCCAGTCTGCAGAGCGCCGCCTGACCACGCTCTCGCCGGGTGCGGGGGTGGACGACGATGAGGTCGTCAACATCGCGACGATCCTTGGCCAGCTCGACGGGCTGCGTCCGCGATTCCGGGACGCAGCGGCCAGCATCTCTGGTGACCTGATCGTCGAGGCCACTGCGCTGCATGCCCTGCGTGCGGACATCGACGCCCAGCTCACACAGCTCAAGTCGCTGCATGGAATCGAGGTCAACGATGAGCCGCTCGACGTCATCAGCGCGCTGCTGGATCGATATGATGCCCAGTCCCAGTCGTTTACGACAGCTCACGATGCGCGAGTCACCGCGTTCACTGAGCAGATGCAGGCCCGCAAGACGGACTGGGAGCGCGAACGCCTCGCACATACCCAGCAGGTCAGCGACCGCGATCGGGCGCGGAAGACCGCTGTAAAGCGAGACAACGCCCAGTACGAGTACGATCTGCGTCGCAGCCGTCAGCTCGAACAGGAGGGCGAAGAGGCGGAGAAGCGTAGCCGGGAGAAGGCGTTAGACGCCGAAATCCATCAGACGGAGCGCGCATGGGAGGCGACCGAGCAGGAGATCGCCGCGCAGGAGGCGGCGTTCGCAGAGGCCCGCCAGCAGGCTGAGGATCTCGATGTGCGGCTCGGTAAGGCGCGCAAGCAGGCCACAGAAGAAGGCGTCGCCATCGCCCGCCGTCAGGCTCGGGTCCGTGCAGAGCGCCTTGAGAAGCAGGTCGACGGTGAGCGCCGGGTCTATGAACTGCAGATCGCCGGCCTCGAAGAGCGGATCACCGAGCAGCAGTCCCGCATCAAGGCCCTCAACACACAGCTTGCAGCCACGCTCGGCCAGGCCCAGGCCCTCGCCGTCAAGGCCATCGAAGGCGCAGAGCTGAACGCCTCGTTCGAGACCCTCAAGCGCATCGCCCTGGAGCAGGCCCGCACCAACGCGAAGAGCAAGTAAACCCCTGCCACAACCGTCGAGACCCCATCGTCTCGACGGTTGGTTGGGCACAAAGAAACCCCCCACGGACGTGGGGGGTGGGCTCTGGCCGATGATTCAAAGAATCAGTGGTTGTGGCTGTGCTCGCCGTCGTCGTCCTCGGCTTCTGCGACGAGGGCTTCGGTGGTGAGCAGGAGGCCAGCGACGGACGCGGCGTTCTGCAGCGCGGAGCGGGTGACCTTCATCGGGTCGATGACGCCGGCTTCGTAGAGGTCCTCGAAGGTCTCTGCGCGGGCGTTGTAGCCGAACGCGCCTTCGCCTTCGCGGATCTTCTCGATGATGATGCTGGGCTCGCCGCCGGCGTTGGTGACGATCTGGCGGAGGGGCTCTTCGACAGCGCGGCGGATGATGTTGACGCCGTGGGCCTGGTCGCCTTCAACCTCAAGGTTGTCGAGGACCGCGGAGGCGCGGAGCAGCGCGACGCCGCCGCCGGGGAGGATGCCCTCCTGAACGGCAGCGCGGGTGGAGTGCAGGGCGTCTTCGACGCGGGCCTTGCGCTCCTTCATCTCGACCTCGGTGGCTGCGCCGACGCGGATGAGGGCGACGCCGCCGGACAGCTTGGCCAGGCGCTCCTGGAGCTTCTCGCGGTCGTAGTCCGAGGAGGTCTCCTCGATCTGGCGACGGATCTGGCCGATGCGGGCGTTGATGCTCGTGTCTTCGCCAGCGCCATCGAATGGTGGTGTTGTCCTTGGTGATGACGACGCGGCGGGCTTCGCCGAGGTCGGCCACCTCAAGGGTCTCAAGCTTGATGCCCAGCTCTTCGGCGATCAGGCGGCCGCCGGTGAGCACCGCGATGTCTTCGAGCATGGCCTTGCGGCGGTCGCCGAAGCCGGGGGCCTTGACCGCAGCCGTCGTCAGGGTGCCGCGCAGCTTGTTGACGACCAGGGTGGCCAGCGCCTCTCCTTCGGTGTCTTCAGCGAGGATGAGCAGCGGACGGCGGGTCGAGTGGATCCGCTCCAGCAGCTTCATGAAGTCCCGCAACGAGGAGATCTTCTTCTCGTGGATGAGGATGTAGGGATCCTCAAGGACGACTTCCATCCGCTCGGAGTCGGTGACGAAGTAGGGGCTGAGGTAGCCGCGGTCGAACTGCATGCCCTCGACG
>JBCBLB010000959.1:0-2332 GCA_038520555.1 Myxococcota bacterium | reverse complement strand
ATCAGGAGCCGAAGAATGGACAAGGGCACACGCGTCAAAATCATCGATGGGAACGGCAAAGGCACTACGGGAACGGTGTTCTGGACGGGCCCCGACCGCTACAACCCACAGGGCCTGCGGTTGGGCATCAGCGGCGGCATCTCATCCCGTGTGAACCACTCCAGCGACTCTGTCTCGTCGTCGAGCACCGCCCCCTCGACCGCTTCCACCTCGCACCAGAACAGGATCGTGGTCATCTCAACGAGGTCGCCGTTGGGGCAGTGATACCGCCAGCCTTCGCCACCATAGACCCGGTACAGGTGAGAAGTCACCACCCGCATCCCGGTCTCTTCCATGACTTCCCGGGCGAGCGCCTGGACCGGGGACTCGCCGGGTTCAATCATGCCCGCCGGCAGGCTCCAGCCGGTCCCGTCTGCCCGCTTCTGCACCAACAGCCGGCCCCGCTCGTCATGAATCACTGCCGCCACACCGGGCAACAGCAGCAGGTCCTGGCCCAGCCGGGCGCGAAGGTTGCGGATATACGCCGATGCCCCCATCAGTTCATGCCCCTCATCGGAGATGAGCGGTTCGTACCGATGGTTGGAGAACACGTCATCTTCATGGTTCCTTGATACGTTCTCTTGTCTCTATCGCTGTGAACCCTCTTCGGTCCGCCTCTGGAAACTTTATCCTTCCCACACGGAATCCTTCCCGGGCGCCGTCATCGACGCGTCGTCCGCTGCGTCGTGACCATATAGACATCATCCATCGAACGGTTTCGATGGATCAATTTCTTCTTCGGATTCTGCATGATCCAGCAAGAAGAGTCTTCAGCCCGCATCCCCGGAAACCGAACGGTTCGCCGGCGCTTCGAGGGTACGCTTGAGCGCTGCGAGGCCGCGCTCCAGGGTCTTGAGGTCGGGACCGAAGGAGAACCGGGTGTATTGCCGGAAGCGGCTGGGGCGATCGGGGCGTCGGTGCCCGGGGTTGATGTCAAAGAACTCGCCGGGCACTGTGATGACGCCCTCCTCCAGGCCCGCACGGAACAGCTTCATCCCCGTGTTCAGGTGCGCCGGGAGCCGGCTCAGGTCACCCCAGCCATAGAAGCCGCCCTGGGTGGGGAGGTCGACGATGATGCCCAACGACTCCAGCCCTTCGAGCATAAACTGCCGCTTCTTCCGGAAGTGTCGCTGCAGGGCCTGGGCTTCGCGATCGGCGAGGCCGGGGTCGAGCAGCGGGAGGGCAGCTTTCTGCATCGGGTGGGCGCACCCGCCATCGAGGAAGCTGCCCGCAGAGGCGACGGCGTCGATGATGTGTCGGGGGCCCACCGTCCAACACACCCGCCAGCCCGGGTACCGCCAGTTCTTGGTCAGGCCATCGACCAGAACGACGGGATCCGTGTCCACGTCCTCTACATAGCGTGCTGCAGAAACCGTGGGATGATCGCCCACATAGATGTAGTGGCTGTAAAACTCATCGAAGATGAGCGCGCACCCGAGTGACCGCGCGGTCTCTACCCATTCCCGCATCCGTGCGCCATACAAAAGCTTCCCCGTTGGATTACAGGGGTTCGAGAGGAGCACGGCGGACAGGCCACGACCGGAAATCTCGCGCTGAAGCTCAACGCTGGAGAAGTCATACTGCCTCACCGGATCGAGCAGCACCGGGATTGGGACGAAGGTTCCAAACGCATCCAGCAGCTCTTCATAGGCCGTATAGTCTGGCAGGAAGTGTCCGACGTGTGCGCGCCCCAGCGTGGAGACCAGCCGGGTCAGCGCCGTCCGTCCCCCTGCGGAAATGGCGACGTTTTCGGCGGTGTACTGGCTCTTTTTCCCGTAACGGTAGCGCGCGTTGTAGAGCTGCGCGACCGCTTCACGGAGCGCACGGGTGCCATCGACCGGAGCATACTCATGGTCGGCGTCGTCCAGCTGGATCGCGGCAATGCGTTCCGGAGCGTTGGGCAGATCGCCGGTCTCCGGCGCGCCCTGACCGAGGTTGGCCCAGGCTGGGTCGCTGGAACGATAGCCGCGTCGGGCCGCTTCGGTCATCACATAGATGACGCCGGTTCGTGGGACGGCCCGAAAGCCAGAGAGGTGAGGGGAGGGTGTCGTACGAAGCATGCTCCCCGGTACCACCCCGCACTGCGGACTTCAACCCGCCCACCATCCGCCCCACAGATAATAAAACCACGCAGCCGCCGTCACCAACGTGATCATCCCCACGACGCTCATGTCGAAGAAGATCTGACCCCAGCGCGTTGGCGGGGTCGCTGGCATCGCCTCCACCTGACCGAGCAGCGAGGCGCTGACCAACACCACATCACACGTCGGGCAGATCGATCCGAACGAATACT
>JBCBLB010000292.1:0-11237 GCA_038520555.1 Myxococcota bacterium | reverse complement strand
CTGGTGGGGCAGCTGAAGAGCGACCAGTCCGGCGTCGTCCACCTGTTCTGGGGGCGGTGAGTGGTGGACGTCATCGCGCGCGCGCGAAGGTGGGTCGAGCGCGTCGTCATCGGACTGGACCTGTGTCCCTTCGCTGCGGCGCCGCAGCGGGCCGGACGGGTCCGCTACACGGTGAGCGACGCTGGCGGCGACGCCTACGCCATCCTGGCAGCGGTGTGGGCGGAGGTAGAGCGATTGCAGGCGAACCCGGCGATCGAGACCACCCTGCTGATTCTGCCAACAGGCTGGGATGATTTTGACGATTACCTGGACCTGATCGCGGCGGCAGAGGATCTGCTGGTCCGAATGGAGAGCGAGGGGGACATCCAATTGGCGTCCTTCCATCCGGACTACCGGTTCGCAGAAGTGGCCGCGGACGACCCATCGAACGCCACCAATCGTTCACCGCATCCCATGATCCATCTGCTCCGGGCCTCGTCGGTGGCCGCGGCGGTGGATCATCACCCGGACGTCGCTGGGATCCCGGCGCGAAACATCGCCATGCTTCGGTCGCTGGGGGCGGCGGGGCTCCAGGTGCGCCTGGAGGAATGACCTCAGGCGCAGCGTTGGGCCAGCTCGACCCGGTTGCGGCCCTTGGCTTTGGCCTCGTACAGGGCGCGGTCGGCCCGCTGGTACAGGCTGTCCGGCGTGTCCTGGGGCAACATGGTGGCCTGGCCCACGGAGACGGTGATCTGGAAGACGCTGGTGCCGGTATGGATCCGCAGGGCAGACAGCTTCTCACGGATGCGGTCGACGACCATGCGGGCCGCCTCTGGATTGGCGCCGGGGAGAAGGATCATGAACTCTTCGCCGCCGATGCGGGCCATGAGGTCGGAGCCCCGAAGGTTGTCTCGGAGCAGCTCCGCGAAGACCTTCAGGGCCTGGTCGCCGGCGGGGTGGCCGTAGGTGTCGTTGATCCGCTTAAAATGGTCCAGATCCAGGATCGCCATGGTCAGCGGCCGATCGGGCGTGTAGGGGAAGCTGTGCAGGGCCTCGAACGCCGCCCGACGGTTGAGCAGGCCCGTCAGCGGATCCTGCTGAATCAGCGCCAGAAGCTCCTGCTCCAGGGCGTGCTGGCGGCTGACGTCGCGAGAGACGACGATGAGCTTCTCCCCGTCTTCGGTCCACGCCGCGTTGAAGGCCATCTCCAGCCAGATCCAGTCGCCGTCGCGGCGGCGCATGCGGCATCGGATCGCGTCCCCTCCGCGGCCCTCATGGCGGCTGAGCACGTCTCGATCGTCGGGGTGCAGCAGGGTCTGCAGCGGAACCCCGATCAATTCATGGCAGGCATAGCCGAGAATCCGCTGACAGCTGGGGGTGACCTGTTCGAAGCGGCCGTCGGCATGGTGCGTCGAGATCATGTCTGAGGCCCGATCGAGGATCACCTGCAGTCGGGACAGGGCCTTGAGCGCCTGCATCTCGTCAGTGATGTCGACCATGGTGAGCAACAACGTGTCGCCGAGCGCAGCGGCCTTCAGCCGTAGATAGATCGTGCCCCCCCGGGCGGGGATGGCCGTATCCAATCGGGTCGGTTGGCCCGTGTTCATCGTCTGGATACACCGTCTCAGCAGGGCGGTCCGATCCGACGCCGGGATGATCGCAGAGAGAACCTGTCCCCGAGCGTCCCCGAGCGGGCGCTGCAGGATCTGGCTGGCCGCCGGGTTGGCATTGAGCAGCTGAAAATCATGGATCTGATCGCGGATTTTCAGCGGGTGAAATTGGACGGCGCCATTCAGGGACGCGTTCAATATTTCATGGAAAGCGGGCTGTGTTCGCAGTGAATTGTGATCGCTCATATGAACGTTATCGATGAGGAGATGGCACCGTTTGAGTCACTGTTTGCATACCCTGTGCAAGATCGGTCTCAGGCTTCCTGTATCTCTGAGGAGTGTCCGTCTTTTTCCGCGATCTTTTTTTTCGATCCGATCGTGTCTTTCGAGAAATCTCTATGGATTCAGGGGGTCTCATCCGATGCGCCATCGAGGTATCCAAGGCTCTGCAAGGCCTTTGTGGTGTCTGTCGACATCTGGACGTTTCGGTGAGGCGGCGCGCTGGCGTCCCAGGCGTCGAGCAGCAATTCGAGCTTCGCGGCAGCGGCGGGGTCGTTGCGCTCTGGTTGTCCGGGCGCCATCTGGAACAGCCGCGGGCCCTCTTCTGCCCAGGGGCTCTTGACCAGGATGAGCCCTTCGTGGATGACCGACCGTTCAAATGGAAGGTTGTTCCATGTGTTGCGGCTCTCTTTCTCGATGGGTTTGGTGGCTTCTGCGAAGATGGGCTGTGTTGGCGGGCGCACCCCCTTCCACAGCGGGGTGAGGTCTTCGCCGCTGCCCAACCGCGGGGCGTCGGGCGTGAGCATCCGGCCCAGGGTGGTGGCCATGTCGAGCAGGCGCACCGGTCGGTCGACCACGACGTCTTCGGGCAGGGCGAGCGCGCCCCGGCCCGTCACGACGAGCGGCACGTGGGTGTTCATCAGATCGACGTCGGGGCCGTGCCCGTAGGGGAAGCGGCTGTGTTCTTCGAGGCTCTCGCCGTGGTCTGACATGAGCACCACCAGCGAGTTCTCCATCAGCCCGCGCTCTTCGAGGCCGCGGAGGAGGACGCCGGTCTGCTGGTCAGCCCAGGCGACCTGCGCGAGGTACAGGGCGCGCGCCTGCCGGACATCATCGATCCGCATCCGCCCGGTCTGCCGTTGCTCGGAGAGGTACCCGATTGAGGGCATCGATCCGTCGACGGGGCCGGCATATCCTTCGACGCTCATCGACCCGACCAGCGCATCCGGTGCGGTGAACCACGGCGTGTGGGGGTCATAGTAGTGAACGAACAAGAACAGATCGCGTTCGGGGTGCTGTCGGTTGGATATGGCGTCCAGGGCGCGTATGGTGACATCGCTCGCGTTGCGCATGTACATCCCCCCCTGGGGCTGCGGCCCGGGATCGTCATAAGAGACAAACCCACGGTTGAGGCCCATCGAGGCTTCGAGCGCAGAAGAGCCGACCACCGCGACGGTCTCCCATCCTTCTGTGAGCAGCTGTTCGGCGAGCAGGGGGACGTCATCGGGGATGGGGTATCCGTTGCGGACCACCCGGTGCTGATGCGGATCCTGTCCGGAGAAGAAGCTGGTGTGTGAGTTGAGTGTGGTGGGGGCGGCAGAGAAGGCCCATTGAAAGCGAACCCCACTGCTGGCGAGCGCATCCGCGGTCGGGGTGCGTGGCGCCGGCCGAAGGGTGGGCGGCAGGTTGAGGCCCCAATGAGAGACGTCCTGGTAGCAGCCCAACGCATCCGCACGGGTCGTGTCCCAGCTGATCACCACCACGGTCCGTTGGGGCTGTGGCGCTGAGGTGGCGCAGGAAAACAGGGCAGAGAACAGCAACGGGAAGAGTGACATCACCCGGTTGTTGTAGCCCGGGGCTCGGCCTGTAGGCGGGCGAGCAGCCCTCTGCAGGCGGCCTCGCAGATGTCGAGGACCGTCTCGAAGCCGTCTGTGCCGCCATAGTAGGGATCGGGCACCTCTGCGCCGGGGGGGCTGTTCGGATCATGGTCCCGCATCAGGCTGATGCGGGCGTGGTCTGCCTCATCGCGCGCCATCCGGTGCAGATTCTCCAGATTCTTGGTGTCCATCGCGATGATGTGATCGAAACGATGGAAGTCTTCGACCTGGAACTGCCGAGAACTGCCCGTCAGGGTGATTCCCCGGCTGGCGGCGGCGGTGCGAGAGCGGACGTCCGGAGGCTCGCCCTGGTGGTATGCGCTGGTGCCCGCGCTGTCGATGATGAACTGGACGTTCAGGCCAGCGTGATCGATGAGGTGGTTCATCACCCCTGCGGCGGTCGGGGAGCGACAGATGTTGCCCAGGCAGACAAAACAGATCCGGTGCATCGGCTCTCTTCTCCAGTGAACAGCGGTCCGAAGCCCATGTATCTCTGTGACGGATCGCCGCCGCGCGGGTGAGTCAGAGGCGACGATTCTTTTTCATTCGGCGTGGATCACCAATCGATCGGGTCTCTGTCATCTTGTGCTGTTCAACCCTGGGATGGATCGCCTAATCTGACGCGGCTTGCTGGAGGCCCAGATGCGCGCTCTCTCCTCCCGTCCAATCCTCGGCATCTTCGGCCTGTCCGTGGTCGTGTTGGCGGTCGGGGCGGCGGCGTGGGCGCCGGCTCCGGTGCAGGACAGCGTACCGTATGCGGTCGTCCTCCATCGGATCGACCAGGACATCCACATCCAGCATACGCTCGGGGCGCCGGTCTCGGTGGGCCGCTGGAGCTGGGGGACGGTCTCTCAACACCGCGCAGCGATCGAGCTGCCGCTGGAGGGGGCCAATCAGCAGGGCACCATCCAGGCGTCGCTCACCGCCGACGGTGAGCAGTGGCAGATCAAAAAGCTGTGGCTCCGGGTCGACGGCGCCACGGTCAACCTCTCCCCAGAGCGGCTGACGGGCCCGTTGGGTGAGGTGGAGCAGCTGTTGCTCTCCGATCGGGCCGCAGAGTCGCTGCTGGTGCTCAACGCCCAGCCGCCGAGCGCGGACCGGGAGCGTCTGCTCGGGCAGGCGCAGCTGCGGTTGGGCAACCTCGACATGGCTGAGCACGCGCTGCTGCGCGCAGCCTCCCTGGATGACGGGGACGCCCGACCTCGGCGGTTGCTGGGGATGGTCTACTACCAGCTGGCCCGTCATGAGGATTGCGTCCGCGCGTTCACCGACGCCCTGCGGATCGCGCCACAAGACGGGCAGGCGTGGTACAGCCGGGCAGTCTGCCACCAGAACCTGCAGCAGCCCGACCTTGCCCGGCAGAGCGCGGAGAACGCCTGCGCCCTCGGTGCCATGGCCGCCTGCCAGATGCAGTCGCGACGTTCAGCGATCCGGTAGGGCGATGTCCCAGGGCGGGTCCCATACACTCGCCCAGGACGTCGGCGGCATCGCATCAAGCACCTGCTGGAACGCCGGCGCTGCTGACAGGGTCGCAAAATCGCCGACGCAGAACAGCAGCCGCCGCGCCCGGCTCACCGCTACGGTCAGCCGCCGGGCATCTGAGACGAATCCCAGCGCTCCGTCCGGGTTGGAGCGAACGAATGAACACAGGATCGCTTCTTTTTCCCGGCCTTGGAAGGCGTTGACCGTTGCGACCTCGACGCCGGGCAGCCGCTCTCGGATCCGGGCCACCTGAGCAGAATACGGTGCGATGACACCGATATCATCGGTGTTCACCCCTGCCCGCAGGAGCGCGCCGGTGGCGGCCACGATGACCTCGACCTCGCCATCGTTGTACAGCGACATCGTCGCCGGGTCTCGGGCCTCTTCCAACCCGCCGCCGGCGGTGTCGACCCACATCGCCGCGGTGCGGGTCAGCAGGACATCGGCCACGCCGTTCAGATCGCAGAGGCGGTGGTCGGCGACGTCCGGGTGCGCCCGGTATCGTGGGCCATAGGTGTGAGAGAGCAAGCGGACCAGCGGGGTGCTCATCCGATACTGCGTTTCGAGCATCGGCGCCTCGCCGCCGCGGTCCAGCAGCCGCTCCAGGACCGAGCGACTCAGCGGGTTGTTCGGCTGCTTGACCACCGGACCGAGCTGGTGGGGGTCGCCCAGCAGGATCAGGCGCTCCAACCAGGGCACCACCGACCAGATGGCCGGCTCGACCGCCTGGGTGGCTTCATCGATCAGGGCGGTGCGGACCGCGGGCAGGGCGCCCCCCTCCTTCGACATCGTTCCCAGCGTCGCTGCGATCACATCGCTGTTGGCGAGGGTGTCGTTGCGGATCTGGTCGAGCAGCGCACGCCGTGCGCGGATGAGGGGCCGCCGCTCGCGGTCGTCGGCCCGAGACAGCTCTGCCTCCAGGGTTCGCAGCGCCGGCGCGAGGGGACTGCGCGCACGGTACGCGCTCATCGATAGGTGCCGCGCCTGGGGCCCGATCCGATATGGCGAGCCCAGGCGGAGCACCCGCAACCCCGCAGCGTCGGCTCGGGTGGCGAGGTGATCGACGGCAGCGTTGGAGTCGGCGAGCGCCCACGGTCGCTCTCCGCGGGCGACGAGCGCCCTCAGCAGACCGACCATCAACGTTGTCTTTCCGGTCCCCGGTGGGCCATGGATCATCGCCAATGCGTCTGCGTTCAGGGCCGCTGCGCCGGCCCGCTGCTGGGCGGGGTTGAGCCCGTCCAGGTCCGCGGCGCCGGTGAAGTCCGGAGTCGGCAGGGTGGCGTCGAGCAGGGCGTCTCGCAGTGGAGAGCGGTGGTGGTCTGCGCGCAGCAGGCCCTGCTGGTAGCGGCGGACGGTGGTGTCATCGATCGCTCGGGTGACCGCGACATGGCCGCCCTCCAACCAACCGGGCAGCGCCTTCCGCTCGAACAGGCGGATGGTGGCGCGGTCGGGCGCGACGTCGACACACCGGCCCTCGACCCCGCGGTTGGGATCGCCGTAGGGGGCGACCAGGACAAGGTCTCCGGCAGAGACGCCGTCGTGTAGGGCGGCGCGGGCCGCGGGCTGGAGGCCGATCTGCATCCAGCCGCCCCACGATGACGACGCGTCCAGGCCAGCGAAGCGAAGGGAGGGCCAGCTGATGCCCGCGGCGATGCGGTCTGCCATGGGGAGGGCGAGCAGTCGGGCGTGCTCGTCGCGCTCCCATCGATGGGCGTCGCTGAGGGCTCGAGAAAGTGTCGCCAGCCAGGGATGTGAAGGATGCGCCATGACGAACCATTCCAGGAGGTCTGGGTTTTCGAGGAGGGGAGCGTGTCAGAGGGTGACAAAGTCGCGGCCAGGATGGCCTTGAACGGGTTGGCGGATCAGAAGTCGTGGTTAGTCCTGGGGTGGACAAAGCGCATACAAGCCGCAGTGTGGTGGCGTATGCCTGCCAATGGACGTTCTATGTCTCTTGTCTTCCCCAAACGTCTCACCGAGCTTGAATTTGTCGCTGAGACCCGCCTGCCCACGACCCGCGGCGCCTATCGGGTGCGCGCCTATCGGAACCTTGAGGATGGCACCGAACCGCTCGCCATCGTCTACGGGGACGTCAGAGGGTTATCGGATGTGCCGGTTCGGGTCCACGACGAATGCCTGACTTCAGAAGTGCTGGGCTCCCTGAAGTGCGACTGCCGCGAGCAGCTCGACTATGCGCTGAAGTATATCCGCGACAACCAGCCCGGCGTGGTCCTCTACATGCGCCAGGAAGGCCGGGGCATCGGCCTCGCCAACAAGATCGCCGCCTACGCCCTCCAGGAAGAAGGCCACGACACCGTCGACGCCAACCGGCTGCTCGGCCTGCCCGATGACGCACGCCGCTACGGCGCTGCGGCCAATATGCTCGGTGACCTGGGCATCCGCAGCGTGCGACTGATGACCAACAACCCCCGGAAGGTCTCCCGCCTGGAAGCCCTCGGCGTCGTCATCACCGATCGAATCCCCGTCCTCATCGAGCCCAACGACTTTAACGTCGGGTACCTTGAGGCCAAGGCACACCGGATGGGACACGTCCTCGCCAACAGCCCGGTCAATCAACTCCGCTTCGAGCCCGTGGTGGAGTGAGCGCCGCGCGACACCCACCACCGGGGTTCGTCGATCTGCGCGTGCATCTTCCAGAAGCGCGCTTCGAGATCCGGTATCACACGGCCGATAACTTCACCGGCGCCCCGCTGCCCGGCTATGCGCTGCCCGGCGCATGGCTGCGTGCGCCCGCCGCCGCCGCGCTCCGGGAGGTGCTCGACGGTGTCCTTGACCTGGGGCTGTCGCTGCATATCTATGACGCTTATCGGCCACGGCGTGCGACCGACGCCATGGTCTCCTGGGCTGCGGCGTCGGGGAACATGCATCTGCTTGAGATGGGCTATATTGCTCGGCGATCCTATCACAATCGCGGAATCGCTGTTGATCTCACCCTGTTCGATCGGGAGACCGGCCGGCTGGTGGACATGGGCACCGACTGGGATGTGTTCCATGAGGGAAGCCATGTGGCCAACGCCGTGGGGCCGGCCGCTGCCAATCGCCAGACGCTGCATACGGTGATGATGGCGCAGGGGTGGGCTCCGTTCGCCAAGGAGTGGTGGCACTTCAACTACCCGATCGAAGGCGCCGAGCCGATCGACGTGCCCTATGAAGCGGTTGGTTGAAAAATTGAATCTCCGGTGACGCCGGCCCGTCTACATGGTGTCTGACATGATGAGCGACCCATGAAGATGCACGGACGGCGCAACATCACCGTGGGCGAGCATCTCGACCTGGAGGAGATGGAATGCGACACCTGATGATTCCCCTGGTACTGGTGGCGGCGATGGGCTGCCGTGAAGAGCTCGATCCCAACCGCCAGGATATGCCGCTTCGCGGCGACGACGACATCGCCGATGAGGTTCCCATCGCGGACTTCTCGGTGTCGCCGAGCACCCTGGCCGCCGGAGAGGTGATCATCGCCTCGCTGGTCGCCGATCAGGTGGACTTCGACTACGACGCCATTGACGAGATCATCCTCTATGGGGACGGCGTCGTGGTCTGCGCCACCCAGGCTCGGTCTGATGAGATGCTCGTCAGCGTCGGCGCTGCAGACGATGCGCCCGCCCAGGACGTCGACATGATCGTCCTGCTGTCCGATGGGGACTCTTTTTACGCAGAAGGCGCCTTTGAGGTCTTCGGCCAATAACGCTCCATGAGGTTGAAGGCGCCCATCGCTGCGGTTTCGTGGCTGGTGATGGCGGCTTCGGCGCCCGGAAGGCTGGGGGAGTCGTCCGGGCGCCCCTCTCGTGGTCTGGTCAGACCGCGCGTGGGTGCTTACCTGCACTGTCAGTGGCCACACGCGAGGTGACGGATGGAGCGCATCTGGTTTGATCAAGGGCGAGAGAACTTCTTCGCCATCCCCGATGAGATCAAGATCCCTTCGGGTGATTATGTCCTGCGGGGGTTCGGGGGGCGAACCCATCGGGTCGACGTCGACGCGGTGGAGCCCTGGCGGATCACCCGTGAGCAAGCCGCCGCCCGCGTCAACGCCCGGGTCGAGAAGGCGTGGGGTGGGCTGCGCGGCGCGGTCGATCGGATGTTCCTGCTCGGCCAGACCGCTGCTCGTCAGGCCGGGGTCGAGGTGCCGAAGACCGACGGTCGCTCGCCGTTGCCCGAGAAGCTGAGCGCTGTCCTGGGCATGGAGCCCGGCGAGATGCTCACCGATCCCGATCAGGTCCGTCAGCGGCTCCGCGACGCCGCCGCACGGTTCGGTGTGCACATCAAAGATGTCACCGATGCGCCAGAAGAAGAGACGCCCCCGCCGGGCTTCCGCGATGTCGAAGAGGTCGATGCGGAAGAAGTCATCGAGGAGCCCGAGCCCGCCGAAGAGACGGATGCGTCTGCGCCCGATGAGCCCGATCCGATTCGGGAATTCTTGAACCGCCCAGAGGTCAACGAGGCGGTGAAAGGATTCGGTCGCGCCCTCTCTCAGCTGGGCCGTCGGCTCCAGGAAGCGTCCAACCCCATCGACCGGTCTTCGTCGAAGCGCGAGGAATAGTCTAGTCTGTTGGGGTTCGGCTGAGAAGCAACTCAATGGCGGCGACCAGCGTTCCATCCTCAAGAACGGAGTGCAGCCGGTGTCCATCGCCGACCTCCCAGAGCTGGACGCCGGGTCCGCCGGTGGCCGCCAATTTGCGAGAGTCTTCGAGATCGACGACGTCGTCGGCTCGGCCATGGATCAGGATGGCCTGACAGCCTGGTGGCAAGGTGGTGTGGTGGGTCAGCTTCAGGCCGGCGCCGGCGAGGAAGACGCAAGGCCCCGTCCAGCAGGGCTCCTCATGCAACATCTTGAGGAGGACCGCGCCGCCGAAGGATGACCCGACGATGAGCCGCACATCGTCGGTGAGGGCCGCACGAGCGTTGGCCATTGGCGCTGCGAACGCCGTCTGAACGCGGGCAGGTTCGGTCATCCAGGGCGTCCGATTGGCGACACAGTGATCGCGATGGGCGATGGCCGCTCGTGTGTCCAACCCAGGCGTGATGGTGTCGTAACGCTCGCGAAGAAAGACCGCCTTGCGGCCGATCGGAACCAGATCATCGTCGACGGCGCTTTCCAGGCCATGAAGGAGCAGCACAGAGCCATGGGTGTCTGAAGGGGATGTCATCGTCATACCTCTCTGTTAGAGAACGAACTTTTCTATCAATAAACGGTTCTTTGTCGCCGACGAACTACCCATCAGCTGTCTTGAGTTCAGGGGACGACGATGCATCGAATGTCGAAAGTGGACGCTGCGGAGCTCGCAGCCCTGCGGGAAATGTTGGCCTATGCGAGACTTGACCGAGAGGGCAAAATCGTCCAGGTCAATTCGCAGTTCCAACAACTCACCGGCTACTCGCAAGGGCAGATCGCCGGACGCCACCATCGCGTCCTGTTGCCCGAAGGCCGAGAGCACATACAGGCATTCGAGCAGCTGTGGCAGGATCTGCAGCGCGGTGAGCCGCTGTTCGGCTTGTATGAACGGGTCTCGAAAGATGGACAGCCGCTGCTGTTGCGATCGTTTTACTGTCCGATCGCCGGCCCCAAGGGACAGGTCATCGGGGTCGCGCTGTATGCCTCTGATCAATCCGATATGCTCGAAGAACGGGCGATGTCGAAGCAGTATGCGACCGAGGTTTCCGGGTTATACAACGCGGTGCGTGATGGGCGGTTGTCCTTCCGAGCAGACACCTCACAGCTCAGCCCGCAGTACGCGGAGATGATGCGACAGATCCACAGCATCATCGACGTCATCGTTGCGCCCATCGAGGAGCTGCTTTCCCAGATGTCCCGGTTCTGTGAAGGCGATCTCACCGCATATATTGAGGGTGAGCGTCATGGCGACCACGCCAAGCTCAAGGATCAGTACAATCAGGTCCTCGACGAGCTGAACACGATCCTGAACAAGATCCGGAACGCCTCTGACCAGATCATGACCGGCAGTGATGAGGTCGCGTCGTCGAGCCATGTGTTGTCCAACGGCGCGACAAGGCAGGCCGCCGCCCTGGAACAGATCGCCACGTCGATCGCACAGATGAGCGATAAGATCAACGACACCGCCGTCAACGCCACCGACGCGGCGGAGCTCGCGGGCAAGGCAGGCGGCCTCGCCAAGGACGGCGACCAGCGGATGAAGGCGATGGTGGAAGCCATGGGGGAGATCAAGGAGAGCAGCAACTCCATCTCGCAGATCATCAAGGTCATCGATGAGATCGCGTTCCAGACGAACCTGCTCGCCCTCAACGCCGCCGT
>JBCBLB010000781.1:0-4236 GCA_038520555.1 Myxococcota bacterium | reverse complement strand
GGCCTGGTACAGGTCCGGTCGCTTGAGCGGCATCAGGAACGACAGCTCCACCCGCCGCTTGACCGCGTCCAACCCGCCCACATCGTCAAAGGTGATCCGATCGGGATCTTCAGGAGGTGGCGTCACGCCCTCTGAGACCAGCCGGAGCACGTTGTCCGCATCGGACGGGGCACCGTCTGCGTCCTGTCGGCCGGCAGGGCCGTCAAGGGTCTGCCGCTCCAGGACGCGCGGCTCAGGGGCGGGGGCGGGGGTGGCGTTGCCAGAGAGCGCCGTGTGTAGCCGTCGCCATGCCCCGGCCTTTTCGAGCTGTCCAACGGCAGCAGCGGCATGAGCGGCCTTGTCCAGGGCGATGAGGTGAGCGGGGTTCTCATCCAGGACGGCGGTGAGGTGGGGCAACGCCTCATCGGGGCGATCGAGGGCGAGGAGCCGTTCCGCGACGGCGATGCGAAGGTCGATGTGCGGCGAAGCGGCCAGGGCAGCTTCGAGCGCAGCGAGCACGGGATCCGGGTCGACAGCCATGGTCGAACCTCCAGCGGTGTCCAATCAGTCTTTATTGCGTGGTCGTGTGAGCCACTGGACCACGGTTCCCACTAACCATAGTCCACCAATCAGGGGTAGATCCTGCGGTCGCCCCATCGCCCAGGAGACGCACAACGCGCCACCAAGCGAGGTAAACACGAACAACAGGGCGCGAAACAGCTTCGGGAACAAAAACAACCCAACCACAGCTCCGGCAGCGGGGATGTACCAGGCGTCCTGTCCAGGCAACAGCAATGGCGCAGCCGCGTTCACCAACCCGCCGACGAGCAGCGCGCCCCCCAGAGAGACGGCCACCCGTTCGGCGAGTAACATCACCCCTGCCCCACACAGCCCCAGGCAGAGCCCGGCGACCAGTTGGATTTCTGGGGACGCGCCAGCGGTCAGTTCCAGGCCCAACAACATCCCCGCGGCGAGCCCCGGGGTCACCAGGGCGAGCCGATACAAGCGGGCGCCAGCGACCAGGAGCACACCGCCAACGATCCCCACGAGCAGGGTCGGGTCTTCGAGCGGCGTGCCCCGGAGTCCGCTGAGCGCGGACTGCACCCAGGCGATGAGCTGCTCCATTGGTCTGACCTCCACGCATGACAACGACTTCCATGGGCCATCTATTTCAATTGTGGCCTCGCCCATGGGGTCGCTGCATCTTGTTATGCTTCCGTCCCGGATGCTTGGAGCGGAGCGAAAGGACTATGGAGAGCAATCTTATCCCCCTGATCATCGGCCTCCTCTGTTGTGGGATGCTCGCGCTGCTGGTCTTCGCCGGCGCCGCCTTCCTGTTGTACCGACGCAGCCGAAGCAACGCAGATGCAGCCAGCAACAGCGAGCCGCCCAGCCTTCAGCAGGATATGGACGCGAACGACAGCCCGTTCGCCTCTGCCGGTCGCGCAGCGGATGCCCCGGAGCCGGTCCCCGCCGCAGAGCCCGCCCCCCCTGAGCCCGCCCCGCAGCCGGTTGAAGAGCCGGATCCGTTCGCCAGCGCCGCACAGTCACCGCCTACGGGCGGCTCGGACATGCCGCCACCGCTGCCCAACGATCCCGGCAGTCCTGACCTGCCGCCCGATCCGTCGATGCCACGAAGCAAGCCGCGGCCGCCGGCCGCGACAAAGAGCAACGATCTGCCGCCGCCGCTGCCCAACTCTCCGCTGCCGCCCGCGCTGGCGGCGGCGCCCAACCGCACCATCGTGCCCTTTGACCTCGATGAGTACGATGAAGACGCTGCGACGGTGCTGTTCACCCGACCGACCAGCGACGATGAGGACGAAGACGCCTGATCGACGAAGACGCTTGATCGACGCGTCCGCAGGGACGGATAGAGAGGGGTAGCGTTAGGAGGCCCCGATGAGCGATCAGACGCTCCCCTTGTCCGACCTTCATCTCACCCTCGGCGCCGCCCTGGATGACGCCGGCCAGCCACAGCGGTACCGCGATCTCGATGCAGAGGTCAGTGCGGTCCGCCAGGGCGCCGGTTTGTTCGATCTCAGCGCCGCCCAGACCTTTCACCTGCGCAGCCCCGAGGCCCGCCGGTGGAGCAACGGCATGTTCACCAACAACATCCGACGGCTCCAACCCGGCCAGGGCAACCGCTCCGCGATGTGTGACGACCGCGGCCGCGTTCAGGGGCTGCTTGATCTCTACTGCCTCGACGACGAGACCTTCTTCGGCGTCCTGGAGGGCGTCGACCTCGCGTGGTTTGCCGGCCGCTATGAAATGTTTTTGATGCTCGATGACATCGAGCTGGAGTCGCACCCCGACGCCCCCTGGCTGCTCTCGGTCCAGGGGCCGAAGGCCGAAGCCATCCTCGCCGCTGCATCCCTGCCCACGCCCCAAAACACACGTGACCATGTCGAACAGGACGGCCTCCGGGTGATGCGACGGGATCGCACCGGCCTCGGCGGCTTCGATCTGCTCTGCGCCGATGACGCCGTGCTGCGACACATCTGGACCACCCTGCTGGAAGCAGGCGCGCAGCCTGCCGGGCATCAGACCCTCGACGCCCTGCGGATCCTCGCCGGGCGCGCCCGCTGGCCCACAGACGGCACCGAAAAGTCGATGGTCCACGAGCTGCGCCTCAATGAAGAGGTCTGCGCCTTCGATAAAGGCTGCTACGTCGGGCAGGAGGTCATCAACCGCATCGACGTCAAGGGCGCCATCCAAAAGCGGCTCACCGGACTGCGGCTCCTGGAGCGCCCCCCGGAAGGCAGCCCGGTGTTCCTGGGCGACAAGAAGATCGGCACCATCACCAGTATGGTCTCCCTACACGGCGAGATCTTCGGCCTCGGCGTGTTGCGGAAGACGGCCTGGGAGCCGGGCACCACCGTCGCGGTCCGACCCGAAGGGAGCGATCCCATCTCAGCGACCGTCGCTGACCTGCCGATGTCGGCTGGGTGATCAGGCCCGGCCCGTTGTGCCAGAATCCTCATCTTGCGGCTGAAAACCGCCCATCACCAACGTCAGCCCCACGGCGATCAGCGGTAGGGTGATCGTCGCGGCGATGACGACAAGGGAAGCGATTGCGATGGGTTCCATAGGGCCTCTCCAGGTGAGAAGGGTGGGCAACTTGCAAAGCAAACTTCATGCCCACCATCTCATCACACCGATGTGATCACCCCACGCAGTCGATCACACACTCTTCCACACAGTCCAGATCGTCTTCGCACTCCTCACGGCACGATTCGAAGCACTCCTCAACCGGGCACTCGCCGTCCTTCTCGTCTTCGTCCGCAGAGACGCAATCCAAGAAGCACTCCGCCAACGCCTCCTCGTCATCACCGTACTCCTCTTTGCATTCGTCGTAGCACTCGCCGTACCGATCATCATCCTCATCCCGCTCATCTTCATCTTCATCTGATCGTTCAATGCAGTCTTCCAAGCACTCATCGTAGCAGTCGAAGGGGCTGTCGGCGTCAGCGCATTCGTCTTTGCAGACCGCCTCACACTCTTCGTACCACTCGTCATCTTCGTCATCCCACCCGTCTTCGTCACGTTCGTCTTCGTCACGTTCGTCTTCGTCGGGTTCACAGTAGTCTTCACAGTACTGACAGTCTCCGTCCTCGCAGTCGTCGTAGCACTCGGCGTAGCAGTCTTCCCATGCATCGCCTTCGCCGCCACAGAACGACTCGCTGTGATGGTCGAAGCACTCGTCATAGAAGATCTCTTCTTCCCAGCTGCAGGCGGAGAAGCTCAACACAGAGAGGAACATCAGGAGGGTACGCATGGTCTCATCCTTGAACGGTTGTGGGGGTTGGGGTTTTTCCTACTCGAGACAGTGCCGCGAGGGCATCTGCCGGATCCGTTTCTTTTCAGAATCCGCTGCGACGCAGTGAGGCGCGCAGCGCCTGCAATTCCTGGCGCCGAATCGGGTGATCATCTTCGAGATAGGCGTCCATGATCTCAGCCGCTTCGGCCCATCGCTCCATGGCGAGGAGGGCGTCGATCGTCCGCAGCCGGAGCTGTCCGGTGACTGCAGGGGTCCCGTCTGGCGCCGCCAGTCCGCGCTGCGCGGTCTCCAGGACCGCTGCCGGCGTAGCGCCCGCGTCGAGCAGGGCCGTCAATCGAAGCAGCAGCCGCCCGGCAGAGGTCGGCAGGCAGGTGACCGTGGCCCCCGCGGTCAACGCCACCGCGATCGCTTCGCCGTCGCAATGAACATGAACCGCCCCCTGCTCGACCGAGACATGGCTCCCCAGCCGATCGACGTTG
>JBCBLB010000886.1:0-3230 GCA_038520555.1 Myxococcota bacterium | reverse complement strand
TCTTGCGACTGCTATACATCGAATACCTCCGCACACTCCTTCACAAGGTCACCACGACCCGTCGCCCCTGCTATATGGACTGCTTACATCTCCCCGGATGCGTTAGCCGCGTGACAGGATTCGAAATCCATTTTCTGATTTTGGATTATCGTGAATGAAGCCGGTTAACTTCCAAGCTAGTGATGCTGGCACATCATAGAAGTAATCCGTGTCACGGACACCATGCTGTCGCTGCCAGGCTTGTACGATCAGTTCTCCCAATTCAGAAGGTGCTTGTCCCGAAACAATGGGAGGGTGGATACCTCCCATTGGCACAACAACTGACCACTCATCCTGAAAGCCAGAGTAGCAAGTCAAGCTGCTACCCATCGATGAGTCTGAGCTAGCAAAGTGTAGTATACGCCACTTCGAGGAACATTCTTGAGCTTGCTTCTTCGTAAAGACTTGATGATCTCCGTCCGCAAAGACAATTGCCCACCCTCGACTGCTCAGGGATGCGCACCCCAGATAATGCTCAGTCTGAGCCCACGTGTTGTAATCTGGAAACGCTACACCAACTCGGCTATAGTTTAGGTTTGTTAACAATTCTTCCTCTGATATCGTATCAGAAGCGATCCACGATGCCTTGAAACCCATACCTTCCCCTTCAGTCGCTGTACTTCTACCATAGACCGTGGGCGGCTATCGCGGCGGAAACACCATTTGCGTCAACCCTGATACGGCCCTCGCGAATCCATCAGCGCGCTCGACGGATGCGCTCGCGGTCATCGTCGGTGGTCGACGGCGTCTCCGCCAAGGCGTTAGGGGCTATGTACGAGGAACGTCCTGGTTTAATTGAAAAGGAAGCGGCTTATTTATCGACTGATCATCCCTGATGGGATACAGAATTTTGTACTAAATGGAGTACATCATGTCGTCATCTCTGATGGATCTGACCGAAGACATCAAGCCCATCTCAGACTTTCGGGCGAACGCTGCGGCGCTTCTCAAGCAGGTCCAGGAGTCAGGGCGTCCGCTGGTGCTCACTCAACACGGTCGCAGTGCCGCGATTCTGGTCGACGTTCAGTCGTATCAGGAACTGATTGAAGAATTGCACACTCTGCGTGAGATCGCTGCGGCTCGCACGGATTATGCCACTGGGAACGTCACGAAACATGACGACTTGATGGCCCGTCTTCGGGATCGCAGAAAATAAATGTTCTGGTCTATTGTCTGGTCGTCAACGGCGACCGCTCGGTTGATTGAAATGGAAGATTGGTTGTACGAACGGAGCCCGGAGGCGAGTCGTCGCTTCATTGATCAGATTGATCAGGACGTCCAACGATTGGCTGAGCACCCTGAGAGCGCTCCGATCTGGTCACGTCATCCTTCGCTCAACGTTCGGCGACTGGTTTCTGGGAAAGTGTACCTGATCTTCTATGAACTGCTCGAAACCAGCAATGAAGTACTCATCCTCACCATCCGTCATGCCCGACAACCTTCACCGAAACCGTCTGAAGTCAAGCCCTGAAAGTGCGGACTTGCAACGGGGCAACTCCTAACGCGTGTCAAACGCCATCTGGATGCACGGTGGCGTCGCAAATTCAGCGGACGCATACTACGCATGCCAGCTTCGCAAGTGCGTCCTGCCGGATGTGCTCTCAGCCATGTTGGCGCGGACGGCGTCTGCCAGGATGCGTTCGACGCCACACCCTCTTGCTTCCCACACCTACTCTTCGTCAGGTTTCTTTGCTTCTCCCCATAGTGGCCAGAGATCGAAGGGGATCGCATCGAATGGAGGGGCGTGAATGACCTGCTCATCCCCATACACGCCGTGGACCTGCCATGCGCCCTTCTTGAGGATGTAGACCTCCACCAGTTTGACGGATGGGTCGATCAGCCAGGCATACTCGACCCCTTCACGGGAATAGACCGGCATCTTGTGTTGTCGATCCAACTTGGCGGTGGATGGGGAGAGCACTTCACAGACCCAATCGGGTCTCAAGGTGAAGAAGGCTACATCAGGGTATTCGGGCATGCGTTCCCGACGCCAGCCCGCCAGATCCGGGACCAGGACATCTGCTCCCAGGTGGATCTCGGGTTCATCAAGAATCCACCATCCACCCGGCCCATTGATGCCCTGGTCAAACGGGCCGCCGATCCCGATTCCAAGCACCGATGAGACCCGAGCGTGTCGTGAAGCGGGCCGTGGTGATGCGTAGAGGCTGCCACCAACGATCTCACCGACCTGGTGTTGTGGGAGATCGAAGAGGTCTTTGTAGGTGGCTCGGCGACGCCGGTGGGGACGCATATGTTCAGTATAGCCCCCACCCACCTCGGCTTCCATCTCATCCGGCGATCAGGATGGAGTACCATGAGCGCATGCGGTTATCAGCGGGCGCGCAGATCGGACACTATACCCTTGACTATCGCCTTGGGCAGGGCGGGATGGCGGAGGTGTGGGCGGCAGCACTCACCAGACGGGCTCAGGGGGTCGACGGTGCTCCACACCGGGTCTGTATGGACCGCTTGACCCAGCTCCATGAAGACCGTGTCGGGCTGGTCCAACGGCTCCTGGATCGGGTCAGGGTCGGTCGTGGGGAGGGGCGTGTTGTCGTCGACCGGCCACGGTGCCGTGAGCTTCGCCCCCAGGCCGCCCGACTGCAGGTCCGGACCATCACGTTGCAGGTCCTGGGGAGCCTGCCCAGCACCACCAGCCAGCTGGCGGTGGTCTCGGTGTTCGGCTCGTCGAGCGCAGACTTCGTAGACATCACGGGGCTGACGGGCCAGACCTTCGCCCACCTCGGCGGCGGAGACGACACGCTGTTCACCAACAGCTGCACCGCCATCACCGCCAGCCGTGGCGATGATGTGGTCCGCTGTGCGCAGGGGGTCGAGCAGCTCTCAGCGCGCTGAGGCCCAGCAGCACGGATTGAAGCGGGCACGCCTGTTGGCGTGCCCGTTTTGGTGTTGTTGCTGGTGGAGACAGAAAGTTGACCACTTAAATTAATTGGTTAACTCAAAATTGAACCACTTAACTCAGACCGAACGATGACAACCAAACCCGCCCTCGCCGTGGTGGCAGCCCTGCTGCTCGCCATCACCACAAACGTCGCCCTCTTCTTCGGTGCACAGCTGCTCGGGCTGAGCCCACAGCTCTCCGCCGGACCTGTCGTGGTCTCCTCTGTCGTGGTCTCCTCTGTCGTGGTCTCCTCTGTCGTGGTCTCCTCTGCTGTGGGCATCCTCGGTGC
>JBCBLB010000279.1:0-11515 GCA_038520555.1 Myxococcota bacterium | reverse complement strand
GCCCCAAATCCCGTGCGTTGCTGTCGGCCGTGTCGCCGCACGATTTTTCCAACGAGAACCACCCCTTCGGCACTGCCCAGGAGATCGAGATCGGCATGGGCCTCGCCCGCGCGCACCGAGTTTCCTACGTCGGTGAACTGGGCTGGGAACTCTATGTGTCCGCCGACCAGGCGACCCACGTGTTTGAGGCGATTGAGGCAGCGGGCGCCGACCATGGCCTGACCGGTGACGTGACGTTCACCACGCAGCTCTCCGGCGGTGCGAAGAAGAGCAGCTCAGTGTTCGACCCGGATCCAGGCGCAGGGGCACAGACCCACACCGCAGCGTTCAAGAAGACGGATGTGGGGACCGGGTTCTGGGAAGCCTACGTTCAGTGGACCAGCAACAACGGCGATCGGGAGACGCTGCTCGGCTTACAGTTCCGGGACACCTCGGTCATCGGGGCGTATTCGAGCGGGGAGAGCTTCCAGCAGAACAAGACGGCCGATGTGCCGGTCTGGGAGCCGTGAGCCGGTTCAAATATGACTGGTCCCGTGTCGCGCTGCTGTTTGATGAGTGCAGCAATAAAGAGATCGCGGAGTTGATGGCGTGCGCCCCCTCAACCGTCGCGAACGCGCGCCGCCTGTATGTGAGCGGATATCAGTTCAAGCCCATCAAAACGTCTCACTCCGCAGAGCGTCCCAAGGTTGCTTATGAACTCTATGCCGCAGGAACCTCGTTTAAAGAGATCGCCGAACAGCTCGATTATGTGAACGGTCATTGCGCGCGGACGATGGTGAGAGAGTATGCGCGGGAGAACGGCCTACCCTATCAAGCGAGGCGCAAACAATCAGAGCGCCCAAAAGCTGCATATGAACTCTATGCCGCAGGAACCTCGTTCAAAGAAATTGCCGAACAAATGGGGTATTCAGGCGCCGACTCAGCACGGACCCTCATCAGGGCGTATGCGCTGAAGAACGGCCTTCCCTACAAGGCGAGGCGGACCTCCACGAGCCGCCCTGACAAAGCCTATGAACTCTATGCGGCTGGAACCTCGTTCAAAGAGATCGCCGAACAAATGGGGTATTCAAGCGCTGACTCAGCACAGGTGATCATCAGGTCGTATGCCAGGAAGAACAGTCTTTTCTACCATCCACAACATGCGGCCCAAGTTGCAGACGGCCGGATGTTCTATGAGATGTTCACTACCGCGGACCCACCAACAACCTGGCAGGGGCTTGGAGAGATGGCAGGCTACGATGACCCCGAGGTCGTATGTGATCTGGCGCGACGGTATGCGCACATGAATGGGCTGGTGTGGAAGGCATCATGGGTCAAGTTCAGGACGTCCTGAACGCAAAAAAGCCCGCCCTCACCTGACCGGAGCCAGGGAGGGCGGGAAAGACGAGCGCGGAGACGCGTTCAGGACACAGCAATGGGCGTTGCCGTCGACTTGTCAGCGCTGAGTTGGAGCGGGTAAATCACGGTGCCATTGGCCAAGGAGACCTGAATGTCGGTCTCTTCATTGAAGAGAGCGACGGTACCGTCGTCCAGTTGCTTGGCTTCGTAAATGCTTGGCGACGGTGTGTTCGCTGCACTCGCGTAGTAGGTCCCCGCGATCAGAGAGTCTGTACCGATGAGGACGGATTTTGCGGACAGAGGACGGAAGTTGAACGGGATGGCCATGTGGGCTCCTGTGGGGTGGTGAGGCGCGTCAGAACAAGACGCCCTCGGGCTTGAGGGCGACCGTCGCGGACGCCCGGAAGGGAGTGTTGCCAGTTCGCCCCGTTCGACTTCGTGCAACCTTGAGGAAGGCCGCCACACGCGACGTCGAAGGGATCTCAAACGGATTTGGACTCGGGGTTCCAGACAGTTGTTGACCGTGGCTCCAGGTCTGCAGCGTCACTCCCCGGAGCTTCGGTTCCCCATTGGGCCAGTCCACACCGTCCCGAAAAAACCCGTACTGCGCAGAAATCCGGCGTGTGAGGTTGTTCTGGGTTGAGGTGTTGAGAATGGTCTGGTTCTCAACCAGACCAAACGTGCGCCCGCCCTGTAGGACGGAACTGTCGGACCGGAATGCGCTGCACAAGAGGTTTTCGGCGCCGCCGGAGCCTCCCACCGCCGAGAAGTCAGGAACTTCTCCGCTATAGAAGGCGAACCCGAAGAAAATCAACCAGTAGCCGATCGCGGATCCGCTGCCGGTCATCTCTTCGAACGACAGGTTGCAGTCGAGCTGCGGACATGCAGCCATGTCTCCGATGGGCCACCACAGCCCCGCACCAACACCGCCCACGGATTGGGATCCGCTGACCGCGGCGATTGTGGGGGGAATGTCTGCGGTAATGCGGAGCCCTTCATCGGTGAAGGTCAGCGCATCGCCAAACGGGGTGCCGTTCGCTGCGAGCAATCTGGTTCGCTCTGCCGAGTTGCCTCCAGCAGCTTCATCACCTCCACCCAGAGGCAACAAGAACAACGACATCAGCGCTTCTCCGGTGGGCCGAGCATCACCTCAACAAGGACGGTGTCTCCGCTGTTCTGTTTGGCGATGAAGAACCGAGCATAGGTCTGGTCCTGCACGGCTGGACCCACAGGGATCAACGGCCCTGCGGCGGCCTGGGCTGCGTCCAGCCGCTTTCGGGGAACGGAACCGACGGCTTGCCCGTCTGCGCCCTGGCTGAAGACGAAGATCGCACCGTCTGCGAAGACGTAGGGCCTGGAGTATGGGGGAACCCGCACCTCCACGGCGGTCTGTGCGAGGTCCGTATCTTCGCCGAAGTCCGGGTAGGCAGTCGGCTGGGAGAGGTCGATCACGTCAGGAGCCTCCATTGAGGAAGTCGATCGCCCACCGCACCAGACGGGTGAGCCAAAACTGTGCGGTGGCCATGGCGGTCGTCAACGCGGTGATCAGACTGCCCAGGCCGACATGAAGTGTTCTCCGGTCGCCGGGCTTCATGTCGCGATAGCTCGTCCACAGGTAGCGAAGGACCAGCAAAAACCGGGGGGTGCGCGCGATCTCCGTGAGCTGCGCGAGTGCTGCGGTCAGTGCCTTGTTTCGTGCCTGTGCGCCCGCATCATGGGCGTGTATCGCCCGGGTGAGCGCCTGCACATCCGCGCCCGACGCCGGCGCTCGACCGAGGGCCTCGAGCCATTGTCGTCGGACATAGATGGCACCCATCACCGTGTCGAGCAGCTTTGATGCCTTGTGACAGACCGCATCGGCGCCGGCCTCAATAAGGCTGTGAACCATCTCAGAAGGCAGGTCCCCGCCGGTGTTGACCACCAGGGCGACCTCCGGACCCGCAGCCGCACGGGTCCGACGAACGACGGCCAGCCCGTTGCCCTTGCCGGTATCGAGCAGCTCCAGATCACAGATCACCACATCGACCGGGTTGAGCCTGGACTGAAGATGCCCCTCTGCGGCCGTGAGGCTGTCGACCACATCCAAATGCCAGCCACCGTTGAATTGCTTCTGGATCAGGAGAACATCGGCCTCATCGTCTTCGAGAAGCAGTCCCCGCAGCATCGGCAAGATGTCTGTTGTCACAGATTGGAGGCTCGGACCCATGATGACGTCCTCAAGATGGATGGGGTCTGTCCAGCGGTGTTCTGCGCCCACCGGATCGTCAGCGTCGCCGGCACACTCGACACGGACACCGCGCCGATGAGCATCGCGGCAACATCCCCGCCGGTGCCATCGATGACCAGCGTGTTGCCGCCCTGTCCCGTTGAGAGGGCGCCGTCATAAGAGCAGTACAGCGTCACCCCGGCCGACTGACTGAACCCCACAGCGCCGCCGCTCGACGGGTCGCTGTTGGTGATGAGGTAGCCGTAGAAGGTGTACTGGCCGACCTCAGAGAAGCTCAGGACAAGCGCATCGATGGGCGTCGTATCGGGTGCAGAGAGGTCCGTGGTTCGAACCGCGGTGATCGCCCCACCGGATGGGATCGTGGGTCGATTGCTGAGGTCGTTGTAGTCCCCAGATGTGGCGACCGCGGCGAGGGCGGAGGTCGCTGCGTACTGAGGGTGTGGATTGGCGGCGGCCTCATGTGCGGAGATCGCCGCGGCCGAAGTCCCTGTTGGGTCGGCGCCGACGTCAGCGGCGGTCTGTGGGATGACGGGCCGGTTGGAGAGGTCGGTGTAGTCGCCGGAGGTGGCGACGGTAGCGAGGCCCGGGATAACCGGCGCCTGGTTGAAGATGACCTCTTCGTTGTCGCCGATGGTGAAGGATTCCCCGATGCCCGGCAGATACGGCGCCTGGGTGAACGTCACCCGTCCGGAGTCCCGCAGAATCATCGCGATGACATCAGCGGTTCCGTCGTTGTACCCGATGCGACCTTGCGATCCGTTGGCGTAGGCGCCGAAGTACAGCCCCTCGGTGCGGGTTGTGCCCAGCCCATGCTCCAGCAGCCGCACGATCGTGTTGTCGGGGTCGTCGGTCACCCCACCCGGAGAGTGCAGGGTGTAGACCGCCTGTGCCGTGCTGGCGGTGTAGCGGAGCTGACTGAGGGCCTGCCACTGGTCCGCAGAGATGGTGGCGCCGATGGCCTGGAGCTGTTGGAGCTGGACAGCTGTGAGCGGATGGCTCGCATAGGTGTCGAGGCTCGTGCTGTGGGCCTGGACATCAACACCGATCGCAGGGGCGCCAGACAGGTCGCTATAGTTCCCGCTCGTTGCTACCGTCGACAGGCCATCCAGGCAGTCATTGCAGAGGTCCTCAAACGACCGCAGCGTCCACACATCGGAGACGGAGTAGATCAGGTTGCCAGCCCCAGGCGCAAACCCGGCGATCGTCGTGAGGTCATCGTCGAGAGGCTGGTAATCGCCGGTGTGGGTGTGGTCGTCACCGCCGCCTTCCTGGAGGTCCTCGATGACCTCTGCGACGCCGGCGCCGATCGCTCCGAGGAGCCCCGCCTTCATCTCGTCGGAGAGGGCTTCGTAGTCTTCTCCCAGGCGCGCCCGCATCTCTTCGTCGATGGCGTCGCGTAGGGTCTCACCCAGACTCATGCAGCCCCCGTTCAGTGAGCCGCTTTCGTGCAACCGCCGCATAGTCCGGTTCTCGCTCGAAGCCGATGTAGCGGTGGCCGAGATGCAGAGCCGCAATCCCGCTCGTTCCGGTTCCGCAGAAGGGGTCGAACACCAGACGATCTCTCTGATCGCCGAGTAGAAGCCGAAGTGCCCGGTCGAAGAGTTCAACCGGTTTCTCTGCGGCATGACCCCGCTTCCGATCCGAAGGGAACCACCGGATGCGCCACAGGTCCGGCTCGCCTCTCAGATGCCGCTTCCATTGTGGCATGGTGATGACGACGAAGTTTTCGTATCGGCGGCGTAACACATGCCCGGCCCCCAGATTCTCGCGATCCCAGACCCCGATGGAAGGCACCTTCCAGCCCAGCCTGCGACACGCCGTGTCCACCTGAACCGCTCCAAACCAGTCCATCGTGAAGAAGATCGCCCCATCGGGTTTGAGCACGCGCTGCCACTGCTGGAGCTGTTCTCGGATCCATGCTTCAAAAAACTGCCCCTCTTTGGGAATCCCTCGGTTCTTCGACCTGGAAACCCAAGACGATGAGGTCCCTGTCTTCGCGTAGGGCGGATCCGTCACGATCGCATCGACAGACTGATCCCCCACTCTCTCAAGAAGATCCTGAGAGATTCCATGATGGACCTGCCATGTTGCTTCATTCATCTAATTCTCCCGAGGTAGCGACCAGGCCACACCGACAACCAACGCTGCGCCGATG
The DNA here is from genome assembly GCA_038520555.1 of Myxococcota bacterium. GTDB lineage: Bacteria > Myxococcota_A > UBA796 > UBA796 > UBA796 > JBCBLB01. The sequence continues at coordinate 5,795 of JBCBLB010000279.1, read as the reverse complement.
ACCATGCCGCCGGTGAACACAACGGAGGGGCGCTCGATGAGGGGGACGGGGGCGCGTTCGAGTTCGAGCAGTCTCTCCAGCTCCGCGATCCGCTCTTCCTGTCGCGTCGTCTGGTAGCGGAAGCGGTACTCAACGATGTCCAGATGCCGAACCAACAACTCCTGCTGCAGCAGGATCTCAGAGGGGGCCAGCGTGCCCTGACACGGCGTCAGCTCCCCAGCATCGATGCCCTGCGCCAAAAGACAACGGTTTGGATCCGCACGCAAGGCAGCGAGACGATCGGGATCGAGGGTGGGTCTTGGTGGGGGCTCTGCCGCAGTTGCGACTCCGATCAAGAGCCAGAGCCCAACCAGCAGCGTCACGGCTGATACCGCTGGTTGAGCAGATCCGCCGCCCGCTGCTCTGGATCGTCTGACTGAAGAGCCTCGTCGACGTCGTCGGCGCGCTGCTCTCCCCACACATCGAGGATCTCCACGGTGAGCTGCTCGCTCAGTGGTTCTGGGACAACGATCGTGAGGGATGGCTCTGGATGTGGCGTAAAGGCATCGACCAACAGAAGCGTCACCGCAGACCCCAGGACCGCACCGACGCCGACGGCGATGAGGAGTCGGTTCATGGAGACTCTCCGGTGTAGGGGCCGTGCCCTGCAGGTTCGTGGGCGTCTTGCGGCGGATATGTCGCCGGCGATGGATACTGCGCCATCGGTGACTGTGGGCCGGCGGCTTCTCTCATCCCCTGCCACAGCGAGAGCGCCCCACCCCAGGCCGATGAGGGCTCCCGGGCCCCCCAGTGACGTGCTCCGTGGGCTACCGCGCCACCTGTCGCCGTCGTTGCGATCGAGACGCTGAGCATCGCGACCGCGAGCATGGTGTAGGGCGGCACATCCTGACCGGCTGCGGCGGCACCGACGGCAATAACCAGGGCGATTGATGGCAGGACCTGAGCCCAGAGGCCCCACTTCACGGTCTGGAGAGTGCGACTGGAGCTGGGCGGCCCATGCGGCCAGTGATCCTCAGCGTGCGCCGGCGGTGTGGGTGGTTGGCTCATCGCAGGACCTCTCTCTTTTGAGAATCAGGTGGAAACGGTTTCCAGGTCAGAACCCACGGAGGGCACGCCAGGTCATCCTGTCGACGCCCGGCCAAGTGCTCTGAACGCCTGCGCGTTGGCGGAAATCGAGCAGGGTCCGGGCCGTCTTCGGGCCGAAGATCTGATCGATGGCGACCGCGTTGCCGGACCCGCGCCGGTTGAGCCCCTCTTGGAGGTAGCCAACCCAGTCGCCGTTGCAGCCAGGCCGCAACCAGGGGATGAACGCATCCGGTCGCCCCTCATCGAGGAACCGGAGGAAGTCGGCGCCGTGCCAGACGAACAGCTCCAGGCCGGCCCCGGTTGAGGCGACGTGGAGGTTTCCGATCCGGTGCAGCGTCTGCCAGCCTGGGCCCCGCAGCGGCCCGACGCAGCCCTCAGAGACCCCCATCTGATGGATGAGCACCGACAGGTTGCTGAACTCGATGCCCCGCTGGACCAGCTCGTCGAGGGTGACGGTTGCGTCTCGGTTGACGTCTCGCAGGACCCGGGCCGATCCCGGCTTCGGGCGGAAGACCGGTGGACGGTTCGGATCCCGACCGAAGAAGGAAGGCCAGAACAGATGCGCCCCATCGGCGAGCTGGGCAGAGCCCTTCGCGTTCCTGGAGAAGTCAGCGTTGAGCTTCCCCCGAGCGGCGCCGAAGTGTTGGGTGCCGTCTGCATCGGTCCAGACCATCAGGAAGACGTCGTCTCCGTTCATCTGCTTCTGGTTGGCCGGCGCCGGTTGAAGGCCGACCTGGTCAGATGGGCGAGCGGATCGTCTGCCATCCACCCACATCTCTGACAGCTCCCCCTCATGAGTGAGGACGACGCCACCGGGCATCTTCTCGAAGGTGGGGACGACGCCTTCGAGGGCGAGGATGGTTGCAGATCGCGGGCGGGTATGGGGTCGGAAGTTCAGGGCGCGGACAAAATCCAGCACCGCCGACGCGCCGAAGAGACGGGTCGTCATGAGACGCTCCAGGACAGAGAGGACAGGTCAGGAGAAGCTGACGTTGAACAATCCGGAAAATCCGTGTCCACCAACGGGGTTTGCCTCTGCCGGCTCGACCTTGACCCAGAAGGTGCCGGTCACTGCGCTTCCAGAGCGGGTGACCGAGAGGATGGCTTGTCCGTCTGATGTAGTGTTGAACACCAACCCCGCGCCGCCGGTGGCAGACACAGCGCTCCCCAGCGTCACATCCAGGCCGACATCGGCGCTGTTGGCGGGTTCGAGGTTGTTGTCGTACAACCTCGCCAGACACCGCACCGGGAACGGGTCGCCCGCACCGAGCAGCCCGACGTGTTTGATGGCGTTGTTGTCTGGGCTCTTCAGGTCGACGTTGAGGGTTCGGATGTTGGTGAGGATGCTGTTCAACGACAGCACCACCCCAAGAACCGGGCTGGCCATCTGCCGATATCGAATCGTTCGATCGGCGATGTGGTTGCGCCCGTAGAGGTAGCCCTGCTGCCGTTCATCGGTGATCTGGGCAGAAAAGATGTCTGAGACGCCGGCATTGACGAGCACCTGCGCGAGGACAACCTCATTCTCCGCTTCCACGTTGGGCCAGTCTGGAGATGGCGTCGGAATCGCAGGTCCGGTGATGACTGCGATGCCGTCAGCACGTGCGACGATGACATCAATGCGACCGTTGACCAGATCTGCGGCTGCAAGCGCGACCGTGGACGCCTCATAGCGATACCGTTGACCCCGGATGGTTGCCTCTCCAGCAGCCACCCGCACATTCAGTCCACCGCCGCTTCCGAGGGCGGAGACCTGCAGGCTCGTTCCCAGGGTGAACCACTGCCCGACGACCGCGTTGGCGTGGAGGTCTCTGTGGACGTCCGGCGCCCAGTCCGGGCCGATCGCAAGCACCGGACGAGTATCGGTGACCACGATGGGGCCAGAGCCCCCAGGCACAGCGACCCGGGCGATCGTGATGGCGTCGGACAGCGCTGCCGGGGCGACGGGGTTCAGGGCAGCAATACCCTGAACGACGAGGACCTCATGGCTGTAGCGGCGTTTGGTTGTCGCGTTCTGAGTGGTCGCGACCCCTGCATCTTTGACAGCGATGATTTCGGTGTTGGCGATGACCTCTCGGGGCCGCAGACAGATGAGATCGATGCGTGGGTTCGTCGGGTCATGGCCAATCAGCGTCCCGGAGACTGCAGCGTCGATGGAGATGGGGAGGTAGGAGATGTCCCAGTCACCGGAGACGCTGGCGTCATGGTAGAAGCCCAGCCCCGGCGCGATGGTGTAGTCCAGCTCTCCCACGCCCTTCGATGCGAGGCAGTCATCGCCGAAGAAACCGGAGCGCGGGGTGCCATCCGAGCCGAGGAGCATCCGGCCGAACAGGTGCAGCACCGCTTGGAGGGCGCCGACGCCGATGTTTGAGAGGCCGGTGTTGGTGATCAGCTCGCCGGCGTTCCAGTTACGACGACCAATACTATCAAGTAAGACTCCCGACATATTGAGCCCCTTCATGAGGTAGAGAGTTTGGATGAAGATAGAGTCTATTTTGTTAATGCAAGAAATTTACCAAAGAAATAGCTCTCAAGTAGAGCTGTGAATTCTCTATGAATCCTTGATAATTTCTTTTGAATCCTTGATAATTTCTTCAGTAATACCTAATTCAGAACATTTATCCAACCATATTTTAGTTATCTTATCGGATAAGTCTTTGCTCTCCAGAAAACCTTCAGAGTAATCTTCACCATTAACCATCAGCTTACTTTTAGATAGAATAGTTGCCGACAGTAAATTACTCCCATCCCAAGCCTGTAGATATATCAATCCGATAATATGTTTTCTAAATGTTTGGCCTGCCATTGGGTATATACTTATAGACGGCTCTTCAGAAGATTCTTTGGCATAATGAATAGTCAACATTCTAGAGCCTATACCAAAGCCCTCGATGCTATATGCGTTATTCTCATCATCTGTTGTACCTGATGAAACTGATGCAAATAACCTTCCTGAAAACAAGTCTTGAGAAAAGTCGAGCATGCGATACTTCCATACACTCTCTCCATCTTCACTTCGCGTAAGAACGTAACTATGCCATAATCTACGAAGTCTAGAGATGTCATCATCTCGTTTTGAAAGCATGGATTTTGATGTTAAATCTTCAATCATATCAGTTATTTGAACAACTGATCCAACCCTTAAAATTGACCCAAACGAGTGAGTTAGTGAAGATCCTATTCCACTACCTCCTACAATTAAAATAACTTGAGATATTATTGGCCTATCGTTATGCATGTATATACTTAGGAATACAAGCAGCAGACCAATAGTGAATGCACCCATTAGGGATAGAATGTCCTTTTGCCTCAATTTTCTACGTATATATTGACTCGAAGCCATTTAAATTTCCACCCCGGAGGTTATCTTCTTTTTTTATAGCACCCAACTGGTCAGAAGCTGAATGCGATACGCTGCTTAGCCTTTATTAGCACTATTCGCCAAGGTGTCTAAATTGTTATTGGTGCTACGTACGCTTGGGTCCCAGAAGCCTTCCGGCTGTTCAGTTCGTCTGCGAGGACTTCGACGAAGACGGTGTCCGCCCAGGCCGTGCTGGGGATGAGCATGAGGAAACCGTGTGGTCCAGGGCTGATGCGCGTCACATCGCCCTCATCGGCGTAGACCTCATCGACCCACGGCCCTTCGTACCACTGCACCACCGTCACGGTGGTTGCGTAGCCATAGGTGGTCAGCAGCGACTGGACCGCGGCCAGCAGGTCCGCCGGCGTGATCTGAAGCGCCGGCGTTCGCATCCGGGAGCGCACCGACGCATCCCCCTCTCCAGCGCGCCGATACACCCCCTGTCCCCGGGCGTGCAGGTCGAGCCAGATCCCCTCTGAACCTCCCCAGGTCGCTGCGGTGGCGGCATCTGCGGAGAACGCCTCGATACTCGCAAAGACGGCGGCCTGACCCGCGAACAGCGGGCGCGCCGGGCGGTAGTCATCGTCGACGAACTGCTCGATGCGGGAGAGCAGCGCGGTCGTATCGCGGGCCATCAGTCGGCGTCCTGCTCAACGAGGGCGATGGAGAGGGCGCTCGTCAGTACCCGCACCGCGTTCTGATCGACCGAGGGGGTGATGTCAGCAGTAGGACTCGGAATGCGGGCGGTGATGACGTCCCCGGAAGCGCGCACCGCTGCGGCGAGGACCTGTGACAAATACAGGGTCTCACCCGGTTCGAGCTGGTTGGTATAGGCCAGCACCGCGGCTCTCACCGCAGCTTCGATGGCGACTGCGTTGGAACCACGCCTCACCGTCACCGAGAGCGACAGGGCGACCTCTTCGCGGGCCGCGGCGAACACTCGGACCCAGATGCCTGAAGACTGCCAGTTGACCAGCTCGTCCTCGACCGCGGAGACCAGGGCGGCGTTGGCCTGTGCATCAGGGTCGCCGATGTAGACGGCGACGTATCCGCCCTGATCGGGACGTGCGAAGCGCTCATCGACGGCGGCGAAGCTGACCCCCGGAACCGAGAGGGCGCCCTGTCTGAGCGCTGCCCGGGTGCCTCGCTGCAGGCTGTTGGGGTAGGCGCGGAGTCGGGCCCGGAACACCTCATCCGTTTCCTGCAGAGCCCCCCCGACGAACAGGGTGTTGGTGACCGTCAACGCTGGATAGCCATCGACAGTGTCGAGGACGTTCGAAGCGATGTTCCCCTGTGGGCCTGTCTCCGACACCTCCGCATTGAAGGGGCCGATCTCCGTGACGCCGCT
>JBCBLB010000903.1:0-3087 GCA_038520555.1 Myxococcota bacterium | reverse complement strand
TGCATCGGACGACCGGCGAACCGGTTCCACTCGCCGGTCTTGTTGGGGGCTTGAATGATCGACCCTTCAAACACAAAAATGTCGAGCGGGGTGCGCCCATCGACGCATTTCTGGCACAGCTCCTTGACGCCATCGCCCAGCTCCATCCCAAGAGACGGATGCCAGAGCAGGTTCATTCCGAAGTCCGTCGCCAGATCGCAGACGCTGGGCTCTTCAGCGTTGAGGAAGGACATTGTATTGCCCGAGCAGGCTCCACCCTGGAGCCAGAGCACATTTGCCATGGAACACCCCGTAAGGTTACGCAAACCTTGTGCGTTGTTGTATAGTGGTTGCAGGTAGGCTTTTCGCCTTCAATTACATTAGCCAACCTCCACTTCGAGCCTTTGCCTTGCGTTGTGAAACACGCTCCCGGTTCTGTTCAATCGCGATCGAAACCTGTGCGAGGTCACACAAGAGCCTAGACGAGCAGCAACTGCTCGGCGTCCAATCCAATTCGGGTTCCGTACCAGGACCCCGAACGCCGATTTTCGAACAGAGACCGTGTCTCTGCGACCCCCTGGCGGGCGAGCCGGGTTCGAAGCCGCCCCCGCATCCAGCCCAGCCGATGCGAACGGCTCTCCGGGTTGCCGCCCGCCTCTAACCAGCGGGTATAGGCTTCTTTTCGGGTCAGCCACCCAGCGTTCGGTTCGGCCAGCCGGGCCTCAACATAGGGGATCAGGATACGGGCCAGCTCCCCTTCGATCGGGATGAGCCCGCTATCCGCGCCAAGGTGACCCTGAGGCGGCCGTCGGAAGATCTTCAGCGTCGTGTTCGGATCCTGGAGAGAGATGCGTTCGGGTTGAAGAAGCGCCTTTTCCGGCAGGTGCAGCCGAAGCGGACGCGTCCCATCGATCAACACCACGCCATCTTCGAACGGGCCGTTGGTGTCGCGGTGCTGTGCGAGGACACCCTCCAGGGGAGAGCCTTCTAACACATCCCCGCTCTGCAGGTCGATGGCGTAGGGGGTCGGCGGGGCATCCGACGTCAACTCAACGCCAACGCTGCCGCGAAGGCTGATGCGGTTGCCCCGGTCGAGCCGGCGCCACTCCGGATTCAGGTATTGGCCGACGCCGACCGTGTCTCCGGCGCGGGACAGCGCCCGCCAGGCCCACTGCTCATCCAGCCAACAAATCTCAACCCAGTGCATGGGGATCGGAGAGGGATCCAATCGAACATCACACGACCAGTGACGCCCCAGAAGGGTAATCGTAGATAATGGACGTGAAAATAGACGGCCATTAGCAGATATCGAAATTCTGCCCATGCGGCCTCCAGAGTTGTTGCGGGTATAATTTAGCGTAAGAAGAACAATTTCCTTTCCACAATTACTTGTGTAGAATCAGCGTTTGAAGTGTGTTTCTATTCTGAATGGTTCGGATACTGTTCGCGCAGGGTTACACATTCCCTCCTTGGAAGCGTCGAACACTCAAACAGAACTATGCGCACAGTATGCGCAAACGGTACGCATCGATTTCGCGGTGCATCTGATGGCAGAGACGATACACAAGCGGTCAGTTCAATATTTTCCAGAGGAGCCTGTCTGTGTGGACCATCTTTGCCGGCGCTGTCGCGGGTGCAGCCCATGTCGTCTCCGGCCCGGATCACCTCGCCGCGCTCGCGCCGTTGGCGCTGAAGTCGCCGCGGCGGGCGGTCCGGGTGGGCGCGCTGTGGGGGCTGGGCCATGGCATGAGCGTGCTGGCGTTGGGGGTGGTCGGACAGCTGTTTCGTGGCCTGGTCGACATCGAAGCGTTCTCGATGTGGTCTGAGACCGCGGTGGGGTTTCTGCTCATCGTGATCGGGCTGTGGGCGTTCCGCTCTGCAGCCCGGCTGCACGTTCACGTTCACCATCATCATCATGATGGGGACACCCACCAACACATCCATGTCCATGTCGACGAGCCGCAACACCGCGATGAGAGCCATGATAACCACGGCCACGCCGCGTTGTGGGTGGGGGCGCTCCATGGCGCGGCGGGGTCGGGGCATCTGCTCGGGGTGTTGCCCTCGTTGGCGTTGGGGCCGGTGATGGCGGCGGTGTATCTGACCGCCTACCTCATCGCAGCCATCGCGGCGATGTCAACGTTCAGCCTGGGCATCGCCTTCGCTGCCCGGCGCGGCGGCCCGCGGATGATCCCCACCATCATGCGGGCGACGGCGCTCGCCGCGGTGGTCGTCGGCGTCGCCTGGATCGGGCGCTCGGTGATGATCGCCGGCGCCTGAGCGTTCAGGAGTCCGAGTCGGACGGCGCCATCGGATCTTCTTCCGGCGCCGTGTTGTGGATGGTGTCGGCACGCTCGATGAGCCGCTGGCTCTCCTCAAGGTCGCTGAGGTCGGGGATGAGGACCACATCGATCCGACGGTTGCGGGCCATCCCCTCAAGGGTGTCGTTCGAGTCGACGGGCTGGTGTTCACCGAAGCTCGCCGCGGAGAGCTTGCGCGGATCGACCCCGGCGTCGATGAGGGCTTCGGTCACCGCAATGGCGCGCGCCGAGGCCAGCTCCCAGTTCGACGAATAATCGCCATTATTGATCGGACGCGCGTCTGCGTGGCCCTCGATCTGGAAACGCCGCCCTTCGGTCTCATTCATCACCCGGGCGATGGCGTTGATGACCCGCTCTCCTTCCAGCAACAGGCCAGCGTCGCCTGTGCCAAACATGATCCCTTCGCGCGCGCTGACCTGGAGGCGCCCCTCATCAAACCCGATCGAGATCCGCCCAGAACGCAGCATATGTTCCATGTCGTCGAGGACATCCTCATAAAAACCCGCCAGCGCAGAGTCCTGTGTCTTGAGGACCTCAATCTGGCCCTTCAGGGCTACGATCTCCGCGTCCTTCTGCTGGGTGGCGTCCTTGAGGTCCTGATAGGCGACCTGCAGTCGATTGTAGTCCTGCTCCAGGGCGTCGTACTTCTTCTGGCTGACCAGACAGCCGCTCAGCAACCCGCTGGCGACAACAACGATCCATCTGTGGTTCATACCGCCTCCGTCTCGCGCCAATATAGCGAGGTGCCAGACCTTCCGGCGAGGCTTGCCCAATAAAATGAACACGT
>JBCBLB010000107.1:0-18102 GCA_038520555.1 Myxococcota bacterium | reverse complement strand
CTTCCCCGACGGGATGTCTGCGGTAGCCTTCTGAAAGGTGAGCGTGCCATCCTGGAGGTCTGCGTCCACGAGGAGGCTCTCGACGGGCTGTCCCCAGATGGTCTGTTCGGGAGCCTGCACGTCGACGTGAGCGGTGATTCCATCCGGATAGGCGGTGCCGGCGCCGGAGACCGCATAGCGACCGGCAAGGACGACCGGCTCGGTCACCGCGGGGACCAGGGCGTCGATGGACAGGCGGTCTGCGTCGAGGGCAGCGCTCCAGGTCATCGGATCGGCTTGAAGGTCTGCCTGGGCCTGCAGCCGAGCGATCCCCGCCTCACTGTTGGCGGTAAGCCCGACGCCCAGCGCTCGCAGGGGCCCTTCGATCCGAGCGGCGACGTTGATGGGTTTCGCCGGGGTCATATCGTTGGTGAACTGTGCCGCGGCGCCTTTGGCGATGGGCGAGAGGTTCAGGTCGAGGGCGAGGGTCGGATCGATCTCAACCGTCTTTACGGTCCCGACGATTTCGGCCCGGCTCTGCTCATAGACCAGGGCGAGCCGTTCGACGGTGACGGTGCTGTCAAGGTACTGCACGTCCCCGCTGAGCTGCGTGTTGGCATAGGGGCCGGGGGTGAAGGACAGCGAGAGGTCTTCGATCCGGGCCATCGCACCGCCGCCGACGTGAGCGCCCAGGGACAGGTTGATGTCATCGAGGAGGAACGCAGTGCCTGGGGCCACAGAGAAGACCGCGCCCTCTTCGATGCGAAGCTCACCGAGGCCTATCTGCATTCCCATCCCTTCCCAGGCGGTCGGTGGCTCAGCGGCGTCGGTGGTGTCGGTGGTGTCGGTGGCGTCGGACGCGACGCCCAGGGCCCTCAGCCAGTCGAGCTGTCCGTCTTCGAGGCTCTCCACACGGACGGTGGGCCGGTGGAGGACGATCTCATCGACGGTCAGCGATTGGCGGAGAAGCCTGATGGGCCCAAGGTCGAGGGAGACCTGATCGGCGACGAGGAGCGGCACACCGTCCCACCGAACCAACCGCACCTGCCGCAGCTCCAGCTCGCCACGGAGCATGTTGAGGTAGAGCCCATCCATCTCAAGGGAGGCATCGGGGAGGTAGGGCTTGGTGTGTTCGAGGATGAGATCTCTGAGCCAGTCGTTGCCAGGGGCGGTGTTCAGCCACGCCATCCCTGCGCCGAGGGCGAGGGCGCAGACCCCAACGAGGCCGCCGCCGAACAGCGCGATCCCCCGAGCCGCCCGGCGCCACCGTGACCGTCGCGGTTGGTCGTTCAAAACGTCTCCCCGAGGGCGAAGTGGAACCGGAAGCGGGGCTCATTGTCGAACCGAATGTCTCGGTCGAGCCGGTACGCCAGATCGATCCGCACGGGGCCGATGGGGGTCTGGTACCGCAGCCCACCGCCGACGTTCTGTGCGAGCAGCCGGTCACCGTCATCGAACGTCCAGGTCTGCACCGCTTCGGTGAACCGCTGCCACTCTTCACCAAGCTCGTTGCTGTCGAGGAAGACCATACCGAAGTCCGAGAAGAGGGCGATGCCGAGGGTGCTGAGCGGCTCCTGGAGGTATCGCCGGTATTCTACGGTGCCATACACGGAGTAGCGACCCCCGACGGGCCTCAGCTCATCCACGGAGGTGGCGTATCCGCTGGGAGAGGAGCAGCCATACCCGAAGCTCTGGCTGCCCCCGATGACATTGAGAAGCTGCCCGCCGGTGCCGTTAAACCGTCGTCGACCGTTCCCGGCGGCGTCCCCACCGCAGACGTACGGGCCGAGGGCGTTCCGGGACCACCCCCGGACATCATTGCTTCCGCCCAGATACAGCCGCTCCTGGAGCGGGATGATCTGCTGCTCCGGTTGGCCATAGGTGAAAATGGCGCCACCGCCGGCCCGAAACGCGACCCGGCCAGGCGGCGTCCAATTTAAGCGTCTTCTCAGGGTCTCGCCGGCGAATCGAAGATTGGACAACCGCAACAAAGGGTAGAACGCACGGTACTCTGGCCGGATCCGAATGAAGTTCGACTGGCCGCCCAGGATCCCGCCCGCCTGTGTCAGCTCCAGGATGGCATACGAGCCCCGGCGGGTGTCGATGGGGTCATTTCGGCTGTCGAAGATGACGGACTCTTCAAGCTCCGAGAGGACGAAGGTCTGCCCGGAGATCGGGATGGGCACATCGCTGTCGTCGGACAGGTCTTCCTCTGCAAACTCGCCATAGGTGAACCGGGTCCAGTCATACCCAAGCTGAAAGGTATAATTCGAGTCTTTGGGGTTGATCGTGGCGCCGGGGGAGAGGCTGGTGGCGAAGTATTCGTAGGCGGGCTCGATGATCTGCTCAATCTCCCCGCTGAGGTTCAGCTCAAGGGGGCGCACCAGCCGGCCCCGGATGGTGGGGCGGGGGATGGTGAGGGTCGACGAGAGGTTGTAGGTGATGCCCTGGTCGGTGACCGCGATGGCGCTGTCGTCCCCTGACCCATCTTCGTCGAACGCGACGTCACCGATGATGGTGTACCCCAGGCTGGCGGAGGTATCGAGCCGGATCAGCCTGTTGGCGATGTTGACGTGGCGGTGGGACACGCTCGCATGAACATCCTGCTTACCGGACTCAAGCAGCACCCCGCCGCCGATCCGAATCTGTTGGGGCTTGCGCTCGGTGACGGTCACACGAACATCGATCACATCCAGCGCGCTCTCATCCAGCAGGGGGACGACGTTGACGACGCTGAAGACACCAAGGCCGAACAGCCGCTGTTGCGCAGCGGCGAGGGCGTTGGCAGAGTATGCGTCCCCCGACTGCAACCGGCTGTCGGCGTCATCGCCCAGAAGTTCGGTGCGGATGATCTCTTCAGAGATGTCAAAATCCCCATAGATCGTTATCTCTCCAAAGCGACACGCCGGCCCGATGTCCATGTTGATGCGAACCTGAGCCGAGCTGGCGTCGGGCCAGACCTCGACTTCGCTGCTCACGGTCGCCCGGGCATAGGACTTGTTGAGGAGGATGCCTTTGATGACGCCCTCAACGGACTGGACGCTGTCCAGGTTGAACCCGCTGCCTTCCGAGAGCCCATAACTGGTGGCGACATCGGAGATCTGGGAACGAAGCGGCCGCCCACCGACACCGAGGCCCTCCAGGCCGGTGAGCGCTACGGCGTCGCCCGGCATGTCTTCGGGCAGCCGAAGGATGGTGGGCTCCCCTTCGATCACACGGCCGGTGATGACGGCCTTGGGCGGACTCCCGAACAGCGTCGAGCGATCCCGCACAATGGCGACGTCCCAGCCCATGAACCGTGCGTTGAAGTAGCCGTGATGGGCGTACCAGTTCTCAATGCGCCAGGCATCCAGACGAAGGGTGTCTTCATCGAGGTATGCCCGTCGGCGATTTGGAGCGAGCCAGGCAAAGCGTTCGTTCTGGCTCTGCTCCATCGCAGAGCGAAGGTCGTAATCGGTGACCCCGAGGTACTCGATCCCATCATCCACGCTCAGGACGCCGGTGTTGCCTTCGAAGCGGATCTTCTTGACCATGATGCCAGGTCGCTTCGACGCGCATCCGACGGCCCCGAGGAGCAGCCCTCCCAGACCCAGCGTCGCCGCGACCCTCATCAACGCCCCCAAAATCTGCCGCAGTTGTTGTACCGCAGAAAACACCGCCCCGGGGGGAGCGGTGTGCGAGAAGTTCGGCGCAGCGATGTGTCGCTGGTGGGACTACAGCTGCTGGCTGTAATACTCGATGACGGCCTGAGTATCGACGTCGAAGGGAATGTCAGCCGCTTCGGGCCGCGTGATCATCCGGCCCAGCGCCTTGGCAGGGTCGAACTCAAGGTACTGCGGCCGCAAGCGGCTGGCGCTGTTCTCCAGCGCTTCCTGGATGAAGGTCTTGGAGCGGCTCTTGGGAGAAACCATCACTTCATCGCCGACGGAGATCTGGTAGCTGGGTCGATCGACGCGATGGTTGTTCACATAGATGTGACCGTGAACGACCATCTGACGAGCGGCGGGGATGGTGGCAGCCAGCCCCATCCGCCAGACAACATTGTCCAGCCGGCTCTCCAGAAGGGAGATCAGGTTGGCGCCGGTCGGACCCCGACGACGGGCCGCTTCGGCGACGTAACGCTTGAACTGCTTCTCAAGGACGCCAAAGTGATACCGAAGCTTCTGCTTCTCACGAAGACGATCTTTGTAAGCGGAGTTGCGCATCCGGCGGCGGTTGCCGTGCTGACCGGGTGGGTAGGGACGAACCAGGGTGGACGTGGTGGTCAGACCGGGCAGGATGGCGCCAAGTGCGCGACACACCTTGACGCGAGGTCCACGATAACGGGCCATCGAGGGAGGCTCCTGTAAAACGATGAGGAAGAGTTTGAGTGGCATCCCCGTCACGCAGCGCGGCGGTCGAAGACACCTCACGATTCGAAACAGCTGCTCGAATTTCGGCAGCAGACACGCCGTCATATCGGAGAACGTCCGCCACGTCAAGCACGGATGTTCGAACCTTCGGCGTTCACGGGCTATAGTCTAGCCGCTTCTCTACACTTCGCACACCAGGGGGATGCGATGGCTCGGGACCGACACCTGCTCCAACCGCGGACACATCGACGCGGACTTACCATCATCGAACTCGTTGCAGTCATCGCGATCATCGGAACCCTCTCAGCCATCGGCATCTGGAGCAGCCGGAGCCTCATCGACGACTGGCGGACCCGCTCTGCGGCACGAACCTTCGCCAACGCAGTCCAGCTCTGTAAGGCAACCGCGGTCAACTCGGGCGCGGAATGCCGCATCCGACTCGACGCTTTCGACAGCGCGCCTGTCACACCGGGCGTCAACGCCGGACGCTTCTTCATCGAGGTGGGCAACAGCCCCCAGAACAGCGACGCCTGGGAGATGATGCCACCAGACGCCTTCGATGATGGCACCGACGACGACCAGAGCCAGGGCACCTATGATCTGGCCGATGCCAACGGCGACTTCTACCATCATGACGTGTCCATCGGGGATTGGTCCGCTTCGGGCGTCATCAACGGACCATACGCAGGGAACGGCGATTGCCTCGTGTTTAATCCGCGGGGCTTCCTGGTGAACCCCACCTCCGACTTCCAGGCGACCGGGTCTATCGATGTGGTCTTTATCAATAAGGACGCCCTGCAGAAGGGTGAAATCAAGAATTACGTCGTCAAGATCTCGCAGAGTGGGATGGTGCGCATCGACACCAACGACAATAGACTATTCGGCTCCGTCACCAGCGGCGTCACAGAGGATGTGATCTTCGAATGACGCCCCCTGCGGAAGTGCCGACCCTCACAGGATCATTACGGATTGATGTCCTTTCTGTGTATGTGACTTGACCGCATCCTGATCCTCCAGTACAAGAAAGTGCACTCGATGGGAAACCAACCCGGTTGGTCGAAACGTTCCTCCCTTTCTATGGGATGAATAGACGCCCAACTTCGTGCGACGTTGGAGGACAGATGGTGACGACGCGACCAGGATCCGGGCCGCGCTTCTTTGAAGCGACGATCATGATGAACTCGCCTGGATTGCTGAACGTCTCATCCACCAGCGTCTCTGCCTGAAGGCTTCCGGCCCTCTCACCACCGCGTCTTCAGAAACCCACCCGATCCATCTCCCTGTGGATCGTTCCCCAGCCCCTTTGTTGTGGGTCTCTTCCCCGCCAATTCAGCGTGCCCGATCGAGACCGGGTCGGAAACACCTGTGCGATCGGGCACGCTGAATCCCGCCCCCTACATCAGCGACACCAGCCGGCGGACCCGGTGGACATCGAGCGGCTGGGCGAGCTGGCCGTCCTGGTGCAACCATGTGCCCACGATGGCTCCATCTGCCACACCCATCACCCCGCGCAGCCTCTCCGGGGTGACCCCGCTGCCCACCCAGACAGGCGCCCCCGCGCTGGCCGCTTTCGCCCGTCGGACCGCATCCAGATCGGTCGGCGCTCCGGTCGCCGCCCCGGTCACAATCACGACATCCGCCAACCCCCGGTGCACCGTCTCCTTCGTCGTTTCTGTGATGTCCATCGTCCCCGCAGGGACCGCATGCTTCACCAACACATCCGCAGCGATCCGAACGTCTGCACCGAGCTCACGCCGATACCGGATCGTCTGATGAGCACGTCCCTGAACCAGCCCCTGATCGGTCCACGCTGCCCCGATATGAACGTTCACCCTGATAAACTCAGCACCACACGCACAGGCCACCGCCAGGGCCGCCCGGGCGTCATTGCGGAGAACATTGATCCCGAGCTGTAGACGTCCATCCACCCCCTGTTGAACGCGGGTCGCGATCCGCGTCATCATGGCAGGGACATGGGGATCAACCCGCCCCGCGGTGAAGGGCAGATCACCAAAGTTCTCCAGAACGGCCGTGTCGATCCCCCCGTCGAAGAGCGCCCGCGCATCCTCCACAGCGCGGTTGATGACCACGTCCAGGCCAGGTGAGCCGCAGGGAGCACCGGGAAGCGGGAGGAGATGGATCACCCCGATCAGCCGAAAAGGTCGCCCGTGTTGTGTCGCCATGGTAGCCCCGCAAAGAGTCGACCGGAGCGTATCAGGCCCCGCGGGCAAGGACCATCGTCGGTGTCACGGCGGGCAGGGGGTCAACGCTGCCTGTATCCGCCAACCACGGGCCATGCAGCACATCTTCAGACACACCGGGAAAGACATAACGAATCCACCCCGGGCGAGGCTGCACCGAGCAGGCATCTGCGACACTGACCCCCAGAACCACGCCGTGTTCATCGCAGATGGTCCGCCCCATCTGCCGAAGCCATGCTTCCAGCTGCAAGGGATTAAAGGTTGTTCCGTCCGGCAGCCGCCAGGATTGGAGGCCGATGGTCTGCACGGAGCACTTTCGTTCGATCATCCTTCGTTCGATTACCCGCAGCCCACCAGCCACAAACCATCGAAGGGGAGAAGCGATCACGCCGCCAGGTTCGGCGATGATCTGGCCGGCACGGAGCCGGCCAAACATGGGGGCACCCCAGCCACGGGGCTGAAGGAGGATGAGATGATTCTGGGGAACCGGCCCGAGCAGCAGGCGATCACCAGGCCGAAAGACCAAACCATCTACCACACCCCAGCGGGTGATTGTGGCCTGATTGGGGTGGTGAATGTGTAGTTGGGGGATGTTGTGCATGGGAACCTCAACACCTGAACAGAAAAACACTGTACATCTGATAGAACTATACCGAGCATTTTCAGAAATCACCGGTCATTTATTGACCAGGGAATAGCGCTCAACAGGCTGGGTTGTTCTTGTGTCGGTCCGGGGATCAGGTGTCTCGGTGGCCTCGGCGTAATGTACGTCCTCCTGACCCGCCGGACCGTTTTCAACAACGAACACCCCCCAACGACAGGAAGCCGTTGGGGGGTGAAAGACTGATCATTGGCTGACGAATCAGCCGATGGGAAATCAGGGGGTGTAGTTCAGGATCAGGCCCTGGAACCCGTACAGTCCATCGTCGAGGACGGCGGGGACACCATCATCATAGATGGTTGCGGTCGATTCAGCGTCGGCGAAGTGGAGGACCGACTGGACCGGGTTGTCCGGAGTGAGCTCGAGGACGTTGCTCTCATCACGGAGCAGCAGCTCAAAGTAGGAGTTCGCAAGGTCAGATTCGCTGTAGATGTCCTGGATGGTTTCGTTGGTCGGCGGCGCGATGGCGAAGCTCCAGGTACCGGCGGCGATGTCATCCACCAGCGTATCGGGGAAGTCATCGGGGTCGATGTTGTCGCACTCACCCGAGGAGCCCAGAAGGGTCGCGCCGGAGATCTGCCACGCGATATAAGAGCTGGTGTCTGTGATCATCCCCTCATTCACGGTGGCACCCGAGATATCGAGGGAGACCGTGCAGTGGAAGAACGCGGACGCTACAGAGCCGTCCCAGTTGTCGGCATCGGCGAGGGTGAAGGAGAGGCTGTTGAAGGAGCCATCGGGGACGAGCGCGCCTTCGGACAGCTCTGCGAGGCCGCCGACCTGCAGGAGGCTGATGGTCAGGTATTCGGGCTCGTCGGTGTCGGTGTCGGTGTCGGTGTCGGTGTCGGTGTCGGTGTCAGCTTCATCGCTGCCGGAGTCCTTGATATCAGTGTCACATGCGGCGAGCCCCAGAAGGGTCAGGCCGAGGAACAGGCTTCGGATGGACATGCGTTCTCCTCCAGTGTGGTCCGTGCTTTCAGACCATTTGGTTCTGTTTCAACACCCGTCAGGTTAGCGGTAGTGTCCACAACCGTCAACGTTGCTAACCCAACCTGTCGCATTTTGGACACATTGCTTACGGTTGTAATGCCCGTCGTGCAACTTCGGCCCGTGGCCCGGAAGGTTCAAGGTCGAGATACCGGCTCCACAGGCGCTTCGCCCGGATCGGATCAGATTCGACCCGTCGGACGCCGAGGGCATACAACACCAGCGCGTTCTGATCGGCGCGCTCCGAAGCCTGCGCGTAGTATCGACCAGCCCGAGAAGTATCCCCACGGGATTCGCTGTATCGCGCCAGCGCGAGGTACAACCGTGGGTCTACGGTTCCCTGACGGATCAATTGCACCGCGTCCCCTTCGACCTCACCAGCCCCAAGCTCGAGCATCGTGGCGAGGGCCCGGGCCTCAAGCATGGGCGCTTCTTCCCAGCCGGTCTGGGCGATCTTCTGCCGCGCCGCGTGCAAGGCGCCCACCGCGCGTTGGGTCTCCCCCATCAGGGCGGCAGACTGTCCATCGATCAGCTCAAACAGCCCGGTCTCATCGGCGCGCGTCGACATCAGGCGCTCTGCAGCCCGGGCCCCCTGTCCTTCAGAGATGTCCACCAAGGCGTTCATCAGCTGGTCTTCGCCGGCGATCGCCCGGGCCATCGACAGCCGGTCCAGGTCCAGCAGCGCCATCAGATACGCCCACTGACAGTTGAGATCCCCAGGACGCGCATCCCGACACCGCTTCAACAGGACTGAAGCATCCAGCGCCTTCCCTTCCGACAGGTTTCGACCGGCGATTTCATAGAGGTACCGATGATGATGGTTGTCGACCTCAAGGGCCTTCTGCCAGGCGCGGGCGGCGCCGCCGTTGTCCCCGAGCCCCTCATATGCCGTCGCGGTGGCCGCCCAGGCTCGCCCGAGCGCGCGCGGGGATCGACCGGCGGGCGCTTCGAAAATCGCAGACGCCGAATCGATGCGTTCCTGAAAGCTGAGGTCTACCCAGCCGTGCTCGACCACTCCCAGGTCGGCATCATCGGCCTGTTCAAGCTGAAGAAAGTCGGCGAGGATCTGATACCGTTTCCCGTGCGGGAGTCCTTCCAGGGTACCGGCTTCAACAGGCCGCCCCACCTCCCGCGCTGCCCGGGCGTGCAGAAGCTTCGCCTCTGCAGACACCGTGTGATCTTCGAGCGTGTCCAACGCTTGCTGCTCCAGTCCCTTTCCGAGCGACAGGGTCGCCTCAATCACAGCGAGATCTTCAGTGGGCGCGCCCCGCTCGACGGCCAGCGCAAAGGCCTGCTCCGCTCGCTGGAGATCGTCGGGCGTGCCGGTATACTCGGACCAGATTACTGCCTCGACAAGCCCGAGGGCTGCGGCGTGCGCAGCGACAGGGGGGCGGCCTGCGTTGACATCTTCTGAACGTTGAGCCTCAAAGGCGCGCAGATCGCTGAACTCACCCTCAGCGAGGACAGCTTCCATCTGCTCAGTGAGTTGTTGAACCGCCTGACGCTGTGCGCCCCAAAACAAGAGACCGCCTCCAAGGATGAGAATCGCCGTCGCAGCCCCCACCGCCGCCGCGATCCCTGCCCGAGGGGGCGGCTTCGTGAACAGTCGCGGCTCGACCGCTTCGGTGGAAGAGGCCGCCGCAGGCGGCTCTTCCCGCCGGGGAGCGGCAGCAGCAGGCTTCGCCTCTGGTACGGGTTTCGGTACCACAGGACGCTCTGGGACAGGATGCTTCTCGATCACCTCGATCGGGCCGCGACGTCTTTGCGAAGCGAGCGGCTCGGGAGCCGGGTGCTGGTCGCTGAACACCACGACGTCCGCGTCTTCATCCTCACGCGAGGCGGCGGATGGAGCGCTGATCGGGAGCGTTCGCAGGTCAAGCCGAGACGGGTTGGATCTCGACGGTGATTCAACCGGAACAAGCTCGACGCCACCAGAGCGATTGGAGATCACCTCCATGATCCGGGTGTCTTTCTCATCCTCATCGAAGCTGATGTTCGCATCGGTCCGCTCTTCTCCCCGATCTGGGCCGATGATGCCGCGCAGCTGCTCGACATGGGTCGAGATGGTGACTTCCTGCCCCTCATCGACGAAGCCATCGTCGATGCCTTCCCGGCCCCGAAACAGCGGTGGAAAACGAGCGTTTCCAGAATCCCGGGCATCCAGATCAGGCAGCTCGGCGTGGGTGAAGCTCTCGGTTTTTTCAGCCGCTTCCCAATCATCCGCGTCCCAGTTATCGCCGACCTGAAGTCCGGAAAACTCATCGATGATCTGCGACAACGAACCGGTCCGGGCGCTGAGTTCCCCCCGAGCCGCCCATAGCAGCTGATTGACACGATCGTCACCGGGACGGGATCGTTGGATTCGTTCGAGCAGGGCTTTCCCCCGCAGCAGGCTTCTGGTGGCCAGATACAGCTCTGCCAGGGCGATCTGCTGATCAACGGTGCCGTTCTGCTCGATCGCTCGAGCGTTTTCGGGCGGCTTCTGAGGGGGACGGCTCGACCGCTGTTCAAGGTCGTTGATCCGGGGATCGGACGGGGCGAGGGTCTTGAGGCGGTTGAGGACGTTTCGAGCACGGCGCGGCCAGCCGCGGAGGATAAACAGCTCCGCGGTGAGCGCCAGCGCGTCCACATCATCGGGATCATCGCTGGTCAGGCGCCGCAGCTGCTTCCAGCAGCGGTCCATCAAGCGAAGCGACAGCAGACACCGTGACGCGGCGAGCGCGGCAGCGTGGGGGACCGTGGCAGGTCCATCGCGCCACGCTTCGGTCAGACGCACGACGTCCATCGCGCGTCCCTCTGCTTCGAGGCGCTCAATCAGACGAAGCAGCTCTGGCTCGTCTGGCCGCGCAGGATTGGAGGAGGGGGTGCCCATCGGCAGATCGAATCCAGTTTCAGCCGAAGATGACTATACCACCTCACAACGCCTACGCGACCCCGACGCAGCCGGCTCAGCTCATCGCGGACTTGAACTCTTCCGTCAGCAACGGGTTGAAGTCAAAGATGTCCGCGATCACGCCGTAAGTCGCGTGTTGGAAGATCGGAGCCTCAGGGTCTTTGTTGATGGCCACGATGACCCGGGAGGTTCGCATGCCGGCCAGGTGCTGAATCGCACCCGAGATACCACAGGCGACGTACAGCGCGGGGTTGACAACCTTACCGGTCTGGCCAACCTGGTGGCTGTGGGGAGCGTACCCGGCGTCGACCGCCGCACGGCTCGCGCCCGGGGTCGCGTTGATCGACGCGGCCAGCGGGCGAATCAGCGCGTCGTAGCTCTCTGCCGACTTCACCGCGCGTCCACCAGAGACGATCCGCTCGGCTTCCGTCAGATCAGCCACAGAGGACGTGCTGACTTCACGATCGACGACCTTGACCTTCAAATCAGAGCCACCAAACTCGACGCTCAGCGCCTCAACCGTGGCGGCGCCACCGCCAGCGGACGGCTGCGGGAACGAGTTCGGCCGCACGGTCAGCAACGCCACGCCCGAGCTGAACCGGACGTCGGTGAGCGCCTTGCCAGCATACTGCGGGCGGCGAACGACCATGCCGCCGTCTTCGATACGAATATCGGTCACTTCGGTCGCCAGGCCGGCGTTCAGCCGAGCAGCGAGGCGAGGCATCCCGTCTTTGGCATAGGTGCTGGCCGGCGCCATAACCACCGACGGATCTGCAGCAGCGACCGCAGCGGCGAGCGCTCGAACGAACGGACCGGTGTTGTAGTTGGCGAACGCGTCGCCGGTCGCCTGGTAGACGGTGCCGGCGCCATACTGGCCCAGGCTGCTGGCGTCGATGTCACCTGCGACGAACGCGGTGACCGAGCCGCCCAGAGCACCCGCCAGCTCTGCGGCCTTGCCCAACAGCTCTGCGGCCGTCTTCTTGAACGCGCCGCCGTCGTGCTCACAGACCACGAGGATTCCACTGCCCATCTCAATCTCCTTCGGATATTTTTGGTGTATTCTTCGTCTTGATTCAGATGACTTTGGCATCTTCGCGGAGCAGGCGGACCAGCTCCTGCGCAGCACCGACCCCGTCCCCATCGATCATCTGGACTTCGCCACGCTGCGGCGGAAGGCCCCAGTTGCTCTCAGCAACGTGTGCGCCGGCTGCGCCGACCTGATCCGCCGAAAGCCCCAGATCCCCGATCCCCTTGACCGCGATCTTCTTCCGCTTGGCCATCATGATGCCACGAAGAGACGCATAGCGGGGCTCGTTGAGCTCCTTGTCCGCGGTGAAGACCGCTGGCAGCGCCACCTCAAGGACGTCGCGAGAGCCACCGCCGGCGTTCCGCCAGACCCTGGCCGCGTCGCCGCTCACCTCAAGCTTCGCGATCTCGCTGGCCTGCGGCCAGTCGAGAAGCTCTGCGATCATCGCCGGAACCTGAGAATTGTCGTCGTCCACAGCCTGCTTGCCGCAGAACAGGATGTCCACACCCTCTGCCTGGATGGCCGCGGCGAGCGCGCGGGCGACACCCAACGAGTCGCTGCCAGAAAGACCCGGATCATCAACCCGGATCGCAGCGTCAGCTCCACGGGCAAGACCTTCACGGATCTTGGCTTCGGAGTCCTTGCCTCCCAGGGTGAACACGATCACCTTCTTGGCGACCTTCGCGTCCTTCAGTCTCAGCGCTTCCTCAAGGGCGAACTCATCGTAGGGGTTGATCTCCCACTTCACACCGTCAGTGTCGACACCGCTATCCGAATCTTTGATCTTGATCCGGGTGTCTGTCGCCGGAACCTGCTTCAAACAGACGCCGATTTTCATCGTGAACCTCTAAGTTGGGGGTTGGGCCACACCGCGTAGGAAGATCTCAACGATCTGATCCGCGGCCTGTTCCAGAGTGAATCGCTTGCGCTTCCGAGACAGCACCCACTGGATGCTCAGCTCATCGAGCGCACCAAAAAATGCCCACTGTGTCAGGAAGGGATCAATATCCTGACGGAAGATCCCCTGCGCCTGACCAGATGCCAGAATCTCACCGAACACCGCGAGGTACTCCCAAAGCTTCTCCGGGCGATACTCACGGATAAACTTATGAGACTGCCGAAGCTCGACCTGAAACACCTGCGCGAGCGCCGGATACTTCTCCAGATGCGCAAAATGTTGACGAGCAAAGACCCGGATCTGATCCACCGGATCGGTGATGCCGTCCAACGCTGCCCGGAGCTGCTCGATCAAAAAGCCCATCTTCTCCTCGAAGATGGACAGCAGCAGATTCTCTTTATTCTTAAAATAAAGGTAAATCGTTCCATCTGCGACACCCGCCAGCCGCGCAATGTCCGAGATCCGCGCGGAGTGGAACCCCTTCGCGGCGAACACTTCGGTCGCCGCGTCGACGATCCGTTCTCGCTTGTCCGTGCTGGCTCCGCGCTTGGAGGCGCTCTTTGACATCGGCACCCTGCCTGTCAATGAATGAATGAGGCTTCATTCATTTAGCGGCACCACAACATCCGGTCAAGGATGATCCCAGCGGACTATCGCCTCGCTGTACTTCGCCCTGCATGGCCTCGCAAGCCCCCAACCGACACAACCCCGGCTGGACACAGCCCCAGCGGACTCATCGGAATCTCGGACAGCCGAAGCCCAACATCCGGATGAACCATCTCCGGCGCCACCTCCCACGCCGGCACCAGCGCAAAGTTCCGGTTCAACATCTCCACATGCGGAATCCGAAGATCCGCCCCCTCAATTATCGCCTCGCCATACAACAGAATATCGAGGTCGACGATGCGATCCGACCATCGCACCCCAGGCTTCCGGCCGAGCCGCCGCTCGATCGCTTTGCATCGACGGAGCAGCGCTTGCGGCAATAGCGTGGTCTCGATCCGAACCGCTGCGTTGAGGAACCGCCCCCTTGCATCCGGTGTCAGCGGCAACGACCACCACAGGTGGCTGCCCGCGGTGACCGTCACATTCTTCGTCGCGTCCAATGCGCGGACCGCCAGGATGAGGTTGCGTTCCCGGTCCCCAAGCGAGCTTCCAAGAGCGATGACTGCGTCCATCACTGATGAATCGAGCGATCGGTGAGCATCTGGCGCCCCGCCTGCTGGGCGCGGTCCCATAGACGCTCTTCCTCCTGCGCGCTTCGAATTTTTCCATCCGGGGCGATGATCCACCCCACCTCGAACGGATCCGGTGGAAGCTCTCCCAACTCATCCAGCGAGCCGATGTCCCGACCGTACTCGGCGATAAATGCCTGGCGTTGCTGATCAATATGTTCCACAAACTCTTCGTGAAGCAACAAGGTCAGCTTGTAGCGCAACGACTCGCGGACTTCTTCGGAGCTGGCCGTCTCAAACTGCTGGCGAAGGTAGATGATCGCGGTTCGGCGCTGCCCTCCCTCGTTCATCATGCCCGCCGCCGCTGCGGCATACCATGCAGGCGCGTCAGGCATCTTCGCTGCAATCTGGAAGTACTTCGCCGCCTTTTGATAATCTTTGTGATATAGATACGCGTTCATTCCGATGGAAAACGGGAAGTAGGGATCATTTGGGAGGTTTCGATGACCAGCAAGGAACAGCTGATCGCTCTCATCATAAGCACCCACAACCCGAAGCATACTTCCACCATGGAAGTAAACAGTCCGCCATTTGGGATCCAACGTTGAGACCGTATCCAACATTGCGTCCAACCAGAGGATGTCTTCTGCCGATTTCGCAGAGTACAGCTTGGAGAAGACAAGCACTGCGCGGATCCAATACAAGTCAGCAAATAAAGAAGAGTATCCCAAGGTAGCGACATCTATCGCTTCCGCTGAAGGGACAAGGATCCGGCGATCGCTTTCGGAGAGATTGCGATGCTGATCAGCCCATCGTTGAAATTGATTGGCCGTCAGTCCTGCTACGAGCATCATGGTGAGCAGAAGGCTACGCATAAACGAAAATGATGAGCAAAAGTAGAAGGGCGGCCAAAAGGCCGCTCTCTGATCTTCAGCGTTGTTGTTCAGTAGACGTTGACATCGCCTGCGTCAAGCTCAGCGTTCTGGTTCTGGCTGGCCGTATAGACTGCATTGTCCGCATCACCATCAACGTCGCAAGTACCCGTCACAGTGAAGGTCGTCGCAGTGACGCCACTAACCTCGTACTGACCGCGAACATCACCATCAGGCGACCAGCCGATGGTCTCGAAACCACCCGAAGTAGAGGGCCATGCAGTAGGGGCCTTGCCAGGAACAGCGGCAGGAACCGCAGCCGCTGTGATGTACTCATCGAAAGCGGCATCATAGGCCAGCTCAGCGGTCTTGATGCCGTCGACATTGGCTGGGACCTCAGCGCGCTTGGCGCGGAGCTGCATGTTGACGAAGTTCGGGATGGCGATTGCAGCCAGGATGCCGATGATGGCGACGACGATCATCAGCTCAACGAGCGTGAAACCCTTACGATTGGACATAGCGGGTGACTCCTTGGAGGGATTGTGTTGAAGCACGCTCTGTTGAGTAGCAATAGTTGTACCACCCTATTTCTCTGTGAAAATAGACGTTGCTCCATTTTCCGAAATGGAGAAGTGACACACAACGTCAGGCATCATCTGACAATTTTTGTCAGACACCCAATCGTGGATGGGTTGATGATCAATCTCCCATGAATGGAAGACCGACACTCGATACAGGTCATCGCCGGGATGGGAGCGGGCTTGAATGTCGCGATAGTTTCAACGCTCTCTCAGGAGCCATCACGACACAGATCGCCCGAAGCTCCAAGGCTTCAGCTCACGGCCCGTTATTTCGGGCCTTCCAGCTTCGATAAACTTACCGTGAAGGAAGCCCCGATCGAGGCTGTGGCGCTCACGGGGTAGACCGATTGTAGGCTTCTGTCATGACTTTCTGAAGATCAATCTTCGGATCCGGGCCGAACTGCTCCTCAGGCAACCGCTTGTCATCACGAAGGAAGAGGAGCAGAAACCCGAGCCCTTGATGTCCAGCCGGATCATCTGACAATTCGATCGCCGCCCGGTACTGGTAGCCGCCATGTTTGAGCAGCGAGGTCATCATCTCCTTCTCATGTGATCGGCACCGGGGGAAGCGAGGTAACGGATCCGAAAATGGGAT
This sequence comes from Myxococcota bacterium, assembly GCA_038520555.1. GTDB lineage: Bacteria > Myxococcota_A > UBA796 > UBA796 > UBA796 > JBCBLB01. The sequence goes on along the minus strand of JBCBLB010000107.1, from coordinate 1,881 downwards.
GTCGCAGATCGCGAGTACAACATCCGGCGCTCGCGCCTGGAAATACTTCTCAGGAAAGGCCTTCACACCCATCTCGCCTTCCTGTCGAGCGACGGTGTGGTCGATCAGACCTGCGAGATCAAAGATGCTCCCCCGAAACGCCCACCCAAAACGACCGATATCAACCAATGCTACTTCTTCGATCTGCGGCTGTTCATCGAGGAGGCTCGCGAGCGCCTCCCAACGGCCGTGGCTGTATAAGCTGCTGTCCCGTTCAAAAATCATCATCGACACATTCGCGACCAGCCAGAGCAGTAGACCGGGAAACACCCACCACCGAGCCGCGCTTACCCCGATGGATCCGACGCTGTTTCCAGCCAGGACAGCGAGGCAAAGGGAAGGGACAACCAGTCGCCGATACCCGGGCATCCAATCCCCACCGGACCACAACGTCCCAGCCATCATCAGCGCCGCGATACATGCAACAAGGGCACGCTCTTCTCCCCTTCGGATTGCAGGAATCACCGAAGCAAAGATGAGCAGTCCCGTCCCTTCTACCAGATACCAGCTCAGATATTCACTTCCATGGCTCATCGATGGGGGCTTGGCGTAGAAGGTGTTGGGAACCAGTTCCCCATACGTCCACAATCGCCACCCTTCCATCCCACCAACCAAAATGGAGAATAAGGCGATAAGCACGAGACTTGAGCGCGTCAGTCGAGTTCTCCACAGCACCCATACGCAGACCACTCCTCCGATAAGGACCCCCTCTGGACGCGTCATCGCCAATAAACCGAGCCAAAATCCACACCGTGCGCTCGCCGCGACCTGTCCACTCTTCACAGCGGACAATTCATTGATGGAGAGCGAGAATAAGAGCGCCCACAACCCGGTCTCCAAACCGCTCATTGAGTAAAATGCCAGTGTGCCAGATACCCCCACCAACACAGATGTCACCCCAGCGGCAAGGACAGGATGGTCCACATCGCGAGCCGCAACATAGGCAAGCAACACGATGGTGCCGAGAAAACACATCGCACCACAAATCCGCATCAAGAAAAACGGATCGCTCCGTGTCGTGGCGTAGACGATCGCAGAGAGTATGGTCCACAATAAATTGGTCATCCCCTCCACAGGAGGCTGAGTCAGATCGAATGTGGGGACCCCCTCCTCAACCCAATTCCTCGCGATTCGGAATGAAATCCAGGCATCATCGAGCCCGTAGCGCATTGAATTAAACCGTGAGAGGTTCAAGCCGCCAAGCAGCACCCCGATAAGGATCGCCAACCTGAACTGCTGTGGGTCCCGCTCATCGGGTAGTGCACTCATCATCCACTTCCTTGATTCTGTATCTCTATATACATCCCTCTCAACAGGGAGGTCAGCGACGAACAGGTCTGCGACGCGATAAGCGGATGGCTGTGAGAATCTCCAAGGAGGAGGGCGTGGTGCCCTCCCAGATGGGTTCAGAGTCCCACATCAGGGTAAGAGAAGCAACGGCCTCTGATCTCAAGCACTGTTGGTGCCTTCAGCCATGTGATAGAAAGCTGAACATCGAATGATCAAGGAGGGTATTGCAGCCGCAGAGAAATCGATAAAGCAGATTCTGCTATCAAGACCACCTGTTGACCATACGCTCATCTCAACAATCAGCATCGAACCCCAGAAGCCTTATGGATTCTCAAGTACAGTCTCCAAAAATTCCAAAGTCTAATAATCAAAGAATTATGGATAATGAACATCAGAACATCAAGAACCTTGTAATAAATTCATTCGACAACACCTTGATCAAGGCTTACTGCACAATCCGTTTCCGGATTATGAATATGAGAATCTTGGAAGAAGTTGGTCAGTATCTTCCAGAAGATGGTCATATACTAGATATTGGATGCGGATTCGGGT
>JBCBLB010000226.1:0-12940 GCA_038520555.1 Myxococcota bacterium | reverse complement strand
GGTGTCGGTGTCGGTGTCGGCTTCTTCACCGGTGTCTTTATCATCCTCATCGCCGCAGGCGGTGAGGGTCAGGCCAGCGCCAAGCAGAAACAGTGCAAGTGCACGCATGTGTCTTCCTCCTGAAAAGATGGACTTGAGACGTCATCTTGTTTCGGTGTACATAGTCTGTACAAGGATTGAGAAGACCCGCAATCGAATTGTTGAAAAATGCTTCAGAAGTCTACTATCTAAAATACAATCAATTCGGGTCGCATCCGAACCCATATTATACTCTCTACATTTCCCATCATAAGAGAGTCATCGGTCCCAAACCCGATTTTCGTTGTGGTGTTGGAGATGCTGTCACGTCTCGCTGACAAATTGTGACAAGGCTTCATAGATGTCTACATTCGTCTCTTCAATTTCGAAGACATACGAACAATAGTTACGACACTTACTCTCCGCTTGCGTGACGGGAAATGCATGCACATAGTTTCAGGCGCTATCGGCGACGCCCGACAAACACCGCGTGCCAACCCAGGCCGATGACGTCTTCCCGGTCGCTGGTCTCGTCGATGAGGGCCATCACCTCTTCAAACAGGGCGGGCTTTTGGTTGGCGAGGGTGAGCAGCTGGCGCCCATACCCGGCGCCCATCCCACGCAGCGAGAACACCCCGATCTCCTGAAAGTCTGTGGAGAACGCTGTCCGGATCTGCGCTGGATGGGCGAAGAAGGCTTCTCCGAAGCGGCCATCGACGGCATTCTGGAACCGTCCGGTGCGGAAGGTCTCGGCCAATGCGCCGGGCATCACCTGATCGGTGCCTTCGGCAGCGCGGGCGATCAGCCCCGAGACCCCTGAGGTCCTGGGGATAAACGCCCCGATCACGACGCCGCCAGGCGTGAGCACCTGAGCGATCTGATCGACGAATCCCTGGATCTCGTCGAGGCCGTCGGCGTGGTACAGCGGCCCGAGCGCCAGCACCGCTTCGAACGGCTGGCCGGGCAGCTGCGACAGATCGCGGGCGTCTCCGACCACCAGCCCGTCGATCCGATCGATGACTTCAGCATCTTGGATGCGTCGCTGCGCTTCTTTTACCTGTTCCATTGACAGGTCGAGCATGGTGACACGGTGCCCCCGCTGTGCCATGGCGATGGTATAGCGCCCTGGGCCACCGCCAAGGTCCAAAACCCTGGATCCAGGTTGGAAATAGCGGTCGATATATTGTAGGGTGCGGGCGTACTCCAGCCATGCCTCGTCCCCCTCCAGCCGGGCCCACTCGTTGCCCTGGGCGTAATACGCCCGGATCCGCTCGCGGTCGCTCATCAGGGGGATTCAGCGCTTCGCCAGCTGGACACCCCCGACCACCGAAGCGTATCGATACGCTTCACCCGATAGCCGGGGATCTTGAGCTGCCAGTCTGGCGTACCCTGGAAGCGCTCACCGGAAAACGCGTCCCAGAAGCCGAAGGCGTTCCACTCTGGGTGGGCCCACAGCTTGCGTTCCATACGCAGCGGGCAGTCGGTCTGTGTGAGCTGTGCTTCGAGAAATGCGGCGCGGTCGTTGAAATCGCCCTCGAAGGGGAGGGGGGCTTCGAGGAGGCCGCGGATAAGCGTGATCGAGGCGATCGCCTCTGAGAGCGCCGGGCAGGTCCCGAACGGCGCATCCATCGCGTCGTTGAGTCGATCGAGCGCGTCTGCAGGCGCGTCACCAACGTACACCGCGTGCATCGCGAAGAGCATCCGCCGCGCGAGCCCGGTGTCTGCCGAAGAGACCGGCGCCCACGCCCCGGCCTCCAAGAGGCCGCGGGCGACCGCTTCCTCATAGCCCTGCCGCTCGATGTTCAGCATGGCGACGCCGACGTGCGCCGTGATGAAGCTGTCGGTAGAGAGCATCAACCGCGTGAGATGACGGACCTCAACCAACGCCTCAAGCATGTTGCCGTCGACGAGGCCGCGCGCCAGGCGCAGCTTCACGAGGGTTCGCAGTGAGGCGGTGCTCGGGACCGGCGCCACCGCCGTCATCACCGGCTCCAGATCGTCGATAGCCGCTGCATATGGCCCCGACGCGCTCTGGTCCCAGTGATCGTAGTCGAGCAGCGCGCGTGTGATGGACAGATCGCACGGAGGCATCGACTCTGGCGTATGACGCCAGTCGTTCAAGCCAGAGAAGCGGACGTCGGGGTCCGCCCAGAGCGGCAGCGGCCCGGTCGGCTCAGGCCCCGGTCCATCGAGGCGCATGATCGGGTTGAGGAGCACGCCAGCGTCTCGCTCACGCGTCATCGGCACAAACGCAGGCAGGCTCCGCAGGTGGCGCTGTGCCGCGATCAGATCGTCTATCTCAGCGTCCGAGAACGGCTCGATGCCTGGATGCTGGAGGGTCTCGGCCATGGTGGAGAGCGTCCCATGAGGGATATACGCATCCCAGCTCACCGCGGACACCGCGCTGATGATCACCGCCGCGGTCAGGGTCTTGCCTATCCACCTCATGTTCATCACTGCTCCCCAATTGTCTTCGATGCTCTTGGCTTTTTAGCACAGGGTATCGCCAACCCGGCTATTCGTTCTCCCGCGCCGTCTCCTTGTCGGTGAAGTGGGGCTGAAGTTGATGGTCAACCGCGCGTCGCTGGTCGAAGACGTAGCACTTCCCCCTCCAGAGGGATCGTTCTTCCGGGATCGTCTCCAGATAGCGCAAGATCCCGCCGTCGAGGTGGTAGACCGCCTCGAACCCCTGCGCGAGCAGGTAGCTGGTGGCCTTCTCGCAGCGGATGCCCCCGGTGCAGAACATCGCCACCTGCTTGTGTTTTTTCGGGTCAATGGTGTCTTTGATGAATCGGGGAAGCTCGCTGAATGACCGCGTCCGGGGATCGATGGCGCCTTCGAAGGTCCCCCACTCGATCTCCTGTTCGTTCCGGGTGTCGATGAGAACGACGTCTGGCCGCTGAATCAGCGCGTTCCACGCTTCGGGAGGCACATAGGTCCCGACCTGCATGGTGGGGTCGGTTCCTGGGACCTTGAGGGTGACGATCTCTTTCTTGAGGCGAACCTTCATCCGCTCAAACGGCGGATACCCGGCATAGGAGACCTTATGGGTGAGGTCGGCGAGCCGGGGATCGCTGCGAAGCGTATCGAGGATCGCGTTGACGCCATCGTCGGGGCCGCTGATGGTTCCGTTGACCCCTTCCGCGGCAAGGAGGATGGAGCCGAGCACCCCGCGCTGCTGCCCGAGGGTGAGCAGCGGCTCGCGGAGGTCGGCATAGTCGGGCAGCGGCGTAAACTTGTAGAACGCTGCGATGGTGACCGGGGCAGGCATGACCGGACACGTATCCGCTGACGGGAGCCGATCGCCAACAAGCTGTCAAAGGGTGGCTCACCGGCCGAAAAGAAAAACAGGTCAGATACGATGGCCCAGCGTTCAGGAGGCGTCGATGTGGTGGTTGCTGTGGACGGCATGCGCGGGGAGTGGCTCAGACAGCGGTTCAGACAACCGTGAGGCGCAGGTGCCAGCGATCGCCGGCACCATGCGGATCGTCGATCTGGAGCTGGTCGGCGATGTGAACATCCAGAACGGCTACGCCTGGGCGCAGGGCGGGACGATGGTGGTCTACCTGGCCAACGATCCCGACGCGACCTGTGAGCAGATCGCCGCCTATCTGACCGCATCGGAGCTGGTCGATCCCAACCCGTTCCTCGTCGGCGGCGCCTGCGACGTCTATCTGAGAGTGTTTCCATGGGAAGGATCGATCTCGGTGAGCGATGACCAGATCCTGGCGGCCAACTCATCGATCAACTGTGCGTTTGGTGAGGGCGCGTTCACCCTACAGGGGGAGGGGGACAACGAACGGTACGCCTGGACGGGGACCTGGTGGCAGGGCGCGCCGAAGGCCTACAACCTGATGATCGATGCGGCGGGCGACGACTTCGACGTGACGCTGGAGATGTTCGACTATTCGGGGCGACTGACGTTGGAAGGGGGGGAGGTCTACCCCGCGATCGGGGATGTGACCGGATCGGTGACCGTGAACGCCTGCCCAGCGCTCGCAGGCGCGATCGGACGGTGACGGTGTCACAGGCTCGCCGCATTCTGCGGCAGAGTGACCGGTTATCGTGCTGGGTATGCGTACACTGACTCTCCTCTCATCGTTGGCCTTGTTGGGGTGTAAGGCCCCGGTTGAAGCTCCTTCTGAGTTGAATGAGCTGTCTCGGTATCTGTACCGGGAATGGGATAATGAAGACCCGGAGGTGATGCAGCGTGGACTGGAAAACCTCGCGGTGTTTATGGACGGCCTCGATATGGACGCCGGGGTCAACGACCGATCGTTTCTGATGGAACCCCCCACCGCCGAAGATCTCGCCGACATCGACCGACCTGAAGAACGCGATCCGGCAGACATGCTCGGCGTCTCGGTCGCGTTCAAGAGCCAATGGACCGTCGCCGATCATGCACGCCTTCAGAAGAAGTCCGATCAGACACCGACCGAACCCACCGCGGAATCATACGCCCGGGACGCCGATCCCAGCGACTGCTTCACCGCACGCAGCTGCGATACGATCCGGACGGTCAATGAAATTCGGCGTGAAAACTTCCTGATGAAGGTCAACTTCACCCTCTATAAGGACTTCCGCTGGGTGGACGTCGACGGCGGGCAGGCCCTCATCTCACGCAGCTGGACCGACCAGATCTGGGAAGGCGACGGCGGCGACGGCGCCATCTACCAGTCCCACTCCATCGACGTCTGGATGCCCGATGGCAACTCCAGCCGCCGCTGGCAGCTCGTCTGGAGTGAGTCCGACGTCGGCGTCTCTGATGAAGACCTCATCACGGGAACCCTCAAAGTCACCGTTGACAACATCTTCGATAAGGGCGACAAGGCCATCGACGAACTGTTCTACGCCGATTGACGAGCTTCTAACAACCCCCAATGGTTCTCTTCTTCTAAGATAAAACGACCGTCTAGAGAAGAACGGGACAGGAGGGGCCGGATGCGAACAGAAGCTTCATGGTTGTTGTTGTTGATGGCTTGTGGGAGCGCCACCGGCGTCGTCGGTGGCCCCCTCGACGGAACAGACAACGGCAGTGACAACCTCGCTGACTCTGGTGACGACGATGAAGACGATGGGGCTGAGGCGTTCTCTCTGGAGCAGGCGATCGACATCGATCGCCTGATGGAGCACCTCGGCGCACTGGAAGACATCGCGATCGCGAACGGGGACAACCGGGTGTATCTGAGCCAGGGGTACCTCGACAGCCTCGACTATATCCAACGCCAACTCGAAGATTCCGGATATGACGTCGAAGTAGAGGAGTACACCATCACCTCCTACGATCTGTTCTCTGCAGATGTCACGATCGATTCCCAGGCGGTGGACTTCTCGGTGCTTCAGTACTCGGCAGGTGGGGATGTCACCGCGTCGATCCAGGCTGTTGACCTCCAGATCCCGCCAGGCGCCCCGAACACCTCGACCAGCGGCTGTGAGGCCGCTGACTTCGTGGGGTTCGCCGCTGGCACCATCGCGCTGATCCAGCGGGGCTCCTGCACCTTCTCCGATAAGGTGCACAATGCAGAAGATGCTGGCGCGATCGGTGTGGTCATCTTGAATGAGGGCCAGGAAGGGCGGGCCGGTGTGCTCGAAGGCGTGCTCGACGCCGGCGATCCGCCAACAATCCCGGTCGTCGGGGTGTCCTATGACACAGGCGTCTCCCTCGCCGCGGCCCAGGACACCTCGCGGGTTCGGCTGGACATTGACGCTGCGTTTATCGAACAGTCCGACTACAACATCCTCACCCGGACCCCCGGCGGCGATCCGAGCCGGGCGGTCCTGGTGGGGGCGCACCTGGATTCTGTGCAGGCCGGGGCGGGCATCAACGACAACGGCAGCGGCAGCGCGGCCATCCTGGAGATGGCCCTCCAGATGGCTGCCGCGGACTATTCGCCGACCAATCAGGTCCGGTTCGCCTGGTGGGGCGCCGAAGAGCAGGGGCTCATCGGCAGCGGTCGGCACTTCTTCAATGAGCTCGGCGATCCCGACCCTGAAGTGTTCGATGACCTCGACGCCTACCTGAACTTTGACATGCTCGCCAGCGGCAACGGCGCCCGGTACGTCTATGACGGCGATGGCTCTGCGTTCCCCGATGAGCTGGGGGTATCCGTGGCCTCTGGAGAGATCGAGCAGCTGTTCCTCGACTACTTCGCCGAGCGGGATCTCATCACCATCCCCACCGGGATGGAAGTCCCGACGGACAGCTACTGGACCGTGGCGGTCGGCCTGCCGACCGGCGGCCTGTTCTCTGGCGCGTCTGAGATCAAGACGCCCGGTCAGGCCGACGCCTTCGATGGACGCTCGGGGGTGGCCTTTGACCCCTGTTACCACCTCGCCTGTGACATCGTCGACAACGTCAACCCTGACCTGTACCAGCAGCTGGCCCGGGGCGCCGCCCACGTCGTCCAGGCCCTCGCCGAGCGTGAGGCGCCGCTGGCGCGCACGGCCCGCGCGGCGGCTGTGGACCCGATCAGCCCGCGGCTCCCGCGGCCGGTTGGCTGTCATGACCACGTGCGATGGGACCGGTGAGCGCGAGCAGCAACACCGGCACCTCCAACCAGGCGTGGACCGCAGCCAGGACGCCATACCAGCCGCGGGCCTCGCGAAAGTCCAGCCCATAGCCGACCAGCAGCGCCGCGCTCAGCACGATCACCCCGCCGACGAAGATCCCCACCGGCAGACGGCTGAGGCCGAGCGCATGGTCCGCGTCCGGCCCTGGGGGCACAAGACGAGGCAGCACGCCGATGACCACCGCATAGTGCATGCACTGGGCGTAGGCCATCGTGGCGAACACCGCAGCCGCCCATGACGCATCATGGGCCCGCGGCGGCAACCACGCCCCCAGGTTGTCAGCCAGCGTCCCCGTTGTGGGCAGCACGCTAAAATCCAGCCACCCCATCGGCCCCACCGCAAAGATGACCGCAGGTACGCCGACGAAGGCGAGCAGAGCGAGGCCCATCCCCCGTCGCCAATCCGCTTCCGGGAGCGCCTCTGCCAGAAACCCCACCGGGGTCCAGTTGTGCAGACAGGCCAGGATCAGGATCGTCTCCAGGGGCACGGCCCAGACACCAACGCCGATCACCGTCGTCACCAGGAGCCCCACGAGGAGCGCCCCCGCGCTGCGCCGCCATAGCGCAGGCAGGGTCAACGCGGCGAGGCCGGTGACCGTGAACAGCTCAAGCTGGAGTGTCTCCATCGGTGGGGTCACCCCCAGCCGTGAGAGCAGCCGGAGCATCCCCACGGTGAGCAGTCCTGCGCCGATTCCCCAGAGCAGCCGCTCGGACAGCCTGCCAGAGAACCGGGCTTCCACGAAGCGTAGCTCGGTGAGCACATGGGCGGCCCCGAACACCGCGAGGGTCAGGCTATACGTCAACAGCGGCGCCCCGAGCGCGCAGAACGCGGCCAGGGTGATACACGCCAACATGATCGGGGTCGAGGGGAGCGGGGAAGCCATCCTCACCAGCATACCGCGTCTATTCTTCGGCGTGCACCTGGCGGGGGCGGCGCCTCCACAACAACACCATCCACACAAGGACGCCGGAGCCCATCTGGGTCCCCCGATCTGCGCAGCCACGGGTCATCGTCGATTCGGGTGTGCGGCGGGCTGCCGCGTCTCCGGTGTCTTGCGAGAGGTCACGCGCGTCCTCTTCGAGATGGACCAGGGTGTAATCGGCTCCGTCCACAGCAGCGGTCACAGCGATGATGTCGCCACGCTGAACGGCGGCGGTGGTCTGTGGGAGGAAGACCCCGTCGGGGGTGCTCACGCGCACATCCCCGGTGGCCATCATCCGCCCATCCGCTTCGATCTCCCAGTAGTCGGTGCCCAGGTAGGGCAGCCGCCCGTCGCCCTGTTCGCTGAGGGTGCCCTTGAGCCGAGCCGGCGTATACTGGCTGGATTCGGGCATCTGCTGGTTGCCGTAGTCTGCAGCGAACGCAGCCCACACCGTGACGGCGTCGCGTCGGGTCACATCTGCGATGAGTTCGTCCCACAGGGCATCGGGCCGCTCAGCGCCGGCTCGCCAGATCGCATGCATCGTTCCGGGACCCACGCCGAGATCCGGATCCTCCAGCCATGCGTTGAGAACAAACATCCCGTAGTCGTGCGCCCGCTCCCGGGTGTCGTAGCGGGCTTCGGGAAACTCGGCATAGGCAGCACTGATGTATTGATGGCCGTCGACGTCAGGCGCGGCCAGCTCGCTGGCGTGGGTGGCGCTTGCCTCCCAATACCAGGTCTCTTCGGTCAAATCGAACCGATAGTCCCGCATCGTAAAATGCACGGTGTGCATGAACTCATGGACCATCAGAGACGCCCAGAACGCTTCCAGCTCGATGTTGGTGGGGTTGACGAAGATGACCGGGTAGCCTTGCGGATACACCTCATCGAAGTATTCTGTGGTGAAGCCGGTCCCGGAGAGGTCTGGATCGAAGATCACCCAGATCAGATACCGTTCGCTGCTGACAGGCGCGGGCCAGCCCTGAATCTCCACCAGTTGTGTCCAAGCCCCCTCAAGGGCGTCGGCGGTCCGGTCGATCGAATCAAGAGAAAGAGAACCATCTTCCCAGCTTATCAGGAAGTTTTCGGTCTCCAGAAACAGGCCCGTAGGTTGGCCATAGGGGACCTTGTGGCCATCGGGCGGCGGGGGACGGTGGGCGTTTCCGACGCCCACCGGTGCATCGAGCATCGTCGGCCATGACGCGGGCTGGCGCCCCTGGAGGGCGCTGATCGCGTCCGGGGTGGCGCACTGAAGGTCGGGTGGTGATTGTGCCAGGACGATAGAGCCGGCGAACAGCAGAAGCACGCGTTCCTCCCCATGGAGCAGTGTATCGCCTATCGAGGGGGCTCCAAAGAACTCTTCGGTGGCGATTGGGAGGAATGTGGGATCGGCCAGGCCAACCGGCCATGGTCTGCGATCGCCGGGGGGCCGAGCAGCGCCTCTATCCACGCCTGACAGGAGGGGGCGAGCGAATCGGGCAGCTGGTGGAGATCGAGGGTCACATAGGCGAAGCCCTGTGCGCGCAGTCGGGCGTGGATCTGACGTGCGGAGCCCTCAGACGGCGCCGGCGGCAGACGAACGGTGCGCTTGTGATCGCGATAGCCCGGCGCCTCCTGCTTCAGCATTCGATCGATGCTCTGGGTAAAGTGCCGGATTCGAGGCGCATGATCCAGGATCGATGGGCGCTGATACATGCCACTGGCGATGGGGCGGCGGTGGACGCTTTGGAGGAAGAAGGTTCGCTGGGGATGGGGTTCGGGCGGGCGCACCACCCCGCGGTCGGTGGGCAGATCGAGCACCGCGCCCGGCTCTGGCTGATTTGCCAGCCACGCCTCGACGGTGTTGGCGGGGTTGGCGACCGTGGGCAGCATGGTGGGGATGGGGGCCCCCAGCAGCCACTCTGCGCCAATGAGCAGCCAGATGAGCGCCCACCGTCGGCTCCGGCCAGGCGCGCCGAGCGCTATCGCGATCATCAGGACCAGCATGACGGGGATCAGCCCCGCGACCCGGTACAGGTTCATCGCGCCGCCGGCTTGGAGGAGCGCGCCGGGGAGCGCGGTCAGCAGCGGTGTCCCATAGAGCTGTAGGGTGGCGCCAAGCGAGAGCACCCCTGCCGATGCGGCGATGATGGCCAGCGGCCGGGCCTCTCGCCGTCGCCATGTGGCGATGCCTGCTGCGATGATTGCGATGAATCCGACATAAACGATGTGCCGGTGGTCTGTTGGGGGCGTCCCCACCGGCAGGGCGGATGCGGGCAGGACGAAGCTGGCCAGATCGACCCCGCCGATGGGACGCATCACCCAGTCGCCGTCGATCCCGCCCCGGCGCTGGCTGACGTTGAGCATGACCGGGTGGGCGGTGGCCCGCAGGAAAGCCCGGACCCCCAGGGCGCAGATGACCGCGGGTAGCCCGGCGATGGCGGCCCGGAGCAAGACCCTCCGCCGCGCCCGGGCCTGCCCGATCGCGCCGAGCGACACCGTGATGCCAACCAGCGCCACGCTGATGGCGCCGTAGGCGCCGTCCAGAACGATGAGGGCGCCCAGGGCGGCTGCGCCGAAGAGCGCGCGCCGTGCGCCGCCGAGCCCATCTTCGAGCAGAATCATCCATAGCGGCAACAACAGCACCGACAGCGCTTCGGGCACGCCGCTGATCGCAGCACCTCGGACGAATGGTGAGATCGCGGCGAGCGCCCCCGCGGCGACGCAGTGGACGGCGCCGACCGCGCGGCGCTGCAACCATGCGGCGATCCCGGCGGCGCCGACGGCGGCATGCAGCAAAAACGCGGCGTGATAGCTCGCCGCAGCGGACCCCAGCCATGTCACGGGCGCCAGCAGGAGCGCCACCGGGAGGTCGATGATCCACCACGTCTGCCCCATGGGCCAGGACAGCGGCGCATTCAAAATGGGCAGCTGACCCTGTTGGAGCGCCTGAGCGGCCCAGGCATAGCCCCAGGTGTGCCCAAAGGTGTCCGCCGTCCCGGCGCCGATGAGGCGCGCTGTGCTCAGAACGCCGGGGTCACCGGTCAACCCCAGCAGCGCCAGCGGCGCCAGCAGACCGGCCAACAGCCAGACCGAGCGAGAGGCGTGGGCCATCGCTCAACCGCCCTGCGCGTCGGGCTCGAGCTGATCGCGGAGGAGTATCAGGCTCGCCGGGATGAACGGGATGGCCAGCGGCAGCAACAGCCGAACCTCGCGGACGCGACCGAACACCAGGACCAGAAGCAGATACGGCACCAACGCCAGCGCGATCCGCCACAGCACCGCCGGCACCTTTCGGGGGGAAAGGGTGGGCATGACCATCATCGGCGACACAAAGAAGAACGCATACCCCAGCCACTCACCGTTGAGGTTGTCCTGGATATGCTTGATGACCGGACGGTTTGCGGTCCCGACAGGGTGGATATAGGTGCGCAGTCCCAGGTAGACCGCCGCCCAGAAGCCGACCAGCACCTGGCAGCGGCTGGCCAGATCCGCCAACGGTTCGTCGCCATACCGAGCCCCCGCATGAAGCGCGATCATGAAGATCGCGGTCTCTCGGTTGAGGGTGCCCACGATGAGCAGGGGGATCAGCCATCGATCCTGGCGACGCAGGGTCAGCTCGACCGCTGCCAGCCACAGCAGCAGGTCGAGGGCGCTGGCAGGTTGGTACCAATAGTTGATGTAGGACAACCCCTGCAGCGCGATCATCCACATCCCTCCCACCATCGCCCACGCCGGCGAGACCCATCGGGTCAGGTAGATGTGGAACAGCAGCAGGAAGCCGACGGTGAACCCGAACCGCAACAACAGGTAGCTGAACTCACGCGCCTGGGCGCGCGTGAGCAGATCCGATGCCGCGAGCTCGTTTCGCATCTGCTCCGCGGCCATCGGCACGATGATCCGAAACGCCCAGGGGGTGTCCCCCTCGTTATTGACCAGTCGGCTGTGTCGCTGCTCGCGTTGATCGTACCACTCACCGAAGTTGATCTGATACCCGTGGAACTGCATCAACAGGACGGTCAGCAGCCCGTAGATGATCGATACCCACAACAGCCCGGACCATGTCAGCTTCGGCGTCATCGGAGCCCCCTTAACGGCTGCATGGGGCTGCGCCGAGCCGGCTCACAGGGCGATGCGCAGCCCGCCCGACAGCGTGATCACCACATCGTCGAAGTCCTGATCGCCGCCATAGTGCAGATCTTCAAAGCCGACGCGCCAGACGCAGTCGCCCAGATAGGCCATCGCGACGTGTGGGAAGTTGTCGGGGTTCCGTGAGGCCGGGCCGGAGAAGTAGGTGTAGCCGGTGTCACGGACATAGACCTGCAGCAGAAGCTCGTCGCCCTCATTGAACAGACCCAGATCCACGGTCTTGCCCAGCGCGTCATGGTGCGTCGTCGCGATGGGAAAGATCTTCGGAGCGCCCAGAGACAACTCGTTGACGTAGCCGCCGCCATTGTTGATATAGGTCGCCACGACGGGCTGGTCGGGGTCGTGGACCAGAAATCGGGCCTGAGGATGCTCCAGAAAACCGGTCTCCGGTTCGAAGCAGCGGTCTTCCGCGTCCTCTTCTTCCGTGCCTTCCTGCTCTTCGTAGTCATCCCCTGCGGTGCCCCGCAGGCCGACCAGATGGGCCCCCTTCGGATCATCTGCGCCGATCCACAGCTGCGCTTCATAGATGCCATCGACGTCCGGGTAGAAACCGACGTCCAGGGTGAGGGCCTCATCGGGCGCGACCACGGCGGGCAGCGTGAAGGGATCGATGAGCTTGAACTCATCGCGGGCCAGATACAGCTCATCGATGGTGACCGGCGCGTGGCCAACGTTTTCGATGGTCAGAGGCGCTTCGGTCGGGACGTTGGCGGCGGTGTGGCCGACCATCAGCGGGTTGGGTGACATCACCAGGGCTCCCACCGCCGCTGCGCCGGCCAGCGGCACGGGGATCGAGGGGGCGTCCGGATCAGTGGTCAGGATCGACAGCCGCCCCTGCGAATCCAGATCGATCGCAGTGAACGCCACCGGGATCGCGACCACTGCGCCCGGTGACAGCGGGCCAGGCGCGATCGGTTCTGGAAGGGTGAAGGCGCCCGCCCCCTCAACCACGACCGAGACCAGGTCCACCGGAAGCGCTCCGGTGTTCTCCAGACGGACCGTCTGGACCGCCGTCTCGTCGAAAGGCAGGGGATCGAAGGTCAGCGCAGGAGGAGAGACCCGCACACCCGTTGACAACACCACCGGCGATTCCGTCGACGTGAATGACGATTCAATACAGCCAAGCGTGAAGATAAGCAGCAGCATGTCGACAGACTAACCCGCTCTCTTCCCAGAAGATGCACCGACGGCACGGATTCGACATCTGCTGGGTTGAAGCTGCAGGACGGTCGTGGAGATCCTGCCGCTGGGGCAAAGGAAGGGGGCGTGTAAGGGGGGATTCTCTCAGCGCACCGCGCGGGG
>JBCBLB010000799.1:0-4067 GCA_038520555.1 Myxococcota bacterium | reverse complement strand
CGCTGCGACGGCGTCGACAACGACTGCAACGGTGAGATCGATGAGATCATCTTCATCGATGAGTCGGCCCTGTCCGATGTGACGACGGGTGTTCAGCTGAACGGATCTTCGTTCCTGGACGAGTTTGGGAACATCGTCCTCACGCTCAACACCCCGAACACCGCAGGCTCCGTCCTGTACCAGGACACGGTCCCCGGGGACACGTGGGCCGCGACCTTCGAAATCTACAGCGGAAATCCGCTGCAAAATTCCCAGGGAGGCGATGGGATGGCGTTTGTGTTCTACGATGCATCGAAGACAGATGCGACGTTCGTGGGCACCAGCGGCGGCTACCTTGGCGCAGACAACCCGGGCGTGGTCGGGTATGCGGTCGAGTTCGACACCTACGACAATGGGACGGCCCTAGGCGATCCCGATGGGAATCACATCGCCATCGTCGCCACCGATGAGCGCCCGCTCCGAACCCTCGCGGCCGCCTCTTCGCGCGATGGCGTTCCGCTCCTGGACGACAGCGAGACGATTCATCGCGTCCAGGTGGTGATGCGTGAGGGCACCGTCGAGGTCTCGATCAACGACGTCACGCTCTTGACCCACACGATCGCGGGGTACAACCTCTCATCGCTGCGGATGGGATTCACCGCAGGGACCGGCTCTATCGTAAACTTCCACGTAGTCGCCAGCGCGAAGGTCGAGTGCGTCCCCTGACATCGAGTGACGTACCGCAGGCGGCGGCGTATCGCTTCCATGTAAGCACACTGCAGACGACGATACCAAGCCACAAAATACACCGATCAAAAGTCCTTTCGCCTGTTGGCTGTGGCCCTCTCTGAAGGGGGCGGCCAGGACGGCGTCTATCAAAATGCGTTTGATGCCATCCTCTTCCGCTTCCCACCGCCCCTGTGTGAGGCGGAGACGGGGTAGGTTTCAACCATGCGGTTATCAGCAGGTCAACAGATCGGACACTATGCCCTCGACTACCGCCTCGGAGCGGGTGGCATGGCGGAAGTGTGGGCGGCGACGAACACCATCCTCGGGGTGCAGGTCGCGCTGAAGATCCTGTTCTCAGGCAACCCCATGGTGCAGCAGCGGTTGCTTCGAGAAGGGCGAACGCAGGCGGCCCTCGACCATCCAAACATCCTCCCTGTCCGCGATGTCATCGATGTGGGTGGCTCGTTGGGGCTGATCCTTCCGCTGATTCAGGGCCCCTCGCTCGATAAGCTGCTCCAGAAGTACCGTCCGACCTTAGATGAGGCGGTCGCGTTGTTTCGCGCCATCGTGAAAGGTGTCGGGTATGCCCATGAATATGGACTGATCCACCGGGACCTGAAGCCTGGAAACGTGCTGCTCGACGAACGGCGTGGTCAGATCGTCCCGCGGGTCGCCGACTTCGGGCTGGTCAAGCGTGCGACAGGATCTGGGCAAACGCAGCCCCAAGCGGTGATGGGCACGCTGCAATATGCAGCGCCCGAGCAGCTCCTGGACGCGGCCCGGGTGAATCATCGCGCAGATCTGTTCTCACTGGGTGTCATCCTCACGGAGCTGGTTGGTGAGAAACGTCCCTTCCAAGGGGAATCGCTGCGGGAGTTGTTGACGGCTTACCAAGCGAAGCCGGACCTCGTCGGTGTCCCGGGTGCGTTTGAGACGCTGTGTCGGCGGCTGCTCGCCCCTGATCCGGAGGACCGCCCCTCGGATTGTGCCCAGGTGCTCGATGCGCTGAACCGCGTGCATCCGATGGGTTCGGGGGCCGTGTTGGGCCCATCGAGCAGATTGGCGCAGGCGATACGGCGAGAGACCTTTCGTGACTCTGTAGAAGTGATATCGCGTGTGCCGCCGTCTCAGACGCAGATGCTCAGCGGGAGCTTCGCTGACAGCCTGTTTGACGCGGCCTCTCGGTTCCCAGAAGAGACGCCAGCCTCCAAGCACAACCTCCCGGCCGAGTTGGACGCCTTTATCGGCCGATCCGCTGCGCTGGCCGCCCTACAGGAAGGCCTCACGAGCAGCCGGCTGGTCACGATAATGGGAACCGGGGGGACTGGGAAGACCCGATTGGCGCTTCAATTTGCTCGAAAGAACCTATCTGACTATCCCGGCGGAGTGTTCTTCTGTGACCTTTCAGAAGCCCAGAACCTGGATAGGCTCCTGTTTGTGGTGTCGCAAGCGATGGACGTTGCCCTGAGCAAGGGCGATCATCTCAAGCAGCTCGGCCACGCCATCGCCGGACATGGGCAGTGCCTGATGATTTTCGACAACTTCGAGCAGCTCATCGAGCATGCCCCGCAGACGGTGGAGCGATGGCTGAAGCGGGCCGCGCAGGCGCGGTTCGTGGTGACCAGCCGCACGCTGTTGGAGATCAACGGAGAGCGAACGCTTCGGCTGCCGCCGTTGGAAGAAGCAGAGGGAGTCGCCCTGTTCGTCAAGCGGGCGAGGGCGAAGAAGAGGACCTTCGCCCTCACCGATCACAACCGTGCGGCGGTCCACAACCTGGTCCGTCTGCTCGACGGGCTTCCGCTGGCGATCGAATTGGCGACGGCGCGGCTGAAGGTGATGTCGCCTTCGAAGATGCTGTCTCGGATGGGCCAACGCTTCAGGCTTCTGTCGACCGGGAAGCGAAACACCGCTCGAAGACAGGCGACCTTAAAGGCTGCGATCGACTGGTCATGGGACTTGTTGATGGACTGGGAGAAGGCGGCGTTCTCTCAGTGCGCCGTCTTTGAGGGCGGGTTCACCCTGGAGGCCGCCGAAGCCGTCATCGACCTCGATGCGTTTGCGGATGCGCCATGGCCGATGGACGCGGTGCAGTCACTGGTCGACAAGAGCCTTCTGGTGATGTTGGGCGAAAACCGTCTTGGAGAGATGCGATTCGGGATGCTCATGAGCATCCACGACTATGCCAGAGAGAAGCTTGAGCGCACGGCATCCGACACGGCGCATACAGCCCACCACCGACATGCTGCCTTTTACGCTGCGAACGGTGATTCGGTTGCGTTGGAGGCGCTGGACCGGTTCGGCGGTGTGGATCGGTGGTGGGCGTTGAAGACCGAGGTGGACAACCTCCGCTCAGCGCACCGCTTCGCGCTCCAGCACGCAGACGCGGAGCACGCGGCGCGGCTCGCCCTTGCGTTGTTCTCCATCGCCGAGCGTCAGCAGCCGGCGATCGCCCTGAAGGCGCTCATCGACACCCTCCCCCTCCCTGGCATGCAGACCCGCCCCCAGCTGCGCGTTCGCGTCCTGATCCGGCTGGGCTTGTTGTACAGCGATCAAGGGCAGATCGCAGAGGCGACAGACCGCCACCGCGCCGCGCAGGTCATCGCCTGCGCGATCGGCGATCGACGCAGTGAAGGCCATATCCTCAACAATCTGGGGGGCCTGTTCCTGCATCAGAGCCAGCGCGCAGAGGCCGAGGACCACTACCGGCGCGCCCTGGCCATCGCTCGCGAGGTCGGAGATCGGGCGAATGAGGCGAGGGTGCTCTCCAACCTGGGCCAACTGTACGAGGCGGCAGGCCGGTTTGCCGAAACGGAGGATCACTATCGGCGCGCCCTGGCCATCGCCCGCGAGTTGGGAAATCGGATGTCTGCAGCCAAAATGCTGAACAGCCTGGGCAACCTTCTCCGGGTTCTGGGCCAGCATGCGGAGGCCACAGACTGCTATCAGTACGCGCTGACCACCGCCCGTGAGGTCGGAGATCGTCCCGGCGAGGGGCGGGTGCTGACCAACCTGGGCAACCTGCACAGCGATATGGGCCAGGTCGCGACCGCAGCAGCGGATTATCAACAGGCGCTGACCATCATGCGCGAGAGCGGAGATCGACGCAACGAAGGCATCACGCTGGGCAACCTGGGCATCCTCCACAGCCAACGGGGCATGCTTGAATCCGCGAAGGCTGCCTATCAAGGCGCGCTGGCCATTGCCCGTGAGATCGGAGACCGACTCGGGGAGGGCATGATGCTGGCCAGCCTGGGCAACCTGCACCTGATTCAAGATCAGCTCTCCGCGGCGGAGGACCACTACAACCGTGCGCTCCAGGTCCCGCGCGAGCGTGGAGAGTGGCGCATTGAAGGCATGGT
>JBCBLB010000246.1:0-12556 GCA_038520555.1 Myxococcota bacterium | reverse complement strand
CGCGCTCGTCCAGATGCAGCCGAACAGCCCGAGGGATGAAGCGGAGGTGGTGAGGTTTGTGATCATTGCCCCCCACCAAGCAAGCGTCGTACCTTTGAAATTGAAGGTTTGTCCGACCAACGTTCAGTTGGTATTGACGAATCGTAGATCGAAGACATCAATCCGTTCACAACTGCTCCGAAGGGTTCTGTATCTTCAACAGGTCCCCAACTGGAGAACGCCGATGAGCGCCCCTGTCATCCGTGGTTCGGTCATGGCGATGTTTCTGGGAGCGGTGGGCGGCGGTGTGGCCGTCGCCACCATCTGGTGGTTGGCGCATTCGACGATGCATCCGCCACCCTATGCCTCGACAACGGTGCATGCGGTCTTCGCGGCGTCGGGGTTGGGGTTTGTCAACCTCGTGCGGACCCCGGCTGATGCAGACGGGCGGTGGATCCCGGCGTATCTGCTGGTCCTTGGGGGGCCGTTGTTGTTCCTGGCGTGTATGCCGGTTCTGGAGATGAGCTACCTCTGGCTCATCGAGGAGGGCACCCGGGTCTTCGACGGATGGGTTCGGGACGTCTCGTTGACCTCAGATTTAGTGGAAGCGATGGGGATGTGGGTGCTGATCCTGTTCCCCCTGTTGTTGGTGACGCTGTTGATCGACGGCCTCCTGTTCATCATCACCTTTCCGTTTTATGCCCTTGATCACCCGATGTTTTTGCTGGTCGGCGTCCTCTGCCTGGCTCAGGACGTGGTCTTGTTCTTCATTGGAGGGCGGATCCTCCATGGATTCGGAGAGTGGATTCGGATTCGGATGTACCCCGACCTGGAGGCGTGAGGGGGGTTACACCTGGGGCATGCGGTTTGACCTCTTGATGTTGATGGTGTTGCTGAGTCTCTCTGGTTGCAACACCTATCCACCCCCAGATGAGCTCAATTCAGGCTACACCACCTGCCAGACAGACGATGAGTGCGTCGTCGTCGAGCTTGGGTGCTGCACGGCCTGCAACGGCGGGACCGCGGTGGCGGTCCGGACCGATCAGGCAGATGAAGTCGCGGACATCTACAGCGAGCGGTGTGGGAACGGTGTCGATTGCACCCAGCGGGCCTGTGACCCGCTGGAGGCGGTCTGCCAGGTAGACACCTGCATATTGCTGGAGTGACCTGTCTGGTCTTGACCGTCAGCCCCGCAGCGCGAGGATCCGCGTCATCCCTTCAACGAAGCCGTCTCCCCCTTCCTGGGCGGTGATCCATTTGGGGTGCGCGTTCATCCTGGGCAGGAACCGTTTGACGTTGGCGACGCCGATAGACAGGGGGAAGGCCTTGAACATCGGCTCATCGTTGGCCGAGTCGCCGAAGAAGGCCCATCGGCTGAGGTCCGCGGGTTTCCCGAAGCGGTCCTGATGGAACCGATGGAACCCCCGAAGCTTGTCGAAGTCCCCGAACCACCCGTTGACATGGATGCTGCTGACCTTACAGGTTGCGCCGGCATCGTGGAAGGCGGCGACGATCTGGTCGATCGCTTCGTCGGGGAGGGGCGGGACGTCCTCACAGAAATCGATGGCCAGGTCGAGGTCGCGGTATGGCTGGTCGCTGGCGAGGGCCGTTCCGGGTACAGCGGTGAGGATCTGATGCGCGAGGTCGTCGAGCGCCTTCCGGTTCGCCTTGCGGGTGTCACGGTCCTGGAGAAACCGTCGCTGTAGCTTCTGGCCGTCCATATAGAACCACAGCCCACCGTTTTCACCGATGACGCCGTCGACAGGCCACATCCGGGCGATCTGGTCGGCCCATCCGCCGGGGCGGCCGGTGACGGGCACGACCGTCAGCCCGGCTTGCCGGGCGGTCCGAAGCATCACCAGGGCTTCGGGGACCAGCCGACCGTGGAGGGTCAGCGTGTCATCGATGTCGCAGAGGATCCCATCGAGATGGGGGACCGTCGCGAGGTCGGCGATGGGGCGTGGGTGGCTCACTTGTCTTCGACGACCCAGGTGTCGCCGCCGAACAGGGCGCGGGTGAGGTCTGCGTGACCGCCGACCTTCTCTTTGGCCTGTTCGATCTGGGCGTGGACGCCGTCTTCGTAGCAGTCCCGCTGGGACCGGTAGATGACGCCCATGGGGACCGGCATCGGCGGCTCAAGGCGGACGAGCATGTTGGCGATGACGCGGTTGGTCTCGTCGTGAATCAGCGCTTCGGACGCGGGGTGCTCCTCGCTGACTTCGAAGGCTTCCAGTTCAAGGGTCTGCCGGTTCAGGCGCAGGCCCATCTGCGGGCCCTTCTTGTCGCCGTACAGCATGGGCTCGCCGTGCTCGAGCATCAGCGCTGCCTTGCCGCGGACCTTCTTGTCGGTGACCGCTTCGAACGCGCCATCGTTGAAGATATTGCAGTTCTGGAAGATCTCGACGAAGGAGGTGCCCTTGTGCTGATGGGCAGCGTTGAGGATGTCGCGCTGGTGGCGGACGAAGACGTCGACGGTGCGGGCGACGAAGGTGGCGTCACACCCCAGAGCGAACGTACAGGGTTCGAAGGGGTGATCGATGGAGCCCATCGGCGTGGACTTGGTCTTCTTGCCGACCTCCGAGGTGGGCGAGTACTGCCCCTTGGTCAGGCCATAGATCCGGTTGTTGAACAACAGCAACTGCAGGTCGACGTTCCGGCGCAGGACGTGGGCGAGGTGGTTGCCGCCGATGGACAGCGAGTCGCCGTCGCCGGTGATGACCCAGACCGACAGCTCGGGGTTGGCGAGCTTGAGCCCGGTGGCGAAGGCGGGCGCCCGGCCGTGGATCGTGTGGAAGCCGTAGGTGTTCATATAGTAGGGGAACCGGCTGGAGCAGCCGATCCCGCTGATGACGGCGAACTTCTCTCGGGGGATGCCGAGCTTGGAGAAGACGGTCTGGACCTGGGAGAGGATCGAGTAGTCCCCACAGCCTGGGCACCACCGGATCGTCTGATCGGACATGAAGTCCTTTTTGGTGTAGCTCGGGACTTCTTCGGTCGGGTTGGACATCGGTGTTCTTCCTCTACAATCAGTCGACGGTCGCGGCGGTGAGGATCTGCATCCGGGCGATAAGCTCGGAGACCTTGAAGGGTTGACCCTGAATCTTGGCGTAGGAGTGGGCTTCGATGAGGAACTCGCTCCGAATGATGCGGGCGAGCTGGCCGAGGTTGAGCTCAGCAACGAGGACATGTTCAAAACGCCGGAGCGTCTCTTCGAGGTTGCTGGGCATGGGGTTGAGCCACCGCAGGTGGATATGCCCGACTGTCATGCCCATCTGCCGGGCAGAATCGACCGCAGAGCGGACGGCGCCGAAGGTGCCCCCCCAGGACAGCAGGACGAGCCCCGATTCATCGCCATGAACGTCAACGTCGGGCACATCTGCGAGGACGCGCCGGACCTTCTCTTCCCGCATCTTGCACATGTACTCGTGGTTTGCGGGGTTATAGGAGACGTTGCCGGTCCCTTCTTCCTTCTCCAGGCCGCCGATTCGGTGCTCAAGGCCCCTGGTGCCGACCTTCGCCCAGGGGCGGGCGAGGGTGGTGGTGTCCCGGTGGTAGGGCATGAACGGGCTGTCGCCGTCGGTCGGCTCGGCGTAGCCGGGGTCGAAGGCTGGGATCGTCTCAAGATCTGGGAGCTTCCAGGGCTCTGCGCCGTTGGCGAGGTAACCATCGGACAGGAGCATCACCGGCATTCGATACTTGACAGCCACGCGGACGGCTTCGATGGCCGCGTTGAAGCAGTCGGATGGGGTGGAAGCGGCGATGATGGGCATCGGCGACTCGCCGTGGCGGCCGAACATGGCGATGTTGAGGTCGGACTGCTCCGTCTTGGTGGGCAGCCCGGTCGAGGGCCCGCCCCGCTGGATGTCGACCACGACCATCGGCAGCTCTGCGATGACCGCGAGGCCCAGGGCTTCGCCCTTGAGCGCGATGCCAGGACCGGACGAAGACGTGATCCCGATCGCGCCACCGAAGGCGGCGCCGATGGTGGCGCTGACCGCGGCGATCTCATCTTCGGCCTGGAAGGTGACGACGCCGAAGTCCTTGTACTTCGCCAGGTTGTGGAGCAGGTCGCTTGCTGGGGTGATCGGGTAGGCGCCCTGGAACAGGGGCACCCCGGCGAGCTGAGATGCCGTCACGAAGCCAAGCGCCAGCGCGGCGTTGCCGGTGATGTTCCGATACACGCCCGGCGTCAGCTCGGCGGCGGGCACTTCATAGCTGCTATGGAACAGCTCGACGGTCAGGGCGTAGTTGTAGCCCGCTTCCATCGCGCGGAGGTTGGCCTCGGTGTAGGGGGCCTTGAACTTCTTCTCGATCCACTTCCTGGTGACCGACATGTCACGGTTGAACAGCCAATAGGCGATGCCAAGGGCGAAGAAGTTCTTGCAGCGGTCCGCTTCTTTGGCGCCCAGGCCGAGGCCATCGACGGCGCCCTTGGTAAGCCTGGTCAGCTGCACCGGGACGACCTGGAAGCCGTCTAAAGAGTGGTCCTCCAAAGGGTTTTCGGTGTACTCGGCTTTCTCGAGGTCCCGGTCCGTGAACTTGTCGGTGTTGACGATGACCATTCCGCCAGGCTTGAGGTCGCCGATGTTCCGCTTGAGGGCCGCGGGGTTCATCGCGAACAGGACGCTGGGGGCGTCGCCGGGGGTGAAGATCTCATTGGACGAGAAGTGGAGCTGGAACCCGCTGACGCCGCCGAGGGTGCCGGCGGGCGCCCGAATCTCTGCGGGGAAATCCGGGAAGGTGGACAGATCGTTGCCATGGATCGCCGAGGTGTTGGTGAATTGGGTGCCGGTGAGCTGCATCCCATCACCAGAGTCCCCCGCGAAGCGGATGACGACGTCTTCCAACGTCTGGACTGGCTTGTTCATCGTGGTGGTTGTCTCCTGCTGCCCGATCAGCCGCGGGCAGGCGCTCCCGGGGCTATATCCGCTTGCTCCGATCTCTCCCAACACACCGGGGATCGTGGGTTAGATGCGGTGGAGATGAACACCTGTGAGGCGCCCTGTGAAGCAGCGGTTGATGAACTGGCTGTGCTGTCCGGCATGTCGAAACGCATCCTTCACCTTGGAGAAGATCAAGACGGTCAACCGGCCGATCTACGCCAGCCACTATGAAGATGGCGAGATCGACGCGGCGGGAATCGACCCCGAGCGGGGCGAAGAAGAAGAGATCCTGGAGGGGGCCCTGCACTGCAACGGCTGCGGCGCCATCTATCCCATCCGCAGCGGAATCCCGCGGATGATGACGGAAGATGCCCAGGTCGGGCCCGACTCTGGACACCGGTTCACCGGCTTTGACACCGCCGTCCCCGAGTGGGAAGAGAACTTCCGTGACTTCTCGATGCCGCTCCAGCCAGGGGACTTTCTCGGAAAGCTGGTGGTCGATGCCGGCTGTGGTTTCGGTCGGCATGCCTTCTTCGCAGCCCGCTACGGGGCTGAGGTCATCGCCATTGACTCCAGCACAGACGCGGTCGAAGCAGCCGAGCGCAACACCGCCAACCTCAACCGGGTTCATGTCATCCAGGCCGACATCAGCCGCCTGCCGGTCCGTGAGCGTCGATGTGACATCGTCTACTGCTACGGTGTCCTCCATCATGTCGACGATCCGGAGTCCATCCTCGATTCCCTGACGGAGGCGGTGCGGCCAGGGGGAGCGTTGTCTCTGTGGGTGTATGGACCGCGGCAGGGCGCGACCCGGGTCGCCAACAACGCCCTGCGTGGTGTGACCACCGATCTGGAGCCGGATCAGCTGATGCGGCTGTCGAAGGGCATCGCGCGGACGCTCCGCATCTTCAGCCACACCCCCTATGTTCTGTTCAACAAGCTACCCATCATCGGCCCCATCGTCAGCCATCTTCCCGTGCACGATCACTATCGGTGGCCGTTCGATGTGGTCGTGGCGGACGTCTATGACCGGCTCCGGATCCCGGTGAAGCACTGGTTCACCAAGGAAGAGCTGGAGGCCTGGTATTCAGACAACGGCTTCGCCGATGTTCAAGTGACCCGCCGGGTCCGCAACAACGAGACCTTCCGGGCCCTGGGTGTCCGGCGCTGATGGCCCACGACAGGTTCGGGGGTGGCCCGAAGCGGTCGTGGCACTCCGGTTGAGCGGCGTCAATACCAGAGCAGAGGGACGAACGCGACGAGCAGCAGCGAAACCCCCATCACGATCATGGGCACGATGATGTGTTCGTAGCGGGACCAGAAGCCGGTATGTTCGTCTTCCTTGATCTCGGCTTCGTCGCCGATGACCTGTCGGGCGAGCAGGTGGTTGAGAGAGACCGGCGGCGTCAGGTAGCCCAGCTCAAAGGCGACCAGGACCATCATCCAGAAGTGCACGGGGTCGATGTCGTTGTTGTATGCGATGGTGGCGACCGTGATGGAGACGAGGATCACCGCGCCCATCGCGTCCATGGTCATCCCGACCAGGACCATAATGACGACGAGGACGCCCATGGTGACCGGCCGAGAGCCGAAGGACTCGGGCACGAGGCTCATCACTTCTGCCCGCTCGACGACCCCGCCGAGGCAGACCGATGCGCACATCAAAAACAACAGGGCGCCGATGTGTTCGGACGACTCGCCGGTGGCCCGGACCAGTCCCTGGCCGAGGTTGGGGTTGTCCTTCTCTTCGCCGGAGTACCTGAACTCCCACAGCAGGATGGCGAGCATGATGACCGGCAACAGCTGTGGCGCGGTCTGTTCGTTGAGGGGCGTATCCAGAAGGAAGTAGTACCCGGCGAGCACTCCGCCGCCGATGAGGACATAGCCAAGCAGCCCGCGAAGCGCCTGGATGCTCTCGGGCATGGCCTCACGGGGGGACCGAAGCCTGAGCGGCTCCCGGTTGAGGATCATGATGGTGACGAGGAACACCGCGGCGGTCAGGAGGAAGACCCAGAAGCCCTTGTTGAAGAGCTGGTCGGTGGTGACTTCCTTGTTGAGGGCGGCGATGAGGACGACGACCAGGCAGGGGCGCAGGACGACGCCCAGGCTCCCGGACATCGCCGTGAACATCAGGGCCTGCTGCTTGGTCGCGCCGGCCCGGCGCAGCTCTTCGAACACGATGGCGCCAGCGGCGATGACGAAGATGCCGGAGGCACCGGAGTAGGCGGTGGGCACCGCGGCGAGGATGACGACCAGCCACCCAAGCAGCATCGGGGTCATCTGCCAGGGGCGGAGCACGTTGAACGACTTGTGCGCCGCTGAGGACAGCTCCAGCATCATGCCCGCCCAGACATACAGCGCCACGGCCAGGTAGATGGTCGGGTACTGCATGAACTTGTAGAGGTAGATGGCCTGTCCGCTGGGATGCCCCTCGATAAACAGGAAGTAAAACCCTGATCCCAGCGTCATGAACGCATAGAGCGGGATGCTCAACAGGGCCCTGGTCGGCGTGCTCTCGTCGGTCAACGCAGGCGGCCGGACGAGATGGAAGACGTTGACCGCCGCGACCAGAGAGAACCCGATCATCCAGATGACCGGGAGCGTCGGATTGCTTGACTCAACGGTAAGTTGAGATTGAACCTGCCAGTTCGCGAACGCAGAGTATGCCAGGAGCAGATGGCTGAGCAGCTGGGCGGCTTGTGAGGTCCGGCTCTCGGTCAGCCCGCGCGGCTTCCGAAGGGCGATGTGTCCCCGGCGAGCGGTGACCACCAGCCCCCCAAGCAGCAGCACGATCGACAGCAGCTCCTTTCGGTACGGGAAACCCGCTACCTCGCTGAACAGTAGCTCAAAGCTGCGGAACGCCCTCACCGAAGGGGTGATGGCGTCTGTCCGGGCGTCGTAGGTCTTGAATTCCTGTTCACAGTAGTCGACCGCGGCCTGTGCCTGAGGGCAGGGAATTCCGGGCTCAGCGGCCTTCTCTTCGCCGAAGGGGTTGGCGACGCCGGCATCGGGCGGTTCGCCGAATGGATCCTCTACCTCCCCGCTGGCGTCGGGGGTGCCAAAGGGATCCTCAACACCATCCCCCGAAGGCGGTGTGCCGAAGGGATCTTCAACCCCGTCGGTTGGTCTGGGTTTGGTGGGGACGGTGGTGGGTTGGACGCAGGTGTCGAGCTTCTTCTTTGCATCATCGAGGTTGCAGAGGGGCGGCTCAGGGTCCCGTCGGAGGTTGAGCGCGTATCCTTCATCGGCCCAGATTCGGTCCCCAAGGGAGACGAGGCGAGCATTGATCTGGCTTGCGGTCTCCAGGAACAGGGTCCCTGAGAGGATGACCAGGACAGCGATGGTGACGGCGCGTGTCATCCATGACAGCGAGGAGGGGGGCGCGCTCACGTGGGGGTGCTCCTTTGGGTGCTACTCCAGGTTCTGGGCGCACTCCCACCGGGTGTTGTCGGCGTAGCAGCGGGCCTTCCGGAGCAGGGTCAGGATCTCGGGATCGTAGCGACCGGTATCACGGAGCTTGATGCGAAGCTTCTGCATCTCCTGCTCGAATTCCTGCTCTTTGGCCGAGGACTCCATCCCCATCCAGTAGTTGGACTTGATCTCGCCTTCGGAGCGGTTGACGACGCTCATGGCGGTGTCGAACTGCCGGGCGACGTAGTCGCGGGATTTGTCTCCGAAGCCTGCGGGGAAAGAATCCTTTCGAAGGACGACCTGCATGGTGACCTGGAGGAGGGGGTACTTCACCACAGCGCCGGTGTCGCCGAGTCCCTTCCACAGCTCAAAGGGGGTGTAGGCGGAGGCGGGGACGAAGGTCGCGTCTGCGCGACCGTTGTTGAAGGTCGACGACAGGGTGGAGAGATTGACCGGGACCTTGACGGCGCCGATGGCTTCGACGACTGTGAGTGAGGTCTTGTCATAGTCCATGTAGGCGACCGATCGGCCGGCGAAGTCTCCCGCGTCGTTGATGCCACGGTCGCGGACGAAGGCGTAGACGGCGCCGAGGGGGTAGATGCCGGCGGTCTCATACTGGCCGCTGGTGAAGTGCCGGTCGTAGGCGTCGTTGGTCTGGAGGGTGACCAGGACCTGCTTGAGCAGGGTGTAGTTGGGGATCCCCGCGACCGCTTCGACGGTATAGGTGGCGCGGTTGTATTTCTGGAGGCGGATCCCGGTGGCGGCGATGGCGTCACAGGTGCCGGCGTCAAAGTCTTTGACCGCGGTCTCTTCGTCGTTGTAGCTCTTCAGCTCGACGTTCGCGCCCCAGCCGGCGGCCTGGGTCTGCCAGGCTTCCATCCACTTGTAGGCGAAGCCGGTCCGACCAGCGGGATCATAGACACACACGCTGGCGGCCTGCGCGGGCACGCTGAGGGTGAACAGCGCTGCGGCTGCGAGCGTAGTGAGCATCGTCTTGAAGGGTCTCATTGCGTCTCCTCATCGAGGGGAGGGGGTGGGGGAGCGCCGAACGGATCGGGAGTCCCGAACGGGTCCACACCAACATCTGACTGCCCGGGGATCGTCCCGAAGCGCTCAGTGCGGTGTCCTTCGGCTTGAATCCAGAGTTGATCAGATTCGAACATGCTTACGCTGAGCGCGTACTCATCGAGCAGGACCCAGTTTTCGTCCGGCGCGCCGGCGTCGCGGGCTTGTCCATGGGCGATGATGGCCTGCTTGAGGGTATCTTCGCGGCCGGCGTTCGCTGCGGTAAAGACCTGTAACGCCCGCGCGATGCGGACCCCGGATTGATCGCCTACCTCCGCGGCGTCTTCGAGCATCTGCCAGGGGTCGACGGTCTCTGGCGCGGAACCGGGGACCGTCGCCCAGGCTGCGGCCTGGAGCGCGTTGGGGACCCCCCACCATTGGTCATCATCGAGGCATTTCGCGCCCCGACCGACGTCCAGGATGGTGTTCTGGGGGATGCCGAGAGGGTTCCCCGCCGCGGCGTCGGAGATGAGGGCGAGGTCCCCGACGATCAATCCGAGCAGGTAGAGCGCCTCATCTTTTGTTTTCAGCTTGTCACATTCGAGGCCATAGGTCTCAACAGTCAGCCGGTATGCGGCGTAAAACCGGCTGGCAGCGAGGGCGTATTCCCGCTCGCTCCGAATACGGGCATCAGTGGAGAGCTGCGCACGGCCGGGGTTGTCGAGGTTCTTGAGAAAAACCTGGCTGTCGAGGCGAGCGCTCCGGGCATCGATCTCTGCGCACATCCCAGAGGCCGCCCAGGCGAGCAGGGCGGCCTTCTGGGGAGGGTCGCCGGGCTTGATGGAGGCGGCCCCGCCGACAGCGGTTTGACCGAAGGTGCATGCCAGGGAGATGTCAGGAATCTGCATCATGGCGGGGATGATGCGGTTTGTGGTGACGCGGTTGATGGAGCCGGTACAGCCGGCCAGGGGGGCCCCAAGCAGGCAGACCATTGTGAGGTGCAGGGAAGAGTTCATCATCAGGCCCCGGAGTGGTACAAGCGCGGTCGCGTTCATCGGTATGGGGGGGCATATAGCCCGCAGGCTGCACGGACGCGTCGAGGATGAGCAAGTTCCGATGCGGTGGGGTTTGTTTGCTTGACAAGAAGCGAGCCCCGTGAGATACAACGCCAATCGCTTCTGGGGGACCGGCTGTTAACAGCGACGGTCTTGTGTGAGACCTGTACCCCCTTAGCCTTCTTCCTCACTTTCTGTTCTGTTGGGAGTCCGATGTTTCGGATGCAGTCCATCTTTCTAGGGCTTCTCGCCACTGCAGGTGTTGCCCACGCAGGCGGCTTTGAAGCCAAGACGATGCGGGACCCGTTGTCTGCCCGAGAGGTCGAGCGGGGGCTGGTCCTTGGCAAGGGCTGGCTGAACTTCACGCTCGCCACCGATATCAAGTCTGCCACCGGCTTCTGGGGTCCTGACGGCGAGGCCGAGGACTTCGAGGACGCCACCTGGCTCTACACCACCCAGTCCTTCGACTTCCGCTACGGCATCTCCCGTCGCACCGAGCTGTTCTGGACCTTCAAGACCCACTACGTCAACCTCCAGAACGATACGCTGGGCACGGACATCACGCAGTTCGGCCTCGGTGACCCGGTCTTCGGGATTCGCTATGAGCTGTTCCGCTCTATCGCGCCGCTGACCAGCGCCATCGCCTACTTCAAGTACAAAGCGCCGCTGGCCAATGAGACACCGGGCAACTTCGTGGGTGGGCCGAACACCTTCAGCCGCGTGGTCCTCACCACAGGGACGCCCGATCTTCATTTTGGCGGAGCGATCAAGCGTCAGTTCAGCTTCCTCGCGATCGACGCTGATGCGTCCTACATCTTCCGGACCTCTGGGGTGCCGCTGTACGCCATTGAGACGCAGAACAACCAGTTCAACGCCCGCATCAAGCCTGGCGATGTCGTCCGACTTCAGGCACGGCTCACCGCACAGGTGAGCCTGTTTGCCTTGCAAGGGGGCGCGGTGTTTGAGTCGCGGCAGCCCACGCGGGTCGGCAACACCTCTTCGGGGCTGCTGCCCAGCAGCAACCTCAACGACATTGAGGGCTCTGAGGGGACCGCGCTGGACGCGACGGCGGGGGTCGTCGCCAACCTCACCCGGGGGATCGATCTGGAGTTTCAGGCCCGCTTCCCCATCACCGGTGAAGATCTCCTCTTCTTCCCCATTGAAGACATCCACCCCACTCGTGGCATCACCTATACGGGTGCCTTCGAGTTCCGGTACTGAGTTTGAGATTGAGACACAGCATGCAACGTACTGATATTCGTACTCGTCGACGCTCAACCACCTGGTCTATGCACCTGCTCGCCGCGATGGTGGTGGCTGCGGTGGCCCTGTTCTCTTCGCCAGCGTCCGCGTTCCGCTGGGTGTACAACTACAACCACCCGGATCTGAAGTGGTACACGATCTCGACCGAGCACTTCGAGGTTCACTACCCCGTCTCCCGCAAGTCAAAGGAAGAGGGCAACGACCACTACCTGACCGCGGAGTGGTCCGCCCGGAAGTACGCCAAGGTCGCAGAAGAGATCTGGCAGCCGATGTGCGCGGAGTTCAACTACTACCTCAAAGAGAAGATCCACGTCGTCGTCCTCAACCAGGGCGATGAGCTGACGGGGTTCACCATCCCCAGCTGGGACTGGATCGTGATGAGCGCCAACCCCGGCGGCTCGTTTTACCGGACCCGCGGTCGGATGGAGTGGTTTTCGGACGTCTTCGTCCACGAATTTGCCCACGTGGTCTCGCTGAAAGCGAACACGCCGATGTCGGAGAACACCTTCCAGGCGCTGACGGGGGGGCTTTACGAAAACGGAATCAACCGCGGGGGGCTCAACCAGACGTCGACCGGTGTTCAATTCCCCATCGGTGATGGCGACTCGGTCTTCTGGACCGAAGGGGGTGCGGAGTACTGGTCGGACAACACCAACTACAACTGGTGGACGGCGTCTCGGGACCAGAATATTCGAATGACCGTCCTTGAAGGTCGTCTTTTAGAGTATCATGAGTGGCATTCCCGGGCCAACAAGCGGTCCTGGGGAGACGGCGAGCGCTACTACCAGCAGGGCTACAGCTTCGCCCTCTACATGCGCGAGCGGTTTGGCGACGACGTCTACGCCCAGTTTGCCCTGGAGTATGGCAAGGCCTGGCGTCCCCAGTGGGAGACGGTCATCGAAGACGTGACCGGCATCGACGCGGAGACGCTGTACTGGGACTGGCGGAAGTACGTCGAGG
>JBCBLB010000870.1:0-3431 GCA_038520555.1 Myxococcota bacterium | reverse complement strand
CATGCCGGAGATTGACAGGGCGACGGCGGTCCAGCTCAACGGCTCGAGCAGCTCCGGGCCGAGCTGCTCCGCCAGCGCAGCCAGCTCCTGGCGAGATGCTTCGGAGAGCGCTGGCGGTTGACGGGGCGCTTCGCTCAGGTCAACGGTCCATTGCGAGCTGACATCGGCCCACCCGTTGTCAAAATCCCACGCCCCCACCACGCTGGGGACATGAATCAACGCCGCCGCTTCGATCGGGACGTGGGCGCTGAGGTACCCGATGGAGAAGACGCCCCATTCCTTCCAATCGTACCGCGGCTCCCCCGCCATCCACCGCCTTCGCTGGTCATCTGTGAGCGAGTCCGCTGAAGTCAGCTCCGGTGTTTTATGGGTATCTACGCCCAGAAGTCGACCATAGAATATCGCCAGCCGTGTCTGATCCCGTACCGCAAATGGGAGATCCGTTCGCCGAACAGGGGGAGGCTTTTTCTTCCAGAACATGGGGGTCCTCCAGCTCCACGACACCCTGTGGCAAGCCCGAGCGTCATCGTTGGTGCCGCTCGAAGCGATCTTGGATGAGAGACGATCACGTTCATAAACAGGCTACGATGGGTCTGGGCTTGATGGGCCATGGGGAGATGCGAGAAACACTTATCGAGCTTGTGAAAGCAGGGCACATCGAGCAGGCCCGTGAGCTGAGCCATGCGCTCGGTGTGCATCTGGATCTTCGTGGCGCAGACTTCTTTCGACTCTACCTCCGCGGCGCGGTCCTTGAAGACGCCGATATGCGCGAAACGAACCTCGAAGAAGCCGATTTGAGAGGGGCAAACCTTCGCAACGCCAACCTGGAGGGGGCCCGGCTCCGACGGACCGATCTCTGGCGGGCGGATCTCCGGGGAACGACGCTCACCCAAACCAACCTCGCACGGGCCATCCTCAAACACACCGTGTGCGACTCGCGCACACGCTGGCCTACAGCAAACCGACCATACAACACAGTGTTGGTCGAGACAGGCGCAGACCTCTATCGGGCAGATCTCTCCGGCGCCGATCTTCGCGGCATCAGTCTATGCCAGACCAACCTGTATCGGGCCACGCTGTGTCGGACGGATCTCCGCGGCGCAGACCTGCGCGGCGCCAACCTCAGGTGGGCCGACCTCACCAGGGCCAACCTTCGAGGCGCTGATCTGACCGGAGCCGTCCTTCGGGAGAGCCTGGAGGGCGCGGACCTGACGGATGCTGTGCTCGACTCTGCTGACCTCACCGAGGCGTGGTACAACACCACCCCCCTCCATTCCCGTGGGCATAGAACCGTTTTCCCACCAGGGTTCAACCCCAAAGCTGCTGGGATGCTCCGAAACGACCCGCAGTAGCCACCAACTCAGAGCCGAAGCGGATCCTCAGCGGACAGGCAGCCAGACCCCCGATCGCAGGCGCGGCCGTTGGGCCAGCCTGAATCATCCCATTCTGGCTCCGTCACGCCAGAGAACAGTGGCACATCTTCAAACATCAACTCGACATCTGCTTTCGAACAGTAAAATGCACTCAGAATGAGCATCAAGCAAGAGAACACCTCGCTGAGTCGCCTCCACGATCCGGATTGGCGTCGGATATCCGCAGACCTGCCCCAGATCCCGGTTCACACCACCCTGGATGGTTGGTCTGTCCAGGTTCCAGGCGATGTTTTCGATCTCAACCTGCTTTTTCAGGCCCTCTTCGGGCTCGCGTTGCTCTTTTCCAGCACCCTGGGACTTGGCCTGGCGTCGCTCGCATCTGGTGACAATTGGCCACTCATCGTTATTATCGCCGGCCTGTTTTGCGCTGGAGTGGCAATGGTTGGTGCCCAGTCGGTCTCCATGGCCTTCATGAAGGGGCTCCGTGCGGCTCGTCGCACCGATCTCACCGTCACTGGCGATGACTTGCGGATCACACACCACATACTCGGCATCCCGGTGGCCGCAAAGCAGATCCCGCTACGTGAGGCTGTGGATTACAGCGCCGACGGTGTCTGGCGAACGTTCATCGGCGCGCCTGTCTCCAGAGGCCACCGCTGTGACGATCTGATCACGCATATCGAAGCCAGCTTACGGCGCGCAGAGGCCAACCACACCATCCCAGCGCCACCCAAAGCCCTCAGCGAACTCATGAAGCCGAAGACCTGACCCGCCGCGACAGCGGGACAGCCTTCCTCTACCCAGACACCGGCCCGCTCACGAACGGGCGCGCGCCGACCGGTTTGCGGTACAGCCGGGTCGGCCGCACACAGACGATGTTCTTCATCCGCGTCGCCCGATTGTCGTAGATCTTCGCCCGCGGATCGGTCACCCCGCTGAACAGCCGAGAGATGAACCGTACCACCGTTGCCTCGTCCTCGCCGCGCTCCAGCGCCCGGTACGCGACAAGCTCTGAGAACGAGGTCGGATCGAGGGCGTCGTACCGTCCATCGTCGTCAACCCAGTAGCTGGTCGCATATTCCCACACCGCCCCGATCACATGCCAGGGCAGCGCCGCCAGCAGCGCCGCCTGCCCGGTCGCCCCGTCCCAGCGCAGCGCGCCGGCCGTGTCGACAGCAGACACCGCGAACGCGTCCAGGTCGAGCCAGGACAGATCGTCGGGCTGCTGGGAGCGCAGCGTGTGGTTGGCGTCGTAAAAGATCCGGTGAAGCAGTTCCGCCCACCCCAGCTCT
Source organism: Myxococcota bacterium (assembly GCA_038520555.1). Classification (GTDB taxonomy): domain Bacteria; phylum Myxococcota_A; class UBA796; order UBA796; family UBA796; genus JBCBLB01. Next base: position 766 of record JBCBLB010000870.1, on the reverse strand, counting down.
GTGTCCAGCGCGGCAGGGACCTCGAAGAACCACCGCTTTTCCTGGGTCGTCGGCGACCTGTGCCCCCAAGGCCCGACGAGGCGATACGACAGCTGCACCTCTCGAAACGACCTCCGCTCCCCCATCTCTCCCCCCATGGCTCGTCGCTGAGCATAGGCATCGCGGCTCAGGGCGTCACCGCAAGCTCTTCGGGAGAGAGCGCCCAGAAGCTCCCGAACCCGCGCCACAGCTCCGAAGCCAGCGTCGGCCCGCCGTCACGATCCGACGTCGCCCGGAGGTGCTGGTTGATGACCGCGCCATCGTCGCTTCGGGTCTTGTGCGGGTGAAGCAGGTTCATCCGTTTGCGGGTGACGGGCTTGCCCTTCGAGCCCAGATGAACCATCACGATGGTTCCATCCTCTTCAACGGTCTCGACGACTGCGACGTGGGTGAGCGGATCGTCCCGCCGCCCATTGCGGTTGCGATCGTGGGTATCATCGAAGAAGACGATGTCACCGGGGTGAGGGATGGGCTGCTGATGGAAGACCGCTTTCTCCCAGGCCTGATCGTATAGCCGGGGGATGCTCCGGACCAGCTCGATGTCGACGGTGGCATAAGCCGCCTCGACAAGGCCGACACAGTCGGGATAATACCGCTCCTCGCCGTAGCGCATCTCCCGCTGCCCGACGAGGCGCTGGGCGCCCGAGACGATGCTCGTCGCCGCCCGTCGGCGCGATCGATCCGGCGGCCGCACCGGCGCAGGTGTGGGCTCGGGCGCCGCCACAGT
>JBCBLB010000519.1:0-7180 GCA_038520555.1 Myxococcota bacterium | reverse complement strand
TGGCGGCGGTGACCATGGCGGCGGTGACCATGGTGGCGGTCACTGATTCAGCCAGTCCTCTAGGATAACGGCTGCTGCGGCTTGATCGATCACTGCGCGTTGTTGGCGCGCGGTGAGCCCCTGTTGCTGGAGCCGATGGCTGGCTTCGACGGTTGAGTATCGCTCGTCCTGGTAGTGGACGGGCAAGCCGGTCAGCGCGGCCAGCGCCTCACCGATCTGGCGCGCCAGTCGCGCGGAGCGCCCCTCTGTGCCGTCGAGTTCGTAGGGGAGACCCACGACAAGCTCGGCGGCATCATGTTTTTTACAAAGGGCGGCCAAGGCTGCTGCGTCCTTCTTGACCGACTTGCGAGACAGGGTGGTCAGCGGCGAGGGGACGCGCGGGCCGCGTACATACACCCGGGCCACGCCGATTGTTTTCGTCCCGACATCGAAAGCGAGGATAGAGCGCATATCGGCCATCGTAACTCCGGCTGTGGAGCAGGTGCATGATCGAGGCGGTGATTCTGTCTCAGGGGGATGAGTTGACCACCGGTCAGGTGGTCGACACCAACAGCAGCTGGTTGGCGGGGCAGCTGTGGGACGTCGGGATCGAGGTGCGGCAGGTCCGGGTCCTGCCCGACCGGCGCGTCGATCTCATCGCTGCGATGCGGCAGCTCGCTGGGCTCGCGCCCGTCGTCGTCTGTACTGGCGGGCTGGGCCCGACCCGTGACGATCTGACGGCCGAAGCCGCTGCGGAAGCCTTCGACCGTTCCCTCTCCGAGCGTCCGGAAGCCCTCGCCCAGATTCAGGCCCGCTATGCGTCCTGGGGCCGGACGATGAGCCCCGCCAATCGGAAACAGGCGTTGTTGCCCGACGGGGTTGTCATTCTGGAAAACCAGCGGGGCACGGCTCCTGGCTTCGCGCTGGAGACCGGCAGCGGCAGCGTCCTGTATTGTATGCCCGGTGTCCCTCATGAGATGCGGGCCATGTTTCAGACCATGGTCTTGCCAGACATCCTCCGACGTCATCCCATCTCCGCACCTGTGGTCGGGCGGATCGGTGTGATCATGCCGGAGTCGCATCTCGAAGAACGGCTCGCGGATGTAGACCTCGCTGGTGCCGAGCTGGGCTTCCTCGCCAACGTTCGCGGCAATATGGTGAAGCTCCGGTTCCCGCCGGGGACCGATGATGAGCGGCGCGACCAGACCTTGCGCGCCGCCCGGGCGGCCCTCGGCGCGCGGGCGTTCTCTATCGGCGCGTCAGACATCGCCGCAGTGCTCGGTCAGCGTCTCGCAGAACGGGGCGAAACCGTCGCCATCGCGGAGAGCTGCACCGGCGGTCAGATCAGCGCACGGCTCACCGCGATCCCGGGAAGCAGCCGCTATTTTTTGGAGGGCGCGGTGTTGTACTCCAACGAAGCCAAGCAGCGGGTCTGCGGTGTGTCGCTGGAGATGCTCGACGCGCATGGCGCCGTCAGCGAGCCGGTGGTTCGGCAACTCGCCGCGGGCATCCGCGCGTCTGCCGGTTCAGACTGGGGCGTCGGTGTGAGCGGTATCGCAGGCCCCGGCGGTGAGCGGCCTGGAAAGCCGGTCGGCACCGTACACCTCGCCGTCGTCGGGCCCCACGGCGTAAGCGCGCACATCGACGTGCGTCTGCCCGGTGACCGCGCCCGCATCACCGCACGCGCTGCCACACAGGCCCTGCTGCTGCTGTGGCAGACCGTGAACACGGCCTCATGAACCGCGTCGCCATGAACCGCGTCGCCATCCCGCTGATCGTCGCTGCGTTCGTGCTCTCAGGTGTCCTCGTGGTTCTCTATGTGGTCCAGAGCCGCGCCGGCGGGTTGTCCGTCGACGTCCACCTGCCCGACAGCCCGATGAGCTTCGCGGTCCCCCTGTCCCGGTTCCGCGACAAAGCTGGGGGATGGTCGGTGGTTCAGATTCGAGCCCGTATGCCCCCTCCTGAGTTCGATGTGTTGGGGGAGGACGTCCTGATTCTCGCCGATCGGCGGATCATCTACCAGCAGCTGTCGCAGGTCCTCCACCAGGCCCGGGCGAGAGGCGGACAGCGCTTCTTTTTGGCCGTGAACAGCGCAGACGCTCGGCGGGACGCCCTCCCCGAAGCGCCGCCCAACGGACAGCCGATGCTCGTCCTCAGGGGGCCTGGCGTCGGCGCACAGCTCGTCGCCTTCGACCTGATCCGCAGCCGCAGCCTCGCGCAGCTGCGCGAGAACCCGTCCTCGATGGCGCGGTTCCTCGGCGAGCGGCCGGCGGGGCAGGCGCTGCTCGTCGCGCCGAACGCCATGCCCCTCGGGATCCTCACGCGGATCACCGGCCAGCTGTATGGGCTCGGCGCCACCCGGCTCGCCCTGCCCGCCGCCCGAAATGAACGCACCCGCGGGCTGCTGGATGCCCTCCTCCGCGAAGCGCCGGCGGCGCCCCTGGACACCGGTGCGCCGCCGACGGCGCCCGAAGCGGACGCGGCGACGGCGCTGCCGACCGATGGGGACGTGTCTGTCCTGCCCCTCGGCCTCGCCTCGGATGAAGAGACCGAGGCCGTCTTCTCCCAGGGGTATTCGCAGAAGGCCCTCTGGTACCTGCAATACGATGTCGTTGACAAAGCGCGCTGGGCGACGGTCTGGGCCTGTCACGGTGAGTTTGTCACCGGGCCGATGTCGGTGCGCTTCCAGGTCAACGATGAAGGGTACGCCTACGCCGTGCGGGTCAATGGCGATGAGAAGCTCGAAGCCTGCGTCCTGGGCGCCTTCAACGATCTGACCTTCCCCGAGCACTGGTCGCCAGAAGGCCTTGAGGTGCAGGTTCCGCTGCGCTTTTAGTGGGCGCGACGCTATAGATCGAGTCCCCCGGAGGATGTGATGAGCGCGCCCCCGCTGACCGCTGCGCAGATGAAAATGGTTCTTCAACGCTCGATGCGGACTGCGAAAGAGCACCCGGATCCGATACCGCTCCCTGTGGTAGAGGGGGCGGTGCCGTCTGGTCTCCGTGGCGTGCTCTGGCGAAACGGGGGCGGTCGCTTCGAACGTGGCGGGGTCTCCTACGGCCACCCCTTTGACGGCGATGGGATGATCTCGCGGTTCGCCTTCGCCGATGGGACGGTGCGGTTCCGGAGCCGCTTCGTCCGCACCCGGGAGTACCGGGTCGAGGACGCGGCCGATGCCATCTGCTTCCGCGGGTTCGGCACCAACAAGCCCGGCGGCATCCCGTCGAACATCGCGCGCAGCCGGTTTAAGAACGCAGCGAACACGAACATCGTCCCCCACGCCGGGCGGCTGATGGCCTTGTGGGAGGGCGGCCTGCCGCATCTCATCGCGCCCGGGAGCCTGGAGACCCGGGCCCGCTACAGCTTCGACGGCGCCTTGAAGAACCGGCGCTCGCCCATCGACGCCCTGGTCAACCCCGAGCTGGCCTTCTCGGCGCACCCCCGCCTCGACGAAGAGACGGGTGAATTGGTGAACTTTGGGCTGGTGTTTGGGCTGCGAAGCCGGCTGATGCTCTATCGGATATCCGCGGACGGCGTCATGGCGCCGCTGCGGTCGATCCCGCTGCCGGCCCTGTCGTTCACCCACGACTTCGCCCTCACCCGGCGGTGGCAGATCTTCTTCTTGCCGGCGGTGCGGTTTGACATCCCGCGGGCGCTGTTGGGGCTGGCTTCACCGGTCCAGTCGCTGCAGATTCGGGAAGACGAGCCCATGGAGATCTGGCTGGTGCCACGTGACGGCGGCGCGCCCGTGCGGATCGCTGGACCGCCGGGGTTCATCTTCCACGTCGCGCACGCCTATGAAGATGACCATGGGAACGCCGTGGTCGATGGGATGTGGCTGGAGCGGTTCCCCGATCTCACCGATCTGCCCCGGGTGCTCGCAGAGACGCCGCCGACCGGGATCGTCGCCCGGCCGGTGCGGTATGTCCTCGACCCGAAGCGGCGGACCTGCCAGGGGACGCCGCTCTCTACGCATGGCGCCGAGCTGCCCCGGATCGCGCCAGGCCACTTCAACCGTCCGGCTCCCGCGTTCTGGGCGACGACCTGTCCGCCTGGGCGGCCGCAGCCGTTCTTCACCGGCCTGGGGCGCTTCGACGCTGCCCGCCAGCAGGTCGTCGCCCGGGACTTCGGCGCCGATCTGCCCAGCGAGCCGATCTTTGCACCCAACGCAGACGGCGACGGTGGCTGGGTGTTGTCCGTGCTCTTTCGCGCACAGGGCGGGGAGAGCGAGCTGCTGATCCTCGATCCGGACACCCTGGAGACCGTCGCGCGGCTGGCGATGCCGCATCACCTGCCGCCGGGCTTCCATGGAAGCTTTCTCACGGAAGAGAAGCTTCCATCTTATTCTTGAGCCGCCCGCTCCCAGTAGCGCATCGTTCCCATAATCTGGAAGCCCTGCTTCCCGATGATCGGTGAGGAGGAGCTCTTTCGGGCGTAGGTCCCGACCCATCGTATCCCCAGTCTTCGGGCGGCGTCGACCCGCGCAGCGACGAGCGCGGAGTATGCGCCCCGGCCGCGGGCATTGGGGACGGTGCCGCCGGACCACAAGAAGCCCAGCTGGAGGTCGGGGTGATGGTTCAGCCCACCGGAAGATATCGGCGCGCCGGTCGCGGCGTCATAGACGACGAACCGATGCACCCGGGCCTGCGGTCTGGTGCACTCCGCCAGCTCGTCTCGAAGGATCGCCTCATCAGAGGTGCCGATGTGACCGAACGCTTCCACGGCGACCGCGATGCAGTCCCGCAACGTCTTGAGGTCGCGGACCGGTCTCACCACGACGTTGGCGGCGGCGCGGGGGTGGAAGTCATCGACAGGGAGCATCCGAACGTGGTGATCGTTCGTGATGGCGTAGCCGGCCTGTTCCAGCCGGCGCTCGACCGGGCCGGCGTCCCAGGTGTCGGTGATCTGCCAGCGTGAAGTGGTGTGGGCGTGTAAGTCACCCACGGTCGCGATCGCGTCGTCGGCGCGATCGACGGTCAGGCGGATGCGAACCACGCAGTTGAGGTAGCCGATCGGCCGCGGGCTGTGAAGGACGGTCATCTGCGGGGTCTGGTAGACCCGGGCGTCGCCTGGGAGCCAGAACAGATCCCACAGGGTGCGCTCCAATCGCTCGGCGGGGGTCACAGCAGCTCCTGCCAGTTGGGCCATAGGATGTCGCGGAGCAAGGGATCGTTGGTGATGAATGCGTCCTCATCCGCAGCGTTCCAACTCATCTGAACATCGCTCCATGAGTGAATGTATTGGACTGATATCCCCATCCGACCGCAGCTGTACCGTCTGGGTGTGGATACAGGTTCACCACGCTGAATCGACGATCATTTCCTGGGATGGGGCGGTCTTCAGCGGCCATGGTGGCCTGTGGAGCGCCCGCGCCGATCGCGGCGGTGGGTTCTCGACGCACCCACACAAGGACATGGAGATCGTGACCGATGTCCTGGACGGTGCGCCGGAGCACAACGACAGCCTCTCAGAAGAAGACGAGCTCGCCCTCTGCCTGACAGGTGTGTTCCGGGTTCGTGGACGGCACCAGGGTGAAATTCGGCTGGGCGATGAGGTCCATCCACACGCTCAGCGGTCCAGCGTCGGTCTGGAAGGGAGAGGTCAGCATCTCTGCCCCGTCCTGGGGCGCGACCTCCAGGCGCAGGCCGCGCAGCACCATCGGCGTCGCCATGTGCAGGTTCAGGTCATAGCCCAACAATCGGTTCTTCAAGCGGCCGAGCAGCTGGTTGGACAGCTCGCCCAGCCAGTCGTGCCGATCCGCTGCCGACAGTCCTGCACGCGTCGTACACAACACCAGCGTATCGTTGGACATCGCCAGCCCGATCGAGCCACGCACCTGCGATGAGCTGTACCCGATGACCGCGACAGTGTCGAGCTTGAGGGACCCATCCGCCGAAGCCGGCGTCAGCGACACCGCGTAGGTGTCGAACAGCTCAACGCAGACGTGCGAGAGCATCTCTCCCAACTGGGTATACAACCGGGTCTCGTCTGGCTCATCCACATTCGCAGCAGCGGTCGACATCTCCTCCCTCCTCATCCAAGAATCCCTCGATACACCAGAACTCAGGTTCGTTCTGCAGAATGATCTTCGGAGGTTTTTCTCTGAGAATTAAAGTTGAATCAACACTTCGAAGAGAATGGAGGGGCGACCGCGGCTGTGCGGGGGAGTGGAGCAGGGAACCGATCAATACAACGAGTAGAGATCAGCCAGCGGCGTCGAACGGCCGATGAAGCGGAGGGTGGTCCAGCCCACATCCCAGCCGACCTGGCCGTCAGCGGTCGCCTCACGAATTCGGGGCGTTGAGCCATAGTTGTGGAGAATGTTGCCTGAAGGCAGGCGCCGAGCCTCGCCCATGTTCTCGCCATAGACGCCTTCGCCCTTGCCGAAGCTCCACACCTCACGAAGGGTCTGCTGCGCGTCATCAAGCGCATACTCCCGCACGATCGTTTCGTTGATGGCTTCGCCACGCCGCGTCGACAACAGCAGCGTTCCGTCTTCGGTGTAGTGCGGCCCGTGCTGCCACCAGAAGATCTGTTCTTCGGTCTCGAAACCCCAGGATCCGGGCAGGGCGCCAAACCACCGGATCGCCGTGCCGGATGCGCGATCGATCTCCACCACTGTCTCCGTGGAGAAGAACGAAAACAGATACGTCCCCCGGTCGGGGCTCCACGAGATGGTGTTGGAACGGCAGACCGTCTCGGGGTCTTCGATGCCCAACGACACCAGGAAGGGGCGGCATTCCCAGATGGTCGAGACCGTGCCATCCGGCGCCCGCTCCATCAGGTTTTCGCTGTACCGGCCCTCTGCCGCGCCCCACACCACCGTCCCGTCCGGAAGCTCCAGGAAGGGGTGGTGGAGCCCGGGCGTTGCGATGGTCTCCATCGGTTCGCCGTCGAGGCTCATACGCACCACCGTCGAGGTGTCGCCGTTGTCGAACGTCCCCCAGAATGAGTTGTGATCGACGAGGAGGCTGCGCTGGTCTGCGGACAGCTGAACGTGGAGGTGGGCGATCTCGTCGGGGCCCTGTAGCGCCCAGACGATTCGACCCTGGCGATCCAGGATCACGATGAAGACCGGATCCCGGTAGAGTTCGCTGCTCACCGAGGTGAGCAGGTACGGCATCGACGGGTCCTGGAGCGCCGCATCTGCAGACACCAGGATGGGAAGCTCCAGCCCCGCAGGGAGCGGGCCGGTTTCGAT
>JBCBLB010000744.1:0-4538 GCA_038520555.1 Myxococcota bacterium | reverse complement strand
CTTCTCGACAGCTGGGACTGGACCTTTATTCTCCGGAGACTCTCAACAACGCTCCGCTCAGCGACCTGCCCGCTGTGTTCACATTGACACCATGGCGTGGCCGTCGCTCTCCACACCCACCGGTAAACAAGCCGCTTCTCCCGCTCTGGCGTCGTCCTGTCCTCCGTTGGCCTGAGGGCGCGCGGCCAGAGCAGAAAGCCACCCCTGCCACCACTCCCCCGCTGCAGTGGGCCGCGGCTGAGCGGGCGGCGGCGGCGGGGAACGCGACCGTATCCATGCTGGCGGACCTCGCGGATGCCGAAGCGCTGGAGCTGTGGAACCGACATCCGCCGAGCGTGTACGCCCAGGCCACCGCCGACGATCTGCTCAAGCTCCTGGCACGGTTTGAAGGGGCGGCCCTCCCGGGGCTGCTCCGCTTCGCCACGGAAGACCTCCAGACCGCGCTCCCAGCGTTGTCTCGGGTCGAAGCACCGGGCGTCGCTCCGTGGATGGCCCGGGCCCTTCGCGATCGAAAGCGCGCCGATGCCCTCGCCGCCCGATGGCTGCTTCGGTCACCGCGTATCGCAGCCATCGGCTTGATCCCCTCTGCGTTGTGCGAAGACATCCTCATGGTTCGGGCAGCCAACGCGGCTCTCCGGCTGTTGATGCAGCATGGCCACGCGATCATGGTCCACAACGCCGCGCGTGAGTATGGGGTGTCTAAGGTCCTGTTGGAGCGGCTTCAGCGGGATGCCCTCACCGATGTGCCGGCGCGGCGCCCCCGGATGCCGTCGTTCTGGTCTTCGGCGGTCCTGCCTCGGCCAATGCTCTCCGATGGTCGCCCCCTCGGGCTCGATGCGATTGACGCCATCGGCGAAATGCTGCGCTTCAGCCCGCAGACCCCTGGGTATGTTGGCCTGGAGCAGCTGAGACAGGCATGCACGGCCGCGTCGTTAGACGCGTTCGCATGGATGGTGTTTTGTCGATGGGAAGACGCTGGCGCCCCACCGCAACATGACTGGGCGATGTGGGCGGTTGCCCATCTCGGCGGGCCCCGCTCCGCACGCCGGCTGGCCGCACGTGTCCGATCCTGGGCCCACCACAACGCCACCGCAAGGGCCGCCAGGGGGGCATCTGTGCTCTCATGGATGGATGACCACACCGCACATCTCGCCGTATATGCGCTCAGCGACACCCCAAGGGCCGCCTCGCTTCGATCTGCGGCGAAGGACAACCTCGACCTCCTCGCCACTCGGAAGGGGCATGACACCGTCGATGACCTCCTCGACGATCTTTTGTGCGCCAAGGCCGAAGAAGCCGATGAGAACACGCTACACCACGCCGCATTGAGACGGTTTGAGCACGCGATGACCCACAAGCGGCGATGGAAAACCGCCGTCTTCTGGAAAATGCTCGCCAACCCCACGCTCTTTCCCCTCATGCGACAGCTGCTTTGGGAAGCGGTGCGAACCGATGCACCGGTTGAACGATTCAGAATCGATGACACGCTCCGCGTTCCGCCAGATGCGCGCATCGGAATCGTGCATCGGCTTGATCTTTCCAGAGAAGACGCGGAGATCTGGCGGGACGTCGTCGGACAACAGCCCTTCCCACAGCTCACACGGCGGGTGTTTCGGCCCACCGCAGAAGAGACCCGCTCATCTACCCTCGAACGGTTTGCCGGAAGTGTCGTGCCTGTCGGTAAGCTTATGGCGCTGCTCGACCAGCAGTGGCAGTGGGGACCGCCCGATGGTGCTCGGTTTTTATACCTCGCGAAGCCGGCGCCGAAGCCCTTCCATCAGATCCGGCTCGTCCTCTACCCCGGACTGCAACGAACCCGACCAGAAGATCAGACCCTCGGATCCATCCTGCTGATCGATAAAAACCACGAACAGCGGCCCCTGGGGGCGCTCGCCCCAGAGCCGTTCAGTGAGATGCTCCGCGAGATCGATCAGCTCGTCCATGGGTGAAACCCATACGGAATCGAGATGAACCGGAACGGTTCAGAACGATGCAGTCGGAGCTCCGGTGTCGAAGACATCGGAGATAGCACCTTCGGATCTCACCATCAATGAATGCTATCACAGAAATTCGTTCAGCCAACGATCCAATACGTTGAACATCCCTTCTCGCTGAGAAGTGAGCAATCCTTCTGCTTGGCGCTCCGCTTCCTGTTTCGCACGCTCCACCCATGGCTCCGGTGAATCAGCCACCCGGGCGCACAGGGCCAGCATCTGGAGACGCTCCGTCACCTCAATATCTGGGAAGTCGGGGATTTCAGGGCATTCTCCCTGGAGCAGGCCGAGCCGAAGGGTGGCGGCCCGGATCTTCAGCTCGGCGTGGGGCCCTGTCTGCTCGACCCGGGCCAGCAGCGATTTGATCTGGGCTGGATTCTTCATGGTCAAGGCGGCTTCCAGCAAGACGCCATCCGCCAGCAGGCGCCGACCGACCCGGGCCATCTCATCGATGGTCTCCAACAGCGCATCGGCGAGGGCCGGGTTCGGCTGTTGGAGATACTGCATCCGAAGGATGGAACATTTTGCGTTGAGGGCGAGTCCGGTCTCCCCCATCTCGACAAACCGTTCCTTTCCGCGCAGCATCCATCCGAGGGCTTCATCGGCGCGCCCGCAGAGCAGCTCAAGGTGGGCCCGAAGCATCCAGGCGAGCCCCTCTTCCCGAGGCAGCGGCTCGGCGTTGAGGATCCGTCGAACCAACTCGCGGCATCGCCCCAACCGCCCCCAGTTCAGGTAGACCTGGGCGAGGTTCAGCCAGCTGGTCCGAAGGATGTTTGCATCCGCCAGCCGCCTTCCGAGGGTGACGGTTTCGGAGAAGTAGCGCTCTGCGAGGGGATAATCTGACATCCGCTCAGCGGTCGCCCCGAGGTTATTGAGCAGCCGAACCGACACGGCCAGCTCCCCGGCGATCCGAGCCATCTGGAGGGCTTTCTCGTGCATCTGTCGCGCCTGGAGGAGGTCACCGTTGTAGGCATAGATGGCGCCGAGGGCGTTGAGGATCTGGAGTTCGATGGCATCGTCTCCGCTGTCGCGGGCGGCTTCAAGGTGTGCGATGGCTTCATTGCGGGCGCCGCTTCGGTGTGCGATGGCGCCGAGCAGCAGCCGGGCTTTGGCCGCGTCCACGGGGTCTTGGTTCACCGCGGCGTGTTTTCGGAAGTCTTCAGCGAAGCGTGCGGCGTCTTCGAGGTTACCACGGCGGTAGGCCTCGGTCGCGCGCTGACGCGCGGCGGCGGAGAGGATGGTCAGCGACTGGGTTCGGACGGCGAGCCGGTCGAGCGCGTCGAGGGTTTCATCGATCCCCGGCATGTCCCCGCTGGTCCGGAGCACCTCGATGAGCAGAGAGAGGACCTCAGCCTTTCTGGGGCCATCAGGGCAAATCCGGCGCGCCCGCTGGAGGGGCCAGTCCAACGGCGCGTCTTCGTGGGCAGCCCGAAGGTAATGCTCCGTGGCGTCCTGGCGGCGACCGGCCTTCTCGAAGTGCCACCCGACCATCTCCGGCGCCGCACCGACCGCATCGAGGGCCTCAGCGAGGTTCTCGTGCAGCAGCGCCGCCCCGGCCCCTGGGAGCACCGGGTCCTCCAATCGGTTCAGCGCCGCGTCGATCCGTCCGGCGGCTTGCAGCTCATCGAGGGCGTCGGCCAGGTCCAGCCGAGAGATCCCCAACGCCACGGCGAGCGCTTCCATGGGGACGTCGGCCGGTTCACCGGGCCAGCCAGCGTCTTCGCTCGTTCGGATCGCGAGGATCCGGTTGAGTCGGTCGGCGAGTCGTGAGAGGGTGCCGGCGTTGTCAAACGACCGGTTCATCTTCGCCCGGCCCAGCCACTCGCCGTACCGATCGCCGCTGGCCGCGGCGGCGCGGGTCCGGAGGGCCAGCGCGTCGGGGTCTTCGGGGAGGACGATCAAAATGCGGTCGAGGATGGCAGCCGCGTCCTCGAACCGGTGGGACTCAAGGGCAGCCTCCGCGGCGGCTTTCCGGGCAGCGGCCCACTGCTCGATGAAGACGAGCTGGGTTTCCTGGCGCCAGTGCTGGAACGCAGGCGCGTTGAGACCGCTGAGATCGCGGAGGAAGGCGCCGTCCCAGTCCTCGGGCGGCTGGCGATCTACGTCGGCGCGCACAGAGACGGACCCTTCATCGCCAAGGCGAAGCCAACCATCGACCGCCCCCGGCAGCTTTCGGATGCGAAACAGCTCCTGACGAACGTTGCGCAGGCGGCCGGGGCCCCAGAGGAGCACGGCGATGTCCTCTCGCGTCGCAGGGCGGTCTTGCATCGACAGCCATGCGATGGCCGCGGCGGCTTTTCGTGTGGGCGTCTGGAGTCGTGAATCGCCCCAGCGAAGCTCCAGGTTCCCGAACAGGCGGACCGCGAGTTCTTGCGTGTTCATCGTCGCCCCCCTAACGCATCGCGGATGCCCGGTCGTAACAGGAGCGTACCGAGCACCAGCCAGCTCAACGACCACGCCCAGGACGGCCCGCCGACCCACGCAGCGAGATCGGCGGCGTCTCCCCTCCCCCGGTCTGACAATACGTCAAACATGCCCCAGACG
>JBCBLB010000351.1:0-10194 GCA_038520555.1 Myxococcota bacterium | reverse complement strand
TTCTCATGGGTTCGCTGTACGGCCATGAGGAAGACGGTGATGACGCCGGGATGCAGGTCCTTCCGCGCGACGATCGAGGCCGCGGCAGCGACACCCTGGATGGTCTGTCCGGGCAGGTTCTCCTTGAGGTCGATGACGCCTTCGGGCAGCTCAATGGCTTCAAGGTATGGATACCGCTGCGCATAGGCGTCTCGTCTGCGGAGGCTGATCGGCCGCAGGCCGGGCGTTCGAAGGAGCGTCCGGACCCGCTCGGACTTGAGCGATGAGACGATGAGCCCGGCGTCGGACACCTTGTCGTGCAGGGCCTTCGCGGTGAGGGTCTGTTCCTGCCATGTGGTGACGTCTTCGCTGGCGCCCACGGCGGTGAGCAGCCGCGTGGCCAGGACGCGTGTGCCGCTTCCCGGCGGGCCGATCGTCACCCGCCGGGCCTGCAGGTCGCGGAGATCGTGGATGTCTGCGTCTTCGAGGGTGAAGATCCACAACGGCTCCAGGAACGCCGAGCACAACCCCATGAGCGCGTCGGTATCGGTGGGGGTCAGCCCGCCCTGGAGGAAGGCGAGGTCGACCTCTCCGGCCTGGAGCATCTGGAGGTTCTCGACGGCGCCGGCGGTCTGGACGAGGTCGAGCTGAATGTCGTCCTCCTGGAGGAGGCGCTGATACCGGACCGCGGCAGCGTGGTAGGTCCCCTGCGCGTTGCCGGTGGCCATGGTGACGCGGTCAGGCGGTGGGGGGAAGATGAACCGCGAGAGCACCCACAGCCCAGCAACCAACGCGATGCCAGCGGTCACCCAGGCGATGATCAGCCCCTTGTTTCGCATCCAGGCCCCCTCTGCTGCCGGGAGTGTACCGGGTTGTGGCGCGACATCAGCAGGGGCGGACGTCGATCTCTTCGTCGTCGACGGCGATCTCCAGTCGGATCGTCTCGCCGGCCCGGGCGCCGCGTTCCGTGGGCCAGCCGAAGACCATGTGTCCCCAGTGCCCAGGGTGTCCAGGGCGGTTGTGCAGCACCAGCCCGTCGTCCAGCTCGGCAGAGAACCAGATCGCCACACCGGAGATCGGTGTGGCCTCGGTCACGGAAGCCTCAACCGCGATGGTCTGGTCTGGCCTGCGTCCGTGTCCAAGGTGGGCATCAAACCAGCAGACCGGCGGCCCGACCGGCTCGATCTTCGGGCTGAGATATCGGTAGGCGCCCAGGTTATCGAGCGCCGCTTCCAGCGGCCCCAGCGACAGCCCCCATCTCTCCCCGAGGGCCCCGATGGCGCGCTTCGCCCGTTGGTGCTCGCGGGCGCTGCTGGCGTCTCGGACGAGGGCGAGCCACAGCTGCAGCCGCCGTGGCGCCACCACCCCTCCCGGCGCGCGCCACGCCGCCGCCGCATCCATCGCATCCAGGACCCCCTCGACGAGCGGATCGGCGTTGAGCAGCTCAGAGAAAATCAGGTCGACGCCACCGGCGGGCGGCGCGACGTCCTGGATGCGGCCATCGAGGACCTCGACGACCGATTGGAGATTGTTGGCCTGGACCAAAGCGCGGGCGCTGTGGTGGAGGGCGGTGGGTTCGACGGCGTAGACCTTCCGGGCCCCCATCCGGGCGGCGATGAGCGACAACAGGCCGCTGCCACAGCCGATCTCGCAGACCCGGGCGTCAGGTGCGTGCCGTTTCAACAGGGAAAGCAGCGCTGCGTTGCGTGGGCCGTCGGATAACAGTCGAACATGTTCCCAGAGGTCGGCGAATCCGGTGAGGTCCATCGTCTGCTCTCTGTGGGATGGTGGGGGTCAGGGCGCTGACATTGTTTTGCATCCCGACACAGTCATAGACTGTATATATGGAGCGACTTCATCAGCACGGCGCCCGTCAGAAGACGCCCGAACGATCTCAGACCGTCACCTCTGAAGCGGCCTCGTCAACAGCGCCCCAAACCGCGACCGCATCTGCCAACCCGCTGAACAATGTCATGGGGTGGGTGATCGACATGGCGCTGTTCGGGTTTGGCTTCGGGCTGCCGTCATCGATCGTGTTCGCCGCGGATGTGTTCGCCGCGGATGGTATCCAGGCGGCGATCTTCGGTGGGATGATGCTGCCGTTTTTGTGCGCGGTGATGGGGGCGTTGTCCGGTATGTTGGTGGGCGCGGCGCTGCGCTTGCTGCGGCGCCGGGTGCCCGCGGTGCTCGGGCTGATGTTGGCGACGATCGCGGCGAACCTGCCCTGGTTGAGCCTGTTTTTGGAGGATGGGGCATCGACGGCGACGCTGCTGACCTGGATTCCCGTCTGGATCATCGCTGTGGCGATCACCATCCCGGTCTCGGCGATCCGTCGCAGTCAGACCAACAACGCGATCGGCTGGAACGTCCGCGTCGGTGTGGTGATCGGATTGGTATCGCTGGCGCTGCGCTTCATCGGCATGTGGGCCGGCGTCGTCGGATGATGCTGTGGATTGATGCTGTGGATTGATGCTGTGGATTGATGCTGCCTGCATGTTGTATGGACGATGGTTTGGGCGAGCGTCCGTCAGCTCTTGAGCACCTTGCGCATCATGGTGCGGGTAAAATGGTGACCCTCGACATAGGCGAGGTGGATGTTGTCGTTGGCCTGTCTGACCTGGAGCCGGACCACCTCGCCGTGGTCGACGCCATCGCAGACAGCACGAACAGGGCGCCGCTCAGCCTGGAGGATCTCCAGCTCGACCGACGAGGTCTCGGGCAGCATGAACGGTGACAGGCGGGGCGCATGCGGACAGATGGGCGTGACGTGGAAGCCGCGGACCATGGGGTGGCAGGGCACGCCGCCGGCGGAGAAGCTGTAGGCGGTGCTGCCCAGCGACGTCGCGGTGGCCAGACCATCACACACCATCTTCTCGACAGCGAGGACGCCATCGATGGTGACCTGCAGCCGGGCGGTCTGCCCGGTCATCCGCTCGACATAGATGTCGTTGACGGCCCGATCGAGGATCTCACTCCCATCGGCGCAGGTGGCGAGCATCTCCAACCGGGGGAAGTTCCATGCCTTCCACCGCCCCTCCATGATCGCGGCGGCCATGGCCCTGGGATCGTTGACGTCGTTGAGCAGAAAGCCCAGGTACCCGGCGTTGAGGCCGAAGTAGATCGGGCCTGCGCCGTGTTGGTGCATCTGGGCGAGCAGGTGCCCGTCGCCGCCGAAGACCAGGTAAAGGTTGTCGGGAAGGGCGGACTCGTCCAGATGAGGCCGAATGGCCTCATAAAGCGCACGCGCTCGAGGGTTGCGTTCGTCGACCAGCAGCATTGACCGCTTGTATAGCCCAGGGCATACAATGCGCCGCATGAAGTTCATCAAGAGTCACGGACTGGGCAACGACTACCTGACCCTGCACATCTGCGATGGCGCGCTGAGCCCGAGCCTCGTCCGCCGCATCTGCCACCGCAACACCGGCGTCGGCGGTGATGGGATCCTGGAGCCGGTCGACAGCGCGGTGGCGGACTTTGGGCTGCGGATCTGGAACCCAGACGGCTCGCTGGCCGAGAAGAGCGGCAACGGGTTGCGCATCTTCGCCCGGTATCTGGTCGATCATCGGGACGCTCCCCCGTCCTTCACCGTCGAGGTCGCTTCCGGCGTGGTCGACTGCCAGGTCGATGAGGACGCGATCAGCGTTGAGATGGGCAGAGCCACCTTCGCGCCCGCCGAGATCCCGACCCGCCAGCGGCTGTGGCGGTCGACCTTCCCCATTCGGGGGACGGAATTGGAGGCGACGGCGGTGGGGGTGGGCAACCCCCACTGTGTGATCTGGTTTCCACCGGAGACCGAGCTGGATGGGCTTCCCTGGCGGCAGTGGGGGCCGGCGATTGAGAATCACAGCGCGTTCCCCAACCGGACCAATGTGCAGTTTGTTCGCGTGTCTGGGCCGCAGGCGCTGGAGATGCGGATCTGGGAGCGGGGCGCTGGAGAGACGTCTGCGTCGGGATCGTCGTCGTGTGCGGTCGCGGCGGCGGCGGTGGCGTTGGGGGCGCTGTCACCGGGCCCCATCACGGTACAGATGCCGGGCGGAACGCTGGAGGTGACGGTGCGGGCGGATATGACGCTCAGGCTACGGGGCCCGGTGGCGGTCGTCTGTGAAATTGAGATCGCATCGGGTTGGCTGGGCTGAATTATTTTTCGCCTTGAAGACAGGGTTCCTATCTGGGAGACGCTGCTGCGCCCGCTAGAATTGTGGGGTTGTGCGGTACTTTAGGGTAGTCTTTGACAAATGTCCGGATCGGTCTGCACGATACTGCCGGCTTGAGAGGTTGGCAGCCACCACAGGAGACAGAAGCGTCATGCGCGTCATGCTCATCCGACCACCTGCTCGACACACCGTCGAGAGCGAAGTCCCTGAAGCGGTCGAGGCAGAGAACCTCAGCTATCCGCCGCTGTCGTTGATGGCGATCGCATCCTTCATCCGGTCGGAGTCGCATCACGACTGTGTGATCCTGGACGCGCAGCTGGATGATCTGGAGTCGGATGAGATCGAACGTCGCATCCGCGCGTTCCAACCGGAATGTGTGGGCATCACCTGTTTTACGGTGCAGCTGGTCGACGTGCACAACACGATCAAGATCGCCCGAAAGGCAGGGGTGAAGCATGTGGTCCTCGGCGGGCCGCACATCAACGACTTCCCCCAGGAGTCGGTGAACCTCCCCGGCGTCGACGCCGTCGTCAAGGGGGAGGGGCAGAAGCCGATGCTTGATCTGCTCAACGTCTGGGAGCAGGGCGGCGTCGCGAAGGGCCTCCCCGGTGTGATGGCCCACCCCGACGATCCGATCCCCGATGAGGACGTCTACTTCTCCAACGACCTCGATGAGTACCCGATCATCGATCGGACCCTGGTGGACTACCAGAAGTACTACGATGTCATGGGTGAGGGGGGGATCTTCACCACGCTCATCACCTCACGGGGCTGTCCGTATCGGTGCACCTTCTGCAACACGCCGCGACATCGTTATCGGGTCATGTCTCCCGGGCGGGTCTGCGACGAGCTGGAAGAGTGCGCGAAGCTTGGCATTCACGAAATCTATTTTGTCGACGATACGTTCAACATCACCAACCGGCGCGTCCATGAGCTGTGTGATGAGATCATCCGCCGCCAGATCAAGGTGTCGTGGACGGTGCGGTTCCGGGTCAAGGGTGTCGACCGGCCGCTGCTGGAGAAGATGAAGGCGGCGGGCTGCTCACGGATCCAGTTTGGCGTCGAGCAGGGCACTGAGGAAGGGCTGCTGCGGCTGAAGAAGGACGTCACCAGCGCTGAGATCGAGCAGGCGTTTGCGTTATGTCGCGAGGTGGGCATCCACACGGTGGCCTACTTCATGATCGGCACCCCGACCGAGCGCAGCCGCGAAGACGTGATCGACACGATCGAATACAGCGTGAAGCTGAACCCGGACTTCGTGATGTACAACATCCTGACGCCGTTTCCGGGGACGACGCTGTATGACGAGGGCGTCCGGGACGGCGTGTTGGATGTCGAGCCGTGGGTCCAGTTTATGCGCAACCCCGACGAGAAGTTCAAAGCGCAGGTCTGGGACGAATACTTCACCCGGGATGAGCTGCGGCACCTGCTCAACCACGCGTACCGTCGGTTCTACTGGCGTCCGCGGTTTGTGCTCCGCAACCTCCTGCAGATCCGAAACCTCAACGACTTCAAGCGCAAAGCCACTGCGGGCATCCGCCTGCTCGCTGGCTAGGAGCCCAGACCCATGTCCGGTGATCACGAAAACCAGATCAGCAGCGACGCGTCGCTGGCCGACAAGCCGGCCCGGCGGGGGCGCGACAAGCCCTTCACCGTCGTCCTGATGACCATCTACAGCATTGAAAATGCGGGGATTCGGTACATCTCCTCAGCGCTGCAGCGCGAAGGGTATGAGACCCACATCATCTTCCTGCGAGACTGGGTCCACAACCGCCTGGAGATGCCCTCTGACCGTGAATTCCAGCTTGCCCTCGATCTCATCCGTGAGAAAGGGGCGGACCTTGTGGGGCTGGGGTTTATGTCCAGCCTGCTGCCGATCGCGCGCGAAGCCACCCGCCGCATCAAGCAGGCCTTCCCGGATACGCCGGTCATCTGGGGCGGCATCCACCCGACCTCGGCGCCGGATGAGTGCATCGAAGAGGTGGATTATTTGTGCGTGGGCGAAGGCGAGCTGGCGGTCATCGACTTCTGCGACGCCCTGGCCACAGGCGCGGACACCACGAGCATCCCGAACATCTGGGCGAACATCAACGGCCAGATCTTCCGCAACAGCCCCCGGCCGCTGATTCAGAACCTCGACTGGTTGCCATACCCCGACGTCGCCGATGAGAACAAGTACTACATCGAGCACGACAAGTACACCATCGAAGAGCCCTGGAAGCGCACCGCCGAATATCGCATCTACTTCTCACGGGGCTGCCCGTACAACTGCTCCTACTGCTACGTCTCGATCCTTCGCGACGTCTACGACGAGAAGGGCAAGCAGTTCTACCGGGCCCGCTCGGTCGAGCACATCCTCGGCGAGCTGGAGCACGTCCAGCAGAGCTTCCCCAAGATCGCGCGGGTCAAGATCGACGATGACACATCGTTCGCCTTCGGCGAGGACTGGATGGACGAGTTCCTCCAGAAGTATCCGTCGCGGGTGGGGCTGCCGTTCGAGTGTCTGCTGATCCCGCCGATGCTGCGTCCAGAGATGCTCACCCGGCTGGTGGACGCCGGGCTGGTGCGGGTGCAGACCGGCATTGAGAGCGGCTCAGCCAAAGAGAGCAAGGAGATGCACAACCGCTCTCCGGGCAACCGGGCGATCATGAACTTCGCCGAGTTTAACCGCAAGCTCAAGCTGAACATCGTCTACGACGTCATCATCGACAATCCGCACGCCACCGAAGAGATGAAGCTGGAGACGGCCGAGTTTCTGCTGGAGCTGCCGCGGCCGTATGACATCTACTTCTACTCGCTGAACTACTTCCCCGGGACGGCGCTCACCAAGCAGGGCCTGGAGGATGGGTCGCTGGATCCGAACCTGGTTGAGGGGCGGGCCACCAAGTCGTGGAGCCAGTTCCGCGTCAGCATGGACTGGCCGCGGAGCAACGAAGACAAGTTCTATCTGGCCATCTACAGCCTCGCCTCCAAGGGCTTCGTGCCTCGCGGGTTCATCCGCAAGCTGATCGACGAGCGGGAGCACTGGAAGAAGCCGGAGAACATCGAGAAGATCTTCTACCTCGCCTGGGCGGCGAACTATGCGAAGATGTTCTGGGTGGCGATGCGCTACTTCAAGAACGGCGAGCTGACCTGGTTCAAGATCCGGCAGTACGGATCCCTGACGAAGCTGATCAGCCAATAACGATGGGATTTCGTTCACGGCTCAAGGCGCGCTTGCGGAAGGTCCGCGATCTGCTGAAAGACGTCGCCGAAGAGGCGAACTATCCGGGCCGTCCACAACCTCATATGGCCGCCCGCAACCCCCTGTGGGGCGGTGAGCCAGACCAGCCCCGGCCCGGTACGCCCGCCCCGAAGCCAACGCCGCAGTCCAGCGGGCCCCCCTCCGGGGCTGTGGATCCGTTCGCACAATCTCCTTCTTCGGGTAGAGAGACCGGAGACGAGTACTGGTTTCTCAAAGACAACGAGGAAGAGGACGGCTGGCGGGAGACCAACCCGGGCAAGACCGATCCGGCGGAGGATGACTGATGGCGTTTGTGGTGACCGAACCCTGTGTGAAGTGCAAGTTCACGGACTGCGTCAACGTCTGTCCGGTCGACTGCTTCCGGGAGGGGGTGAATTTCCTGGTCATTGACCCCGAGGAGTGCATCGACTGCGGCGCCTGCGTCCCAGAGTGCCCGGTAGAAGCCATCTACCTCGATGAGGATGTCCCTGAGAGGTGGCAGGAGTACATTCCCCTCAACGCCCACCTCTCTGAAAAGTGGCCCTCTATCCAGTCCGGCCATGGCGCCCTGGACGAGGCCGACGACTTCCGCGACGTCGCGCTGAAGCGCCACCTGCTGAGCATGACCGCCGCCGATTGAATAAACCCACAGGACGCGCCGTCCGAGACTTCCTGTCGTTGTGGAGGACGCTGATGATCCTGATGTGGAGCGTGTTGCTATCCGTCGCGTCGGCGACGCCCTCGAACCCGGGCCGGGTCCATGCGGCAGAGCGCGCGCGGATGTGGGCCCAACAGCGCGCCGCCGCGCCTGCCCAGGTGGCGCCGTCTCCGTCGGCGCAGCAGACACCGCAGATCCAATCGGTCGACGGCATGATGTGGATCGATGAGCCCGCGCCGGCTGCTGTTGCGCCGATGCCTCAACCTGTCCGTGAACCGATCGAAGATCTGGAAGGGGGGCTCCACCATCTTCCACCGACGGACTGACGCGAACGGATCTCCCTTATACCTGTTGTGAAGGGGGAATCGATGATGCGATGGTTCATGTGGTTTGCGTTGGCTGCCGGATGCCGGACCGACGCCGCCGAGGTCAAGACCGCTGAGCTGCGGGCCATCGGCGACGTCGACGCGATGGCCGACGCGTGGTGCGATGTGCTGGCCTGCCGGAGCGGCTTTGACGATGTGTTCGACTCGGTCGACGCGTGCGCGGATCTCTACCGCCGCTACTGGGGCGACGCCGCGATCCTCAACAACAAGCGCGCTTGCTTTGAAGACATCGATGAGACCGATCGGTGCATCGACGCGCTGTCGGAGACGCGCTGCGGCGGGGCCACCCCCGCCGCATGCGTCGATATCATCGCCTGCCAGCTCCCCGAAGCCGATGACACCGGCACGTCGGAATAGCGGCGGTTCAGTAGCGGTCGAACTCAGAGCTGTCGAGCGGGATGAGCGCGCTCGGCGTGACCGCCCCCGCCCCCGCCCCGGTGCGCCGGGGGCGGGGCGTGCGCCGCGCCGGCTGCTGCTGCGGAGCGGCGGGCGCGCGGGTGCCCTGCTGGCTGAGGTACTGCTGGATGGCGGCGAGCAGCTCCGGCGAGATGTTCTCTGGCATCCCTGCGGGGGCTGGCTCCTGGATGACGAAGCCGCTGAGCAGCTCGCGGAGGAGGTTGGCCTGACCGGACAGCTCCTCTGCGGCGGCGGCGCTCTGTTCCGCGGCGGCGGTGTTCTGCTGGGTGACCAGGTCGACCTGCTTGAGCCCCACATCGATCTGGGTGATGCCCTCGGCCTGCTCCCCGGACGCCTGGGCGATCTGCTCGACGAGGCCGCCGACTTCATGGACGCTGTCGACGATCTCGGTGAGCGCTCTGGCGGTCTCGGTGGCGATGGTGGTGCCCTGGTTGACCTTCTTGATGCTGTTCTCGATCATCTCCGTCGTCTCCTTGGCAGCGTTGGCGGACCGGGCGGCGAGGTTTCTGACCTCCTCAGCGACGACAGCGAACCCTTTGCCGTGGGTGCCGGCGCGGGCCGCCTCCACCGCGGCGTTGAGCGCCAGCAGGTTCGTCTGGAACGCGATCTCATCGATGACCTTGATGATCTTGGAGATCGAGTTGCTGCTCTCTTCGATCTCGTTCATCGCCTTGACCATCGACTTCATTCGGACATCACCGTCTTTGGCGAGCCCGCCCGCCCGCTCCGCGAGCTCTGCGGCGTTGTTGGCGTTGCCGGCGGTGTCGTTGATCTTCTCGGAGATCTCCGAGAGCGAGGCCGAGATCTCTTCGATGGCAGCAGCCTGCCGGGTGGCGCCGTTGGACAGCGAGTGGCTCGATGAGGACACCTCGCCGCTGCCGGTCGCGATCTGGTCGGCGGCGCGCCGGATCTGGGAGAGGGTGTCGTTGAGGCTGTCGAGGGCCGCGTTGAACTGCGCCTTCAGCGCGTTGTGTTCGCCGGGATAGTCTTCGCGGATGTAGACGGTCAGGTCCCCGCCGGAGAACCGCTCCAGGCTGGCGCGCAGCGCCGTGACCGGGGCGACGAGCGCGTCGATGATGTCATGGACCCGCTCGAGCATGACCTGATGGTCGCCTTCCAGCTGGGAGAGGTCGCCGCGAGTGGACAAATCCCCAGCGGTCGCCGCCGCATAGACCTTGTTGACCTCGACTTTGTAGCGCTCCGTCATCTGCTGCTGCCGCTGATGATCCGAGGCGTTGAGGGCATACTTTGAGACCGCGATGACCTGACCGCGATCGTCTCGGATCGGACAGTAGGAGCACCGCAGGGTAACGGTCTCGCCGCTGCGGGTGACGCGCTGCTGGAGCCCGATGAACGGGTGGCCGGTGCGCAGGTCGG
>JBCBLB010000792.1:0-4109 GCA_038520555.1 Myxococcota bacterium | reverse complement strand
GAGGACCTCTTGCGCGCGCTGGTACAGCTCTCGGCGGTGTTCGAGGCCGTTCACGCCGCCGTTGATCGCACGGGTCAGGGCCACGAAATCGCCGCTGTCGGTGATGGCGTTCAGGTTCGCGTCGAGCCAGTACCAGGCGCTCGCCATGAACCCGTGCCCTGGCTCCAACAACAGCTCTGGACGCTCGGTCAGGGGCAAGCCAAGGGCCTCACCCGCGCGGGTGTAGTTGTGGCGTCCTGTGATCTGGATCGCGCCGCGGCCCTTGAAGCGGCGACCATCACCAGGCTCTGTGTTGCCGAGATCTGGACGCCCCTCGTAGCCTTCTCCGCTGGCGTACTCCTCCAGCGTGCGGAACCCTGCAGACTCGTGGCCGA
Source organism: Myxococcota bacterium (assembly GCA_038520555.1). Classification (GTDB taxonomy): domain Bacteria; phylum Myxococcota_A; class UBA796; order UBA796; family UBA796; genus JBCBLB01. Next base: position 3,735 of record JBCBLB010000792.1, on the reverse strand, counting down.
GCTGGGCGAGGTAGGCGGGCAGCCGACCCGCAGTGACGTGGGCCCAGCGGATCGACGCGTTGAGGGGCTCGACCCATTCCTCTGGGAAGCGGCCGGTGATGGCCACGACATCCGCGCGGGTGACAGGGACGATCCGCTCCTCTGCCTCTTTGAGGAAGCGCCTGAGCGCTCGGCGGGTCTGGGCCGTCTGTGTCCTGCTGGCGGGCAGACCTGCCCGCCGCTGGAAGCGCTGGACCGCGCCCTCAGTGCGTGGACCCCACAGACCATCCAGAGGGCCGGGCGCGAAGCCCAGGCGGCTCAGGTCACGCTGAAGATCTCGAATCTCATCAGGGGTCATGACGGCCTCATGAGGCGAAGATGGTGGGAGTCTGGCCGACGTAGACGGCCAGATCTGTCAACGTCAGCCCGGCCGGCGTGCTGAAGAATTCGACGAAGAAGAAATCGTCCACGGCCTGAAGGACGGGGGATACGTCGACTTCGCTCTCCTGACCGCCATTTTGCACGTTAGTATACTGGATCCATTCGTCGCTGCTTGGATCAGGCAAAGATGCAGCGGTTTCGATATAGTAGGCGCGGCTGTTGTAGAGTGCGGGCCGAACGACCACCATCTGTACATCAGGGTCGGTTGATAGACCAGTTGCTGAGTCGATGTTGTAGAGGCTTCCTCCGTTTGTGTTTTTACAGCCTCCATAGACATTACGGGCAGTACTCTCTGCCCATCCAACGAAATGACCGGCCCTCATCGTCCCGCTCGTACGACTATAGCCAATGCGCGTGACACCACCGCCGGTCCCGTCCTTGGTGACCGATGACGCCCGAACCACGAAAACCACGATCGTGCCGTAATCGGACGTGTCGATAATGTCGCCGAGCGGGAAGTGGAGCGCTCCGCCCATGTTGGCCATGACAAGGCCACTCGGGCCGAAGCCCATCGTGCCAGACAGCGAAGTGCCGGACAACGTCGTCGACCCGGCGCCACCAACGGCACCGGTGAGGCTCTTGGATGGGGTGGCCACGAGGTCGTGGGTGCCCTGTACGGTGAAGTCGAAGGATTCGGCCAGCGTCAAGGGAATGGCCGATGCACCACCGCCACCAGCAGCGCCACCAGGACCTCCCCCCATGTCGTACATGCTCATTTGACGAGCCGATAAAACAGGGTGACGCTGCCGCCGCCGCTCGCGACGAAAATGGTGTAGTCCCCGTCCCCGGTACGCTGTTGTGGTCGCTCCCAGATCTTCAGCCATGTCTGGCCTGGCAATGGCGCCTGTGAGGCAGAGAGCATCCCGAAGGTGCCCGCCGCGCTGTCGTCGAGGTAGACGTGAAGCTCCTGCGCACCGGGGTTGATGGTGACTTCGTTTTCAGATGCGGTCGCCGAGATGGTCTGACCACCAATGACGGTACCGGATGCATCGCTCAGATCGATCGCCGCCATCACTCCCCCATCACACCCATGCGTGCGGAGTATATCCCGTTTGGAAACAGACTGTTCGCTAAGAGTCAACAGTGATAATCTTGACCTGTCAAGGAGGCACGATGGCAGCGGACATTACGCCAGATTTCATGCAGGGGCTGTGCGTGCCCTGGCCGATGGATCCCTCGCATCTGTGGGCGAGCGAGAGCAGCTACACCGAGCAGGATCCCCTCGTCGGACAGGCGCAGCCGCTGCGGCCGATGGTGCAACGGCTGGAGACGAGCGGTCGGCAGAGCAGCGGCGGCAGCCTACGGATTCGAACCCAAAGGGCTGGTCACCCCGGTCCAGAAGGGTCCGCGTTCATCTGGAAGAACACCGCGGACGCAGAGACGCAGTGGCGGGGGCGGGACATCCAGGCGCTCTCCGCGATCGAGACGGTCCGGCACACCACCGACAGCGGCGTCGATGGGGCGATGGTCTGTGATGCGGAGAGCCTGCCGGACGGCACGGTGATGGTCGCCTACCTGCTCACCGACGGGAGCGACACCTCGCTCCGGCTCTCCTGGCGAAAGCCTGGCGTGACAAACTGGACAGAGGTGGTGATCCAGGATGGGCTTACGGCCGATGACTGGGCCGCGCTCGCGTTCAACCCCCTCAACGGCGCGGTGTACTGCTGCCACTGGATCGCAGATGGTCAGGTGGCAGAGGCACAGGTCAGGACCCACCGCATCACCTACAACAAAGCGGACGAGACGTGGTCGAGCGAGGTGATGAGCCGGTGGTCTCTGGAGACGCCACTGTCGACGGATCCAACCATAGGCTACAGGCGAAAGCGGCTGCGGATGGCCTTCAACAAGAACGGGCAGCTGCTGCTTGTGGGATGGGTGGTCATCGGGGCTGGCGTGGGGGCCCTTGACCACCTTGTGCAGTACGCCTCCACCTCTGAGGGCGGCCTGTTGAAGCAGGTTGCTATCGGGCAGCTCCAGGGGCCCGGCTCAGTCACCGTGCCGTTCTGCGCTCATAGTGTGCTGGCCTTTCGGGGCAAGTTCTATGTCATCTGGCCCGCACGGGTCGGTGTTGCCACAGTTCTGTATTCTGTCAATTTACCGCATGCTTACTCCAGCATTGTGAACCGTTGGATCATTTCCGGTGCGCAAGACTCCAGCCTATTCGCCTTCCAAGGCAGTTCAGGGCAGATCGATGTGGTCCAGCAGCCATCGAACATCGTTACCGTCGCAGACTGTTCGGTTTGGATCGACGAAGAAGGCACCTTTCGGCTTGCAGCTCTCTACCAACAGGCCTCGACACAGGACACTCCCGGCAACGGATACGCCTTCATGATGCAGTCGGTCGATGCGGGGAAAACCTGGAAGTACTGTGGAGATGGGGATCGAACGGGAGAGAACGCTGACGCTGCCATCATCATCAACTCTGGAGATGGGGACACCTACCCCACCGACTTCGTCGGCGTCTCCCAGGTCGGCCGCCAGGTGCTGTTCACCAACCACGTGACCCCGGACTCCAGCACCGATCTCTCTGTTCATGCCGTGTACTTCGGTGGATCCTCGACGCTGGAGCTGCCCGGCCGGGTTGAGTTCCCCCGCTCCCACCAACGGCACGGGTTTGAGAGCTTCACCTATCTGCCTGTAGAGCAGCCCGAGTTCTACCGAGCCATCACCGCGATCGGGAGCGGCACTGACGTTATTGACGGCGTCGGATTGCAGGTCGCGACCAGCGGCAGTAGCCGGTATTACGAACACACATTGACGGGCGACACCATCGCTGGTGGGATCCTGTTCGACATCGCCTACCGCCCCACCATCGGCGGCAGCACCGGCTCTCTGGATCGGGGGGTGACGCTGCGCTCAGCGGACGGTACGAACGACTACAGCCTCCAGATTCGAAAGGCGGAAGACGGTTTTCAGCTCTATGACGGGTTCCTCGCCGCGCCGTTGGTCACCGTCAATGGCCGCTCTGGCGATCAGGAAATCCGCGTCGCGATGGCAGGGGGGCAGTTCTTCTTCTGGTATCGCGACTATGACCCAGAGACCGATCGGGTCTGGCTGTCCGGCGGCGTCGCCCGCACCCTTCTCGACAATCCGGGCACCAAAGCCACAAGCTCTCAGATCCGCGTCGGCCACATCTCCACCGGCACCGCGAACACCCGCTACTTCTTCTGGGCCTTCAACACCAGCGGGGGCGCGTCCGCGCTCAAGAGCGGCCAGACCAACCCCACCGACCTCATCGGCCGGGACTACCCTCGCAGAGGCCGCGCCGTCGGCGTCGATGACGGCGCGCGCATCTCCACTTTGGATGGAAGCGCG
>JBCBLB010000477.1:0-7802 GCA_038520555.1 Myxococcota bacterium | reverse complement strand
GGATGGAGCACATCGCCGCCGCGGCGCTCTCGCCCGAGCAGCGGCAGCTGCGGATCACGCCGAAGGTCGAGCAGGACATCCTCTGGACCCTCCAGCTGGAGCCCAGCCTTCAGTCCCTCCGGCAGCGGCTGACCGATGCGGCGTATCACCTCAACCGGCTGGCCGACCTGCTGCAGGAGCTGCCCGAGCCCTTCCGGCTGCGCGATCCGCAGCCGTTGTTGGATCTCAACCGGGCGCTCCGTCGGATCACCGGCAACGCCACCCTCGCCGCCGAGTTTCTGATGAGCGAGGCCGAGCTGGTCCGCTGGATCGAGGAGGCGCGTGGCCGGAACCAGAGCCCCACCGCCGCCCTCTGCGTCGCCCCGGTCGAGGTCGGGCCCGCCCTCCGCGAGCAGGTCTTCGACGCGATGACCTCGGTGATCACCTGCTCGGCGACGATGACGGTCAACCGCGGCTTCGAGCATTACCTCAGCCGGGTCGGAATGCAGCCGCCGCCCGAGCGGGTCCACACACAGACCTTCGCGTCCCCGTTCGACTACCGCCAACAGGCATTGTTGGGGTTGCCGCAGGACATCCCAGACCCCAACGATCGAATGTTCGAAGCGGTGTGCGCACGATTCATCACCGACGCGCTGCACGTCAGCGGCGGCGGCGCATTTGTCCTGTGCACCAGCTTCGCGCTGCTCCGGGGGCTACACCGTCGCTGTCAGGCGGCGTTGGGGGGACGCTTCCGGCTGCTCCGGCAGGGGGAGATGAGCCGAAGCCGCCTGCTGAACGCCTTCCGGGCCGACCCAGACAGTGTCCTGTTCGGAACCGACAGCTTCTGGGAGGGGGTGAGCGTCAAGGGCAACGCGCTGCGGCTGGTGATCATCCCACGGCTGCCGTTCCGGGTCCCCACCGAGCCGGTCCAACAGGCCCGCCATGAGCTTCTCGAAGCGCAGGGCAAGGATCCGTTCAAGGAGTACTCGCTTCCGCAGGCGGTGCTTCGGTTCCGCCAGGGGTTCGGGCGGCTGATCCGCACCCGAACCGACCGTGGGGCGGTGTTGGTCCTCGATCGCAGGACCACCCGACGCTGGTATGGCCGGGTGTTCCTTCGTTCATTGCCTGACCTGGAGACTGTGCGGGCGCCGGGGCGGGTGGTGCTTCAGCGGCTGGCGGGGCTGTACCACCGCCCCGCCCCGCCCGCCGGGCCCCCACCGGCGGACGGCGCGGTCAGGCGGCGGGTGCCAGGATCATCATCATCTGACGACCTTCCATCCGGGGATGGGTCTCGATAATGGCGAGCTCACCAAGCTCTTTGGCGATGAGCATGCACTTCTCTGCGCCGATGTCGTGGTGTGCGTGCTCACGACCGCGGAAGCGCACGGTGATCTTGACCTTGTTGCCCTCACTCAGGAAGCGGCGCGCCTGCTTGATCTTGACTTCCATATCGTGCTCATCGGTCTTGGGGCGAACCTTGACCTCTTTGAGCTGGACCTGCGTACGATTCTTGCGTGCTTCTGCGTCACGCTTCTGCTTCTCGTACTTCATCTTGCCATAATCCAGAATCTTACAGACCGGCGGGCGCGCATTGGGCGCGACCTCAACCAGGTCCAGGCCCTTGTCCTGGGCCATCTGGACGGCGTCACGGGTCAGGAAGGTTCCCAGCTTGTTGCCTTCTTCATCGATCAACAAAACTCGGGGAACGCGAATGCGATCGTTTACGCGATGCTCTTCTTCAGTGGGTTCCGGCCGGAATCGGCGACGTCCTCGTCTCAGGGGAGATCTCCTGCATTGGATTGCGTGTTCATGTCGAGAGCAGGCCAGAAAACCAGTTTTAACCTTTGCTCTGAACTTACCAGAGCAAACATCCCGGATCTGGCCAAATTAAACCCTCGAACGCAATATAAACCCCGACATCCGTTATGGCTACCCCTTGTTTTCCTCAGATCGTCGCTGTGGGCATGAACCGGGTTGATCCAGGACACGTTAGGACTCGAACGAAACAGATGGATGGATTGGGGAGCAAAAAACGATGGCCAAACGTCCACCACGGGGAAAGCTCGGTCGCCTGGCGCGCCTGGGTGGGCTGACCTCACGCGTCTCGGGCAGCTACCTCGGCCAGCGGATCCGAAGCGTCTTCCAGGACGATGAAGACGCTGACGCCTCGCTTCGCCGGGTCCACCTTGAGAACGCTGAGCGCATCGTCGACACAATGGGCTTGCTGAAGGGGGCGGCGATGAAGGTCGGCCAGTCCCTCGCGCAGGTCGTCGATGGGATGGATCTTCCACCTGAGATGGCCAACATCCTCGGCAAGCTCAACAACAAGGCCACGCCGATCCCCTTCTCTCTGATCAAAGCGTCGATCGAACGGGAGCTGGACGCCCGGATCGACGATCTGTTCTCGGACTTTGACGAAGAGCCGCTGGGCACTGCGAGCCTTGCCCAGGCGCACGCGGCGCGGCTCCCCAGCGGGGAAGCCGTCGTGGTCAAGGTTCTGCACGATGGCATCGAAGACAGCGTCGACTCGGACCTCTCTGCGCTCAAGACGCTGTTCCTCACCGGCCGGGTGCTTCGTCGGGATCGGTCTGAGATCGACGCCATTTTTGCAGAGCTTCGCGATCGTCTCTCCGAAGAGCTGGATTATTACCAGGAGGCGGCCAACCTGGAGCACTTCCACCGCAGCCTTGCCGACTTCCCGGACATCCACGTCCCTTCGACGCACCCACAGTACTGCACCGAGCGGGTGCTGACCATGGACCGTCTGTTGGGGCGCTCTTTGGATGACTTCCTTCCGATGGCCGATCGCCAGGCGAAGCAGAAGGCCGGCGATCTTCTGGCGCTCGCCTTCCACGACATGTTTTACCGACAGCGGGCGCTGCACGCCGATCCGCATCCTGGCAACTACCTGTTTCGAACGGACGGCGGTCTTGGGATCCTCGACTTCGGGTGTGTCAAGCGCTTCGATGTGTACTTCGTCGCCAACTATGCCCGGATGGCCAAGACGCTGGTCCTTGGGGAACGGGACGCGTTCATGGACGCCGCGCAGCAGGTGGGCATCCTCACCGATGGCCCTGCGGAGAGCCGGGACGTGTTGTGGTCATTCGGCGAGCTGATCGGCCATCCGCTCCGCCAGGAACAGTACGCCTGTTCGACGGGAGTAGATGAGATGACGACCGGTATCCAGCGGATGATGCCGCAGATTCTTCGGTATCCGAACATCCGCTCGCCGCGGACGATCATCTACCTCCACCGGTCGTTGAGCGGGATCTACTCGATGATCCGTCGTTTAGAGCATGAGGGTCGGTACCGCGAGCTGTTCTTGCGGCACGTCGATCATGCCATCGCCGTCGCGGAAGGGCGGCGAGAAGATGGCTCGGTGGTTCGTTAGTGGCGGGTGTCGGACGGGGTCCGTGACGGCATCAAACGCATGGTGAAGCTCCAGGGAAAAACAATCTTTTCTCTTTTATTAATAGTCACCCTGCGATGTCTCCTGACGTGAAAAAACCATCTCGTCCCGGTGTCTGGTTCGTCACAACATGGTATTCGGCCTTCCCAGAATCACATCCTCAGGGAGCATTGTATGTCCAACCCCGCCATCCTGCGTCCGCAGGTGCATCGGCTCGCGGAAGCCTGCAGCGACGAACGGGAAGCCTTCCAGTCCACCGCGACACGGCTCATCAAGCAACAGCGCCGGCTGTCGCGGTTCATCGAGCAGAGCTTCGCCGGCCTGAACGTCGACGATCAGCGCAAGTACGTCCTCAGCCAGATGGCGGTGTATATGCTCTCGGTCTCTCTGCGGGTGTTCGAGCAGGTCGGTGGCCGGATGCGCAAGGTCAGCACCGAAGACATCAACGCCGCCACCGCGCGGATCCAGGGCGTCACCGATGAGCTGATGCCTGCAGACGGCGCGTTCGCCGCCCGGGCCCGCGCCATCGAATGGCGCGCACAGCCGCACCTTCTCGATGAGATCCTGTGGGCCCTGTTCGACCGCCCCACATCGGATCCCAATGAGATGGACCTTCCCCATGACCTGTCGGCGTTGGTCTACATGATCCTCTGGGCGAGCGTGGAAGCCCTGGACGCCAACTGGACCCCGGCGCGAAGCTGGTCCCCAGAGGCCGGGCTCCTCGACGGAGAAGATCCCACGACGTGGACCCCTCCGGAAGCTGCCGCGGCAGAGTGAGCCATGCGGCCGGGTGAACGGCCTTCCGCCTGAAGAGCAGACCGGTTCACCAGACGGCTCGCCAGCCCCGGGGGAACCAGCCCTGGGGGAATCACCAGCGGCCGTGGACCATGGCAACCGAGTACTCGGCACAGTCCACCCCAAGCGGCAGCGCGACCCGCGCGACAGCGCGCTCCCCTGGCGCGATATCTCCCAGCTCTGCATGGAACGACTGATCACAGCGAACCGCGACGATGACATCGGTGACGGGCCGCGGGGCGCGGCTATTCGCGGAAACCCCGACCTCGATCCGGCCATCGCTGAATCGGGTTGCGGAAGCCTGTACGTCAATCCAAGGAGACAGGTCAACGCTGTTGTCTGCGCGCTCCCGTGGCTGGAGGATCAGCTCCTGCTCGGTCGCGTCCACCGTGAGCCGAAACCGCCCGGACACGTTGAGCCCAAGCAGTCCAGCCGCATCCGAGTCCCCACAGGCGTCGCAGACGGCGATGGTGACGCCATCTACCGGCACATCCCCGATCCAGATCCGATCGAGGATCAGGGTCTGCGCCGTCCGCTCTCCAGCAGCTGTCCGCAACGTCACCTCAGGCGCATCCATGGGCAGCTCGACGCCCAGCCGCGAAAGCGTCGCGCGATCGAGGGTCGTCAACGTGGCGCCGGTGTCGAAGATCATCCACAGCGTCTGTCGATCGCCATCGGCGTCATCAATCGAGACCGGCACCCGCATCGATCGCCCCTGCCCAGAGTAGCGAAGCACGACCCCATCAGCGCCGTCTGAGTAGGACACCACCGCGTTCTCATCGGGCAGCGGGGTGAGCCGCGGCAGCGGCTGCCGCCCGCTGGGCGCAGCCGGCAACCGCCGCTCCACCGCGACCAGCAACGTCGGATCGATCTGCACCCGCAACGGACCGGCGATCACCCCGACGCCCGCGGCGAGCGCGTCTGGACGCTCACCTGGGAAGTATAGGGGAAATCCGGCAATGAGCACCCAGGACCACAAGATGAGGGCGCCCAGGGCACCCGGAACCTGCCCACGAACCACCGACGCGAGCCCCATCGCGGGAAGCCCGACCAGCGTGACCGCAGAGAGGGCGACGAGGACGCCTGGCGCATGATGGAGCAGCCCTGCGCCGGTCAACAGCATCACCGCCAGCCCGCCCGATGGCAGGGCGAGACACAGCAGCAAGGTGGTCACAGCACGATCCATAGTTTAAACGTATCGCCTGGAGACAGAATGCCTGAAACACGTACGACGTACTTCTGTGTGGACATCGAGACCAGCGGCCCGGTTCCCAGCCTGTACGACATGATCTCGATCGGCGCTGTGGTGGTCGCCCCGGATGAGACCGGGTCGCTGGCGTTGGGCGCCGACTTCTATATTGAGATTCAGCCCCAGGCCCCGCGCTTCGACACCCGCACCATCCCCATCCATGGGCTGTCTTTTGAACACCTCCAGGCCAACGGCACCCCTCGGCGGGACGCGATGGTGCAGCTTGCGGAGTGGACGAACCGCAACCTGCGCGATGGCACAAAGCCAACTTTCGTCGGACACAATGCCCCATTTGACTGGTCGTTTATCGCCTGGACCTATGCCGCAGAGGAGATGGACAACCCGTTCGGCTATAAGGCGATGTGCACCAAGTCGCTGGCCAGCGGGGTGTTGGGGTTGCACTGGTTTGACAGCAACAAGGAAATCCTGACCGCGCGTCTGGGTCTCCCGGCGGAGGATCACCGCCAGAAGCACCGTGCGGATTATGACGCTCGGTTTCAAGCCGAGATCCTCATCCGTCTGTTAGAGAAGCTGGAAGAGAGGGGGTAAAATGCGCGCCTCGTGGTGGGCCATCGCCTTGTTCGCATCAACCGCGGCGGGCTGTATGACGGAAGAGGCGGGGGTGTGCCTGTCGATTCCCGACACCGGCGAGGAGTGCCCCTCTGCGGAGGCGGTCGATCGGCAGCTGATGGGCGCCACAGATCGCTGCGACCGTCCGGGCCGGGTGCTTCGCAAGACGCAGTCCAACCAGACGGGCGCTGACACCGGCGACCGCCTGTGCTGCTACACCGTCACCACCGAAGACGCTGTCAGCGCGGACTGTTCGACGGGCGGGAAGCGCTGACCCGAAACCACAGCCCGCGATGATCGGAGTCGGGCAGGTCCAGATGTTCCTGCAGGGTCACGTTCAGCGTCGGTGAGACGAGGAGGTGATCGAGTCGTAAGAGGGGAAAGTCTGGCCATCCGCCGCCGCTCGGCCAGGTGAGCCCATGCACCCCAGAGAAACGTTGTTGGTCTTCCAGGCCCTGGGCCCGCAGGGTCCGCAATGGCCGGCTTCGCGGCACCGCGTTGAGGTCACCGGCCACGATCGCGGGGTCTCCGGGCTGACAAGGCGCCCACGCGACGGCCAGCCGCCCTTCCTCGATGCGCTCTGCGATGTGTTGGATGTACGGTCGGATCCCGGAGGCATCTCTGGGGTACGGCGGCGGGGCGTGGACACCGAGGACACAAACGCCATCCAAGCGGAGCAGGGCGACGGGCATTCGAATGCCGGGAGAGCCGATCTGTTCGGTCACCCGTCCCTGACAGCGCCCCGCCGCGAGATCCTGGCGACAGTACACCGCAGAGGCATGGCTTGGCCGCGGCAGCTTTTCATCATAATTGTCGGCGACCCGCAGCATTCCCGGGATCGTGGCGCCGCGCTTCTCGATGGTAATGACGGCGTCGGCGCTGGCCTCGGCGAAGAAGGCCTCAAGAACGCTGTCGTTTCCGGTGTAGGCGTTGACGTTGGCGACGAGGATGTCTGCGCCGGGCGCATCGGTCGTCTGGAGGGGCGGCCATCCGGCGAGGGGCAGTCCGATGATCGAGATCAGGGCTGCAGGCCGGGGGATGCGGTGGTTGAGGTAGAGGATCAGGGAGATGATGGGCCAGAGGAGCATCCACCAGGGCAACGCAGACAACAGCAGCGCCTGAAGGGCATAGCCCCAGACCGTATCGTCCGGAACGACCATGGCGACGAGCAGCCCTCCGATCGCGCAGATCGGGGAGAGGGCGGCGAGCAGGGCGATGCGCGCAACGGTCATCAGAGGAATCGCACCATCTGTGGGCGTCATGTCACCGGCTGGAGTAGATCGGAGGGCAGGGCGACTTGCGTTAAGAGAGGGCCATGCACGCAGAAGGAAAACATCACCAATCACTGCTCCTCCGGGCCCTGCGGGGTGAGGAGACAAAGCGACCACCGGTGTGGTTTATGCGCCAGGCAGGCCGATACCTACCAGAATATCGCGCCGTCCGTGAGCAGGTCAGCTTCCTTGAGCTGTGTCACCGCCCGGATCTGGCCTGTGAGGTGACGCTCCAGCCGCTTCGCCGGTTCGGCTTCGACGCTGGCATCATCTTCTCAGACATCCTCTTGCCATTGGAAGCGATGGGCGCAGACCTGACCTTCCGCAAGGGCGAAGGGCCCCGCATCCACAACCCGGTGCGAGACGACGCAGGGGTCAACGCCCTGAAGGACTTCGACCCGCCGCGGGATCTACCGGCCGTGATGGAAGCGCTGAAGCTGACCGACGCGGCCGCCGGGGTTCCTGTCCTGGGGTTCGCTGGCGCGCCGTTCACGTTGGCCTGCTACCTGATCGAAGGTCAGGGTTCGCG
>JBCBLB010000171.1:0-15126 GCA_038520555.1 Myxococcota bacterium | reverse complement strand
GTCACAGACCTCATCAGCGTCGGGGTTCACATCGCTGCGGCTGTCGTCGCAGTCGGTGTTGTCGACGACGAATCCGGATTCTGGCAGGTCACAGAAGCGCTCGCTGACTTCGGGGTCACCGAAGGTGTCGGTGTCGGCGTCCGCGTAGAAGTCGGTCTTGCCCTCATCGACAGCGTCGTCGTCGAGGTCATCGGCGTTGCCATCGCAGTCTTCGTCGACGTTGTCGGCGTCACAGACCTCATCGGCGTCGGGGTTCACATCGCTGCGGTCATCATCGCAGTCGGTGTTGTTGACAGAGAACCCGGCCTCCGGCAGGTCACAGAAGCGCTCGATGACTTCGGGGTCACCGAAGGTGTCGGTGTCCGTGTCCGCGTAGAAGTCGGTCTTGGATTCGTCAGTGGCGTCATCATCGAGGTCATCGGCGTTGCCGTCGCAGTCTTCGTCGGTGTTGGCGTCGTCACAGACCTCATCAGCGTCGGGGTTCACATCGCTGCGGCTGTCGTCGCAGTCGGTGTTGTCGGTGGAGAACCCGGATTCTGGCAGGTCGCAGAAGCGCTCGATGACTTCGGGGTTGCCGAAGGTGTCGGTGTCAGCGTCCGCGTAGAAGTCGGTCTTGCCCTCATCGACAGCGTCGTCGTCGAGGTCATCGGCGTTGCCGTCGCAGTCCTCGTCGACGTTGTCGGCGTCACAGACCTCATCGGCGTCGGGGTTGATGGCGCTGGTGGAGTCGTCGCAGTCCTGGCTGTTGTCGACGAAGCCCTCTTCCGGCAACGAGCAGGCGAGGGTGGTGTTCTCGGGATCGCCGAAGGTGTCGCTGTCGGTGTCGGCGAAGTATTCGGTCTTGGAGTCGTTCCGCGTCGTCTCATCGAGGTCGTCCGCGAGGCCGTTACAGTTCTCATCAACGTCGTCGTCGTCGCAGACTTCGTCCCCTTCGGGGCTGACGTCGTCGCGTGAGTCGTCGCAGTCCGTGTTGTCGTCGACATACCCTTCAGGTTCGTCGCAGAAGTCGCCGGGGCTTTCTGGGTCGCCCCAGTCATCTCCGTCGCTGTCGAGGTAGAAGGTCGACTTCGTGCTGTCGTCGACGTTCGCGTCTTCGTCATCCGCGGTGCCGCTGCAGTCCTCATCCAGGTTGAGGGTGTCGCAGACCTCAGAGCCGTCAGGATTCACGAAGTCGCGGGTGTCGTCGCAGTCCTGATCGTCTTCGACGAAGCCGGTAGGCAACGAGCAGGCAAGGGTGGTGCTTTCCGGGTCACCGAAGGTATCTTCGTCGGTGTCGGCGTAGTAGGTGAACTTCGACTCGTCCGAGGTGCTCTCATCGTCGTCGTCGGCGAAGGTGTCGCAGTCCTCATCGACATCAGCTTCGTCGCAGACTTCGGTCGCGCCAGGGTTGGTGCCCGCTGCTGCATCATCACAGTCAGAGCCGGCGATGACGTTCTCGTCGGTGACGGTCACACCCGCCGTGTAGCCCTCACACTCGACGTAGAAGTCACCGTCGTCGTCGGTCTCATCGGCTGGGGCCGCGGTGATGTCGAAGTCGCCGTTGTTACAGTCGTTGTACTGACCGTCGCAGATCTCCGTCGCGGCCGGGAAGGTCGTGTTGTCGTTGTCGTTACAGTCCGTGCTGTCTTCGACGAAGCCCGGGGGCTGGATACATGCCTGCCGCAAGTCCCCCGGATCACCAAAGCCGTCCTCATCGAAGTCTTCGTAGTAGTTGGTGCCCGTCGAGCCGTCCAAAGAATCGTCCGCGTCGTCGATAAAACTGTCACAGTCGTTGTCGATGGTGTCGCAGATCTCTGTCGCGGCAGGGTTCGCCGTGGCTTCATCGTCGTTACAGTCCGTGCCATCTTCGACGTAGCCGGCGGGGGCGGTGCAGGCCCGGACCCGCTCTACCGAGTCACCGAAGCCGTCCTCATCGCTGTCCAGGTAGTAGAACGTGCCGGTGGTCGATGCATCAAGAGAGTCGTCGTCGTCGTCGACCTGACTGTCGCAGTCGTTGTCGATGCCGTCACAGATCTCAGAGGCTTCGGGGTTTGCTGCCGCTTCGTTGTCGTTACAGTCGGTGTTGTTCGTCACCGAGCCGTCCACCGGCTCGCATGAGATCACCTCATTGCTGGGATCGCCGAAGCCGTCCGAGTCCGAGTCGGTGTAGTAGGCGGTGCCGTCAACAGGGTCGTTGTCGACCTGATCATCGCAGTCATTGTCGATGCCGTCGCAGACTTCGCTCGCCCCAGGGAAGACGTTGGCGTCGTCGTCGTCACAATCATCGGAGCTGTCGAAGCCGTCACCATCGAGATCGACGACGGCATCGCCGCTGTCTTTGTCGTTGTCACCGCAGCCGACCAGCGCCAGCAGCAGGGTCATCGCGATCGGGAACTTCCACGTCATGGTCTTGACTCCATCCATCGAGGGGACAAGGTTTCTTTCTGTAAGCAGAAAACGAAAACGAGCAGAGTGAACCGTCAGAGATTTTTCGGGTTGAAGCAGAGAACAGAAGGCCTGAGGAAATCAGAAATGAGGATAGATGGTCATTTGTAGGGTGGTGTCAAAAAAACATCACCTTCAAAAGCCGCGCCATCTCATCAGGGCTGTGCTCCTGTAATCAGGTTGTCTCTGTTGCATCAAGCAGACCGGTCAATTTTTGACCCACACCCTTCCGAGTGGCAACGGCTGTCCGCGGTCAGCTTTCGTAGACCAACGAATTGGTATGGGTTCTGCGACTTAGACCTCACAAAAGTGCGATGCCCGTTGACCTGGTTTCGGATCAATTTTTCTTGTTTCATCAGGGATTTGGATAGAAAATCAAGCATTTATGAACTTATTCAGTGATTTTCATCGGGGATTCAGGAAGAGGCTCAGCAGAGCTCCTCTCGGGGATGAGCCTTCATATACTCATCCAACAAGATGATCCATGTGAAAAGAACCATATAAGTTTTCGAATCGGTGTCTTATCTTTGGTGGATGTGTAACGATTTATGAGGGGTTGCATTGATGTCGAAAGCGAACTGGCCCCAGAACTGCCAACGATGAGGCTTCGGTTGAAGCGGGCGGTCCCGGAAGGCCAGATGGGCTACGCTAGAGGTGTCAGTCGTTCATGATGGAGATGTAAATGCCGATGATGACGGAAGATCAGGAGACCCGGACGGACCTCACGCCGCTTGAAATGCTCGCTGAGCTTCGTGAATACGCCGGACCACGTCAGACCGCTGGCCTCAGTGATGCAATGATATCGACTTTTTTGCACCATTCGCCTGTGTTGGCCGACGCCATCCACCAGGCGTGGGCGCTTCATCGCCAGCTCCGCCAGCAGGATGAGCTCTCCGCGGTCTTATCGTTGGGAGAGTCGCAGATGTCGAAGGCCCTTCAGGCCGACTACGTCAACTTCTACCCGCCTGCGACGGTCAATCCCTATGTCGCCCTCGCTGCAGCGGGTCCATGGATCGTCACCGCACATGGCGCGGTTCTCCATGACAACGGTGGTTACGGGATGCTCGGGATGGGCCATGCGCCAGAGCCGGTGCTCGCCGCCATGCGTGCGCCCTGGGTGATGGCGAACATTATGACACCCAGCTTCAGCCACCTTCGGCTCACCCAGACGCTGGGCCGTGAGATCGGACATGCACGCGCCGAAGAAGCACCAACGTTCAGCCGATTTTTGTGTATGAACTCCGGTTCTGAAGCGGTGACGGTCGCGGCACGGATCTCGGACGTCAATGTCCTCCGGATGACCGAACCCGGCGGTCGCCATGAAGGGAAGGCGGTCTACTTCCTCGGCCTCGAGGGGGGCTTTCACGGTCGAACCGATCGCCCGGCGCAGTTCTCTGACTCCAGCCTTCCGAAGTACCGCAAGCACCTCGCGTCGTTCAAAGAACGCAGCAACCTGTTCACCGTCCCGCCCAATGATATTGATGCCTTGAAAGCGATTTTTCAGAAGGCGAACGACGAATCGTTCTTCATCGAGGCGATGTTTATGGAGCCGGTGATGGGTGAAGGCCGCCCCGGTCGCGCGATCCGCCGGGAATTCTACGACGTCGCGCGAGCGCTGACGCTTGCGCATGGCGCGATGCTGGTGATTGACTCGGTCCAGGCTGGGCTTCGGGCTACAGGATGTTTGAGCATCATCGACTATCCGGGCTTTGAGGATTGTGTGCCCCCCGATATGGAGGTGTACTCCAAGGCGCTCAACGCCGGGCAATATCCGCTGTCGGTGCTGGCGATGACCGATCGGGCGGCCAACCTGTACGCCAAGGGCATCTATGGCAACACCATGACCGCCAACCCGCGTGCCCTTGAGGTGGCGTGTGCGGTGCTCGATGGTGTGACCCCTGCGCTTCGGCACAACATCCGGGATCGGGGGCGTGAGTTTGTGGACAAGCTCACGGCGCTCGCCGCCGATTTCCCAGCGTTGATTGTCTCGGTTGAAGGGACGGGCCTGCTGTTCTGCGCGGAGCTGCGTCCCGATGTCCCGGTCATCGGCTTCGATGGGGTCGAGACATGGTGCCGTAAGCACGGCCTCGGCGTCATCCATGGCGGCCACAACGCCCTGCGGTTCACCCCGCACTTCGCCATCACCACCGAAGAAGTCGACCTGGTGATCGGCCTGATCCGTCAGGCGTTGGAAGCGTTCTCTGTATCTGGCGCAGATGGAAGCGGCTCAGGCGCCGGTGCGCTGTAGCGTAGCCGCGCCGCCCCTCTTCGTCGCTTGATCTGGCGCTCGACTCGGAGCGCCTGACTCTTCGATGGGTAGGGTCCAAAACAGGCCGCCACTTCCCAGGGGCGGCCCGCCCGGGTCGCCCGGGCCCCGCCGCGGAGGTCGCCGTTGTGCTGCGCCAGCCGGCGCTCGATGTCCACGGTGATGCCCACATAGGTCCGGTTGAGCTGGGTGGAACGTAGGACATAAACCGTCCAGGCCGGAGGAGCGTCTTGTGGTTGGGTGAGGTTGGTCATCGGCGTCGTGTCAGATCCCCAGGTAGAAGACGTCGCATTCGATGCAGTCATCGTCGTCTACGAACGTGATGTCATCGGCGCCCAGGCTGACCGACAGTTGGCGGAGCCGCTCGACATTTCGCGGCGACAGCCGCCAGATGCGTGGCAGAAAGGTGCGCTCCTGCTCGGAGAGGCGGTGGACCCGGTGCGCCACCGCCGCGGCGTGCGCCAGCTCCGCCGCGGCCCGCGGCAGCGCCGCCGCCAGCTCCCGTCCCTGGGCCCGGATCTCACCCTCTGCAGAGATCAGCAGCTCGATGAGCCGGGACAGTGGCGCGATCAGCTCGGCTGGGAAGTCTGGGGAGACCATCAGCCGCTGCTCCGTCCATTTGAGCTGGCCGGGCAACCCATCCCAGTCCGATAAAGTAGTCACGTCCTGGTCTCCCGTCAGCAGGTGGAGCATCTCTTCTCCGCGATATGGTCGAAGTCTTCAACAACTGTAGCCTGGGATCCGATCCGGAAAAGGAATGAACCTTTATGGGATGGCGCGATGACGACGGGCAGTGAACCGGAATCGACCTCAAACGCCTCGTATATTTCTGATTTTGTCCGCCGATACGTCCTCGCCTTGATCGGTCTGGGCTTGCTGGCAACGATCACCTTCGCCTCGATGGGCGCTGTGATGGGACGAACCCTCGCCGATCCGGCGGATGTCAACATCTCCGGTCGGCAACGGACGCTCTCTCAGCACATCGCCCCGCAGGTCTCGGTGCTCAGCGCTCCGATCCCTGAAGACCAGCGGATGATCCATCAGAACCTGCTCGCGCAGTCGATCTCCCTGATGGATCACTCGCATCAGGCGCTCATCGAAGGCAACGACGAGATGGGCACCTCTGGCGCCTTGACACCAGCGCTTGAGGAGCACTACTTCAAGCCGCCGGTGAACCTGGACGCCAACGTGGAGCAGTTCTTGAGCACCGCCCGCACCGCCCTCGAACGCTCTCGGGATCACCAGATGGTCGATTCCGTTCTTCGTGCCCAGGTCGTGTCATCGTCGAACACCCTGCTGCCGCAGCTGGACCGGGCGGTGGCCCTGTTCCATGAACGCGCCGACACGCACATCCGCTCGGCGCAGATCTGGATGGTGTCGCTGTATGTGGCGACCCTGGGCGCCCTGATGGCGCTGTGGTTGGGCATCTTCCGGCCGTTCACCGGTTTGTTGCGCCGCGATGAGCGCAAGCTCACCGCTGCACGGGCCCGACAGGAGAAGGAGAGCGCCCTCCAGTCCTTCAACCGACAGTTCAACAGCGCCCTGGAGATGGTCGACGACGAGCATCAGCTGGTCGACTTGATCGAGCGTGCGATGATACACCTCGGCGAGGACGCCCCCCTGGAGTTGAAGCTCGCCGACTCCAGCCAGGCGCACCTGCGAACCGTGGCGGTGCACCCCGTCATGGGCGCCGCCGGCTGTGATGTGGAGACCCCGTGGCAATGCGCTGCGGTGCGGCGGGGGCGCCCTATTCAGTTCAACTCCAGTGCGGATCTGGACAGCTGCCCTCGTCTGATCGAACGACGAGAACAGGGATGCAGCGCCTTGTGTGTGCCGGTGACCTTTATGGGCCGGGCCATCGGCGTGCTGCACAGCCTCGGAGCAGAACACAGCCAGGCCTCTCCGCACTTTCGGGAGCGGGTGGAGACGATGGCCAGCTCTGTGGGCGTCCGCATCGACTCGATCCGCAACCTGGAGCAGTTCCAACTTCAGGCGGCGACCGATCCGTTGACCGGGCTGCTCAACCGGCGGGCGCTGGAAGAAGCGGTGAGGCCGCTGATCAAGGAGGAGGTCCCCTTCGCCGTCGCGATGATGGACCTCGACAAGTTCAAGCGGCTCAACGACACCTTCGGCCATGACGCTGGCGATCGCGCGCTGTCGACCTTCGCCAAGGCGGTCCAGGAGGTGGTGCGGAAGGGAGATTTCGTCGCGCGCTTTGGCGGAGAAGAGTTCGTCGTCATCTTTCCGCGGTGCACCGCCGAGCAGGGCGCCCGGACCCTGGAGCGGGTCCGCGAGCACCTCGCCCGGGTCACCGCGGGCAGCGACACCCCGACCTTCACCGCGAGCTATGGCATCGCCGATACCCGCATCGGCTTCGTCCTGGATTCCCTCATCCAGACCGCGGACTCGGCCCTGCTTCGGGCCAAGGACCAGGGCCGCGATCGGGTCCTCATCGCAGATATGGGTCAAGAGGAGGAGAGCGGCGGCGCCCCCCCGCTCGAAGAGGTCGCCTGATCAGCCGATCAGGCCGGTCATCGGCCGGGCATCGTCGCTGTCGGGGTAGACCACCGTGGCCAGCGCCCGTCGAGAGATGCCCAGGTGTTCCAACAGCAGCCCCTTGGTGATCGCCCGGACGTCGGTGGTGGGCTGAAGATCTCGGCCGTCAAACCGATCGCGGGGCTTCAGGCCGGGCCAGTCCGCCTGGACGCGACCGCCCCGCACCGCTCCGCCGAGCAACAACGCTGCGCTCGCGGTGCCATGATCGGTGCCGCCGGTGCCGTTGGGCTCGACGGTGCGGCCGAACTCGGTGACGGCGAGCAGCGCCGTCTGCGACCACGCCTCGCCCAGTCCGCTCTTCAGCCCCTCCAGGGCAGCGTTGAGGCGGTTGAGCCGTCCACGGAGCGCGTTTTGCTGGCCGGCGTGGGTGTCCCAGCCGCCCACTTCAATGACCGCGACCCGTGGGCCGGTGGGATCGGCCAGCAACGTCCCGATCGCCGCGCCGGCCTTTCGCTGGCCTTCGGCGTTGCCGCGGCGACCCTTGACCCGGACCGCCTCGGGATCGCCGACCGAAGCGAGCAGCGCCTGTGTCTCCAGGCTCTGCTGGAGCGCGAGGGAGAGCTGGGGATCTTCGGCGTACATCATCGACAGCATGTCCATCAGGGCGTCGCTGTCCTGGATCCGCAGGCCCGGGTCGATGCTGGTGGCTTCGGCGTTGCCGCGGAGCACCAGGGGCAGCCCTTGTCCAAACGCCGCCGCCTGAGGGGGGTCACCGAGGGTCCCGAGGGCGCGGTTGAGCCAGCCGGTCCGCTGCGCACGTGGGGCCGCGCCGCCGCCCTCCAGCAGATCCTGGGCCTCGAAGTGAGAGCGCTTGCTCCCGGGCAGCCCGACGGCATGGAACAGCAGGGCATCGCCGGCGGTGTACATCGAGGAGACCGCGGACAGCTCGGGGTGAAGTCCGAAGGCGCCGTCCAGGTTGATGGCGTCTTCGTCGGCCAGCCGTCCGCGGATCCGGGCGAGGTCCGGATCGCCGATGGGCGGCAGCATCGCGATCCCGTCCAGCCCGCCGCGCAGGATCATCAGGATCAGGCGCTGGTCGGTGGCGGCGTGAGCGACGGTCACACCGGGCATCGCGCCGGCGAGGGCGAGCGCGCCCAGCCCGCGGAGGACATCTCTTCGGCTCGTCATCGGGGCTATCTCCGCTGAAAGAGGGGACTGGCGAGGACCAGCGCCAGCCCGGTGGCGCGGTCGGGAGCGCCGCGAACCATCACAGCCATCTGCTCGGGGAGATCGGCTCCAAAGATGGTCTGGGCGAGGCGCTGGGGAGAGACCTGCCGGCGCGCGGCGCGTTGCCCGAGCCCCTCTGCCCATCGGATCCGGCGGAGCAGGGCATCCCCGTCCAGCCAGTCATCCGCGGTGTCTGGCCATCCTTCGGGGGAGGGGGCGCTCCAGGGCATCTGCCCCATCCCCTTCAGCGCCTTCACCAGCTTGCGAGATTGCTTTTCATCGAGGGCGTCGAGCTGCTCCGGCCTCCACAGGCCACGCATCGAGGCGATGACCAGCTCTTCGGGGCGTCGGATCTTGGTCATCGGCGCTGCCCAGGCGGCGTCACAGTCGATCATCGCCGCCGCCGCGGCCTTCAGATCGCCGCCGGTCTCGACCAGCGCCTGCGCGATCGGGGCGGTGACGTCGGGCGAGGGGTCATCTGCGACGAAGTGCCGGGCCATCCGCCAGGCCAGCCGCTTCGCAGTGGCCGGGTGTCGCGCCAGATCGTTGAGGGCCGCTTCGGCCTGCTGCTGGCCGGTGTTCGGATAGGTCTGTCCGAGCATCGTCTGCGCGCCGGGCTCGTGTCGGCGCCGGGCGAAGGCGAACCCCGACGCCGAGGCAGCGGCCTGGTCGGCGTCGTTGGCCACCGTCCAGCCGGTCAGCATATCGGCGAGGGCGATCACGTCCTGCTGGGTGTAGCCGCCGCTCACGCCCATCGTATGAAGCTCCAGGACCTCTCGGGCGAGGTTCTCGTTGCGGCCCAGGCTGTCTCGTCGCTGCCCGGCCGTTGAGTTGGGCCCGGTGGAGCGGACATTGTCGAGATAAAACAGCATCGCCGGGTGCTGACACGACGCCTGGAGCATCCCCGGAAACGTGCCGGTCAGATGCGGGCGGATCACCTCGCGCTCGAAGGGACCGACCAGCCCGAGGCACTTGTTCTGGGTGATCGAGACCGTCAGGACGTCCGCATACAGCCGCACCAGCCGCTCGCGGAACGGCTGGGGGGAGGCCGCGGCGGCGAGGGTGCGACGCAGCGCTTCATCTGCATAGGCTTCACGGAAGCCCTTCATGATCTCTTTGCGGTCTTCCTTGTCCTTCGCCGCGCGGAAGGTGGCGACTCGCGTGGCTGCACCGTCCAGCCCCACAAGCGGCCTGGGGAGCGGTGTGTCGTCTTCGAGCTGGGCGCGGAGCCAGCCGCGCGGATCGCGCCGGACTGGTGAGCCGTCCTCCAGATCACCGGGGGCGGCCCCAAGGCCAAACCGGTGGACGGCGATGAAGGCGTCATGCGTCGACATGTTCCTGATCCCTCCCGCAGATCACAACGGTGAAGGGTCAGACTTATTCTGTCGACGATTTTATTTTGCGGTCGCCACCCGAGAACCATCGGGCTGCAGCACTTCGGTGCGGAATTCTTCTTCGACCTGGACCGAGATCGGAATCTCGACGGGGAGGGGGTGCTCCCCGGGAGAGAAGCGCAGCCCAGCGAAGGGCTCCGCCAGACAGACCGCGAGGCTCGGATCGTTGGGCGCCCACATCGGCTGGACCGGCCCGGGGAGCCCTTCCGCAGAGACCTCAAAGGACAGACGCAGCAGATGCGCTCCGGTCCGCTCTGTCTCATTGATGCAGCGTTGGAGCTGGGGCAGCAGCTCACCCAGGGCCGCGGTGACGCCTTCGGTGTCACGGCTGAAATTGAGGGGGACGGGTTCTTGGGAGAGCCCCACACCTGACCACAGCAGCGTTCCGAACAACCACATGCTCCGGGGATCGGATCGGCAGGGCCGGGGGAGCACCCCGCTGACGAGTTGATGTGATCTTTTTTCGGGGGAGGGGGGATGACCCGGGTGAAGAATTGGTTCTTCTCAATAAGCGGGACGTGCGGTCGATGGGTGGGCCGAGAGTCCTTATCACCGGTGTTGCAGGAGTTCTTGTGAGTACCAGCCAGCGTGAACGGATTGAGATGTTCGGCTGCCCGATCGATGTCGTCGATCTGGAGCAGGCCGTCGCCCGGGTCGAGGAATACATCCGAGACGGCGGGCTCCACCAGGGGGTCGGGGTCAACCTCGACCAGTTCTTGAAGATGAAGAACGACCCGACGTTCAAGTCCATGATCGTCGACGCCGACCTGATCACGGCGGACGGCCACCCGATCGTCTGGACCAGCCGGCTGTGGGGCACGCCCCTGCCGGCGCGGGTCCCGGGCATCGATCTGTTTGAGGCGCTGCTGCCTGTGGCGGCTGAGAAGGGCTACACCATCTACCTGCTCGGCGCCAAGGAAGAGTCAATGCAAGCCGCGGCGGAAGCATACGAGCGGCGCTTTCCCGGACTGAAGATCGTCGGTCGCCGGAACGGCTACTTCTCTGAAGAGGACGAGCCTGAGATCGTCGATGAGATCAACGCCTCTGGCGCAGACATGCTGTTCATCGCCATCTCTTCCCCCAAGAAAGAAGCGTTCGTCGAGCGGGGCCGCGAGCGTTTGAAGGTCCGCTTCGTCCTCGGCGTCGGCGGCGCCTTTGACATCGCCGCCGGTTGGACCAGCCGCGCGCCGGTCTGGATGCAGCGCGCTGGCGTCGAGTGGGTCTGGCGGCTCATCCAGGAACCGCGGCGGATGGGCCCGCGCGTCCTCTCGAACGCGGCCTTCCTCAAAGACATCGCCAGAGAGACGGTCCGCCGAAAGGTGAAGCCGGACTTCCTCGCCCACTCCTGAGCGAAGACGCCACACCGCGACCGCTTAGCGCATGATGGCCTGGCGCATCTTCCGGAGCGCCCGGCTGCGCAGCTGACGGACCCGCTCCCGCGAGATCTTCAGCTCTTCGCCCAGCGCGGTCATCGTCGTCTCTGTGTCGCCGGACAGCCCGTAGTGCTTGAGCAGGACGTAGTGGTCCCGCTCGCTGAGCGTGTGTGGCAGGGCGGCGACCAGGCGTCGGATCATCCGCTGTGTGTACAGGTGCTCCGCCATCTCGGGGGGCGCGGACGTGTCCGGGATCCGCTCATACAGCGACAGCCCGTCGTCTTCGACCGCGTCCATCGAGACCGACTCGCCGCGGGAGCGCAAGAACCGGATCCGCCGGACAGACAGCCCCGTCTCCAACGAGAGGTTCTCAATCGTGGGATCGACGTACTCCTGCTCAAGCGACCGCTGCGCCTGGCTCAGCCGGCGCAGCTGCTCCACCGCGCCGCCGGGAAGACGGACCATCCGACCTTCATGCTCGATGGCGCGTGTCATCTCTGCGCGGACCCACCAGCGCGCGTAGCTGACGAAGCGGATGTCCTTGTCCGGATCGAACCGCTTCGCCCCATTGAGCAGGCCAACATAGCCATGCTGCTTCAAGTCGTCCCGTCCAAGCATTGAATTGGACAGACGGGCGGCCTCAAGCCTGACCAGGTGCCGCGCCGAGAGGGCAAGCTGCCAACGCAGCCCCTCCGCCTCTTCCAGCAGCGCCGTGGCCTCGTCCACACAAACCTGTGCGTCCTCGCTAAGCTCATGACGCAGAGCGCTGCAGCTGTCGACCGCCTTGATGATCCGGTCCACGAACACCGCGCGGGTCTTATGGCTGCTGCTGGTCTTCTCAGAAAAGATGGCCTTCACAGAAGGAAGATGGGCGATGAGAGCGTAGGCCTTCTCTTCGCGATCGATCATCTCACGGGCCAGGGTCTTCTCTGCGTCTACGTCCATCTGTCGCGTGAGTTCTTTCAACGTATGCATCGTCTTTGTTCCTTGAAATCGGTAGAATCGGACAATCCAGGCCGAGCGGCCCAACCGCATCGGTGAAGGGATGTCCCGGAATGGTCAGAGGGATCCGGCGCTCAGCAATGATGAGCACAGTCCACTTGCAGAGTATTCAGAGGTCAACCCGAACGAGGTCGCATCTCTCGTTCTGGGCCGAATGACGACCATATGCTGAATTAAAACAGGTTCTGAAAGTAAACCGTGGCGGCTGGCTTTTGCTGATTGCCAAATGAGTAGAAGGGGATCGGTTCCTTATCTGAGTAGATGTTGGATGAGATGTATTTGACGAAATGTCAGCTTCTATAGAAGCACTTCTTGAATAACGTTACCAAAATTGGAGACTTGTTTCCAATTGGAAACAGACTGTTTCTGAGCTTCTCTAATTTGGAACCAAAGCTATGCTGTTCCATCGATCGGGTGATGGGTATTGAGCCATGCGACAAACTTTTTGAGCCCATCCAACGTGGATGTTCGGGGCTCGAAGTCCAACAGCTCGCGGGCGCGGTCGATGCTGGCGAAGGTCATGGGCACATCGCCGGGCTGGTCATCGATCTGCTTGACGATGGCGTCTTTGCCGACGGCCTCTGCGATTTTCGCGATGAGTTCGTCGAGGCGGATGGGCGTGTTGTTTCCCAGGTTGATGACCTGATGGCCGAGGGGCCGATCGATGGCGGCGATCACGCCAGCGATGATGTCCGCGACGTAGGTGTAGTCCCGCAGTGAGGATCCGTCGCCGAACATGGTGATCTCCTGTCCCCGGCGGATGCGGTCCGCGAACAGGTGGATGGCCATCTCGGGGCGCTGTCGGGGGCCGAAGACGGTGAAGAACCGCAGGCAGGTGGTGTTCATGCCATACAGGTGGTTCCATGTGGCGCACATCAGCTCCCCGGCGCGCTTGGTGGCGGCGTAGGGGCTGACGGGCACATCGACATCATCGGTCTCCCGGAACGGTCCCTTGTCACGGGAGCCATAGACGGACGACGACGAGGCGAACACCATCCGATCGATGCCGCGCAGGCGCATGGCTTCGAGGATCTGGACGGTGCCGTTGATGTTGATGTCGACGTAGGAGTCAGGCTCGCGAAGCGAGGGCCGGACGCCGGCGCGGGCGGCGAGGTGTACGACGGCGTCGGGTCGGTCTTCGTCAAAGATCTGGTCGAGCAGTGCCCGATCGCGGATGTCCCCACGGACGAGGCGGAACCCATCGTGCTGGGCGAGCTCTGCGACGTTTCGCTCTTTGAGGGCGGGGTCATAGCCATAGCCAAAAACATCGAGGACGGTGACCCGATCGCCACGGCGGAGGAGGGCGTCGGCGGTCTGTGAGCCGATAAAGCCAGCGCCACCGGTGATAAAGACGTGCATCGTGGGTCTCCTGGTTCAGTCGCGGCTCAGGTCGTTCCGGAGGGCGTCGACGATTCGCGCGGCAGCGTTGCCATCGCCATAGGGGTTGTGCGCCCGGTGCATGGTCTCATAGGCGTCCGTGTCGGTGAGCAGCCGATCGGCCTCTGCGATGATCCGATCGGTGTCGGTCCCGACCAGCTTGACGGTGCCCGATTCGACCCCTTCCGGGCGCTCGGTGACGTCCCGCATGACGAGGACGGGCTTGCCCAGGCTGGGGGCTTCTTCCTGAATTCCGCCGGAGTCGGTGAGGATCAGATGGCACCGGTTCATCAGGCGGACGAACGGCCGGTAGCTGAGCGGCCCGATGAGGTGGATGTTGCCCACACCGCCAAGGAGCCGATGGACCGGCTCCTGGACACGTGGGTTGAGGTGGACGGGGTAGACGATGTGGGTGTCCGGGTGTCGCTCGGCGATGGCCTTCAGCCCGGCGCAGATCTGTTCGAAGCCGCCGCCGAAGCTCTCGCGGCGGTGCCCGGTGACCAGGACGATGCGCGCGTCCGAGCCGCTGACGAGATCTGCGATGGGACCATACGCCCGCTGTTCTTCGGGGTCAGGCTGCGCGGGCAGGCGATCGCGGACCCACAGAAGGGCATCGATGACGGTGTTGCCGGTCACGTAGATGTGCTCTTCGGGCAGGTGCTCATCGAGCAGCCGCTGTCGGGAGCGGGGCGTGGGGGCGAAGTGGTAGGTCGTCAGCCGATCCGCGAGGACACGGTTGGCCTCTTCAGGGAAGGGCGCGCGAAGGTCTCCGGTCCGCAGCCCCGCCTCAACGTGTCCGATGGGCACGTTGGAGTAGAAGCCGGCGAGGGCAGCCGCGAACGAGGTCGTGGTGTCGCCATGGACGAGGATGACGTCGGGCTTCTCTGCGTCGAGGACGGGCCGGAGGTGGGTGAGCACCCGGGCGGTCAGATCGTGGAGGGTCTGGCCGGGCTGCATCAGGTCCAGATCATGGTGCGGCGTGATCGAAAAAATCTCGAGGACCTGGTCGAGCATGTCGCGGTGCTGCGCCGTGACGCAGACGCGGCTGTCGAAGCCGTCCGCGTCATCGAGGGCGTGGACGACCGGAGCCATCTTGATGGCTTCGGGGCGGGTTCCAAAAACAGACAACACGCGGACGCTCATGACAACACCTCATCCGAAAGAATTTCGACGCCACGGCTATATCCCGCCTCTCCCTTCGACAAGCAGGACAAATTCTTGATGATCAGCGGGCACGAGAGGAGTGGGGATCAAGCTTCGCCTCCAACTTCGCGATGCGCTGTCGGAGCTGCTCGTTGTCCCTTCGGAGCCGATCATTGACCCGTCGGAGGTGACGCACGATCGACGGCTGTGGCTCCGTGACCTGGAACAGGACGTCCTGTGGCGTCGGAGCGACTGTCGAAGGAGCGCTGTCAGCAGAGACGACCGGAGAGACCCTGCCCTCTGAGATGACCGCCTCTGAGATGACCGCCTCTGAAATGACCGCCTCTGAAATGACCGCCCCTGAAATGACCGCCTCTGAGATGACGGATTTTGAAGCGGTCTCTGTCGGGGTGAGGGTTTCAGG
>JBCBLB010000212.1:0-13728 GCA_038520555.1 Myxococcota bacterium | reverse complement strand
GTGATCGCCGGTGACGCCATCGACTTCCACCAGGCATGGTCGATGAGCCGGGTGCTCAAGGCTCACGCTCGGCTCATCGGGGAGCTGTCTCGGATGGCGGAGAGCGGGGGGGTGACGTACATCTGGGGCAACCACGACTACGACATCTCGCTGTTCCGGGACCTGCTGCGCTTCGACGTCTGCTCTACCCTGTACATCGGCGACGAGGTCATCGTCCGGCACGGCTATGAGTATGACCCGTTCATCGGCCCGAACCTGGAACAGACCCATGTGGCCACCCGGGTCCACCACCTCATCGAGCGGGTGCTGGACAGCTGGATCCGGCTGCCCCTGGAGAACCACTACACCTTCGAGACCCGGCTCGCGTTCTGGCTGTTCCATAAGCTGGCCTGGTCGGTGCAGCTCCGGGACCAGGCGCTTCGGTGGCTGGGTCGGGCCCCGCGCCCCGGCGACATCAGCGACGTGATTCAGTATTGGTCGATGAACCAGATCGGGGATCCGGCGTGTGTTTTTGAGAACGTCCGGGCCGCCTTGTCCGAAGGACCGCACCGCTACATCGTGACCGGGCACTCGCATCTTCCTGGCATGATCGAGGTTCTTCCTGATCGATACTATATCAACACCGGCTCATGGACCTTCGGCTCCGCCCAGTATGCGCGCTGGGACGGCGAACGCTTCGAAGTCCGTGACTGGATCAGCGGGAAACAGTACCGAGACGAGGCCTACCAGCCCCTCCATGACCGGCGGTTCCACCACATGGACTTTCTGGCATGGTGGCGAGAGAACTATCTGGGCTGGCTTCGGTTCCGAACAGGCGAAGAGGGGCGGATCCCCAGCCGGATCTTCCCCCCGGCGCAGGCGACAGGCGGACAGGCCCGCGCAGAATCGGTATGATGCCCGTCCACTGAGCCTCAGGAGGGATCATGCGCGTCGACGGAACACCATATCGAACGGTCTGGATGGAGGATGGCGTCGTCAAGCTGATCGACCAGCCGCGCCTCCCCCACGCCTTCCAGATCGCAGACATGCCGCATCACACCGACACGGCACGGGCGATCAAGACCATGATCGTTCGTGGTGCAGGCGCCATTGGAGCCACCGGCGCATATGGCATGGCCCAGGCCGCCCTGGAAGCCCCTGACGCGGACTTCCATGACTATATCGCCCAGGCCGCCAACCGCCTTCGAGACACCCGACCGACTGCGCAGAACCTGTTCTATGGAATCAACAGCGTGCTCAAGGCGATCGAAGGCCAGCAGGACAACCGCGCGGCCGCGCGGGAAGCTGCGGTGGCTGCCGCACAGGCGGTCGCGGATGACGACGCCGCATGCTGTCAGGCCATCGGCGAACACGGCGACACCATCATCAACGACGGCGAGCGCATCTCCACCCACTGCAACGCCGGCTGGCTGGCCTTCGTCGATTGGGGCAGCGCTTTGTCCCCCATCTACACCGCCCACCGAAACCAGAAATCGGTCTTTGTCTTCGTCGATGAAACCCGCCCCCGGAGCCAGGGGGCGCGGTTGACCGCCTGGGAGCTGGGCCAGGAAGGCGTCCCACATGCGGTGATCGCCGACAACGCCACAGGCCATTACCTGCGAACCGGTCAGCTCAGCATGGTCATCGTCGGCTCCGACCGCATCGCCGCCAACGGTGATGTGGCCAACAAGATCGGGACCTACACCGTGGCGCTCGCGGCGAAGGCCAACGGCGTCCCCTTTTACGTCGCAGCACCGACCACCACGATCGATCCCGACTGCCCCTCCGGGGATACCATTCCCATCGAAGAACGAAGCGAGGACGAAGTCCGCTACACCTGGGGCTGGAGCGATGCGGGCCACTTCATCCGGGTCCGTACGGTCCCCATGGAATCCCCCGCTCGAAACCCGGCCTTCGACGTCACCCCTGCAGCGCTTGTCACCGGGATCATCACGGAGAAGGGCATCGTCGAGGCCTCGACCGATGGCATCGCCGCGGTCGCCCGTCACCGCTGAGCGGCGAACCACAGCCGGAACCACATCCGACGCCCCGAAGGGGGATGCGCCGTACGGTCTGCCAGATGCAAACGACTGGTCAAGCAGACGGGAACAACGGACTTATCGACCGCGAACGCGACGGTCCGTCTCAACGTAGTACTCGTTTCCGAACTGAGCCTGTGTCGTCGTTGAAGAGTACGCCAGCGTCGAGTTCACGATCGGTTCCCGGCTGGAGACATCGACCAGCTGCCACAGCAGGTTGCTCTTGGTTCGGTAGTCATACCGGTTGGCGAACCCCTGCTCGAAGCGAGGCTGCATGTTGCGGAGCTGTCGAACGATCGCGCGGGTCTGGTTCTGGTGGTTCTGGATCGCGTTGAGGTCCCAGCGCGCCTGCTGGAGTCGATTTTCCAGCCGGTTCAGCCGACGATGCAGCTTCGGGTGCCCGTCGTACCGCATTCGCTGGCGAACGTTGCGGATGTCTGCCTGGAGGCGATCGATGTTCAGCGAGACGCTGTCGATTTTGGCGCGGTTCTCCTGCATCTCGAACCGAACCCAGTCGCGGAGCGCGTTATCGGCGTAGAACTCAGCACGTCGCGAGCCCCGTCGAGAGGCATCGTTCCACTGCTGGACGAGGGAGACGAGCTGGAAGTGCTCATGGTGCTGGAGGTCGACGGCGATGGGGTTGGGGTTGGGGTCGATATAGTGACCGCGATGGTGACCACGGGCTTCAGCGTCGTTGAGGTTCAGCGAGAGCAGCAGCAGCAGACCGTTCATGGTCCCCCCTTGTTTCTGTTGTCACTCAGGTAGACGCTGCCCATCGATGTTTCTTCGAGACGTGATGGGGGCGAAACAAATCGAGACAAGCGATCATCGTTTTCGCGCAGGACGAACCCCGCCACCCTCTTCCCAAACAAAGGGCTCATCGGGCTCAGCATCTGATGCAGACCGCACAAGCCCCGTCGATGGAGCAACGATCAGCGCATCGTTGGGGACCGCGATCCCATAGTTGAGTCGCACCCCATTGCCAATTCGGGCCCGATGTCCGATCGCTCCCCCCAGAAAGTGCTGCCCCGAGTCCACGCGCTGTCCATCCACCTCGACCTTGACGGGACGTCCGAAGGACAGGTCGAGCATCGTCGCCCCCCACGCCAAGAAGCTGTCTTCACCGAAGAGGCTGGCCTGAAAGCCGCCGCCTGACGAGACCATCGCCCGTCGGTAAAGTGTACAGAGGTTGACCATTCCGTACCGCCCGACCCGGGCCCCCTCACCGAGTACGCTGAGGTTGACCGATGCATGATCCTCGACCTTCACCCCATCACCCAGGATCGAGGCGCGGACCACTGCATTCGGCCCGATCTCGACGCCTTCCCCGATGACGGACAGCTCCACCACCGCGGAGGGGTGAATGTCAGCGGAGCGGGGCGTCTCATTGAGGGCACGGAAGATATCGTGTTTCCGAATCGAGCGCGCCCGCCACAGCAGGGTGAGGACGAACCATCCCTTCTGCCACCACGATGCGTTCTCCCACCGGAGCCGGGCGCCCTCTGCGCGAACGGCGAGTGCCAGCTGATTCACCCGGAGGATATGGCTCCAGTGGTCGATCTGATGGACCATCGCGTCCCCGACCCTCAGCGGGCGCAGCGCATGGGCCATGGTCGCATGCACCGCTGGGGGATCTGCGTCTCGGAGCCCGAGATCGACTGTCACAGGCGGGACCTGAAAGGAGGGTGGTGCGCCGGGTTCGAGGAGGGCGAGCTCATAGAGGCCGGGAGCAGGTGTCTGCTGAACCGCGCCGGTCGCGGTCCACCAATCTGGATCATCGGCCTGCATCCGTCCCATCCCCGCTTCGCGCAGGCGGCGCAGCGCCGCTGCGGTGAACCATGTCCGATCGGAGTACAGCAGATACGGCGCATCGTCCGGTGGGACGCCGACTGTCTCGAACCCCGCCTCTGAGAGGGCCTGCTGTTGGTGATCAGACAGCGGACGGTTGAGGATCGGGACATCGGCCATCGCGTCGAAGAACGGCGCGATGGGGTGACCGGTGGGTTGGCAGAAGGCCTTCACGACGAGGAAAAGTGTACACTGGCGGTCATGGATGATCCTTCTGTGTTGTCATTGTTGCCCATCGCTGTGGCGATCGGGCTGGCGCTGTGGACCCGACAGGTGGTGCTGTCGCTGTTTAGCGGGGTGCTCGTCGCCGCCCTGATCGTCACCGGAGGCGCGCCAGGGGCAGCGCTGATTCGATGTGCAGACCCCTGGCTGCTCGACGCCATCTCCGACCGCGATCATACCAAGGTCGCCTTGTTCTCGCTGCTGGTCGCCGCCACCGTCGCGATCGCCACAAAGAGCGGCGGGACCGCCGCCCTGGTCGAGCTGATCACCCGCAGGGCCCGGAACCGCCGCACCGGGATGCTGGCCACCTGGGTGTCTGGAATGGTCGTCTTCTTCGACGACTACGCCAACTGCCTCATCGTAGGCAGCGCGATGCGTCCGGTCGCTGACCGGCTCCGGATCTCCCGTGAGAAGCTGGCCTACCTCGTCGACTCCACCGCAGCCCCGATGGCGACCATCGCCCTGGTCAGCACCTGGGTCGGCTACGAGGTCGGACTGATGGACGACGCCTTGCGCACCCTGGGTCGCGATGAGGACGCCTATGCGTTCTTCATCGCCGGCCTGCCCTATCGGTTCTACCCCCTGCTCGCCCTCGCGTTCGGGTTCTGGATCGCGATGACTGGCCGGGACTTCGGGCCGATGCTCGCTGCGGAGTCGAGCCGTCTGTCCGCCGATCCGGAGCCTGTCCCACCGTCCCCGCCGCTGTGGCGCGCGTGGCTGGCGATCCTGCCCATCGCGGCGCTGGTGATCGTGACCGGGGCCAGCTTATGGACCCAGGGCACAGCGTCGAGCGCGCCTGGGGCTGCAATGTTCGAAATCATCGGCGCAGCCGATGGATATGATGCGATGCTGCACGGCTCTCTGGCTTCGGTGGCCCTCGCTGTGGTGCTCGCTGCGGGGAGCCGGGCGATGAAGCTCTCAGAGGTTTCACCCGCGCTCATCGACGGAATGAAGGAGCTTTTTGAGGCCCTGGTGATTCTATACCTGGCATGGTCTCTGGGGGCGGCCATCGGCGAGCTGAAGGCCGCGGACTACCTGCTGTCCGCGCTCGGCGACGCCCTGCCGGCCTGGTCGCTTCCGACGGTCACCTTCCTGCTCGCAGCGGCGATCGCGTTCGCGACGGGGACGTCCTTTGGGACGATGGCGGTGCTGATGCCGCTGGCGCTCCCGCTGGCGCTGGCGTTGGAGCCGACCACCGGCCCCATCGCCCTGGGCACAGCAGCGTCGGTCCTCTCTGGGGCGGTCTGGGGCGATCACTGCTCGCCCATCTCCGACACGACCGTCCTCTCCAGCACCGGCGCGGGGTGCGACCACACCGAGCATGTCCGCACACAGCTCCCCTACGCCATCGCGGCAGGCGTGGTGGCGGTCCTGTTCGGGACACTCCCCGCAGGCTTCGGCGTCTCCCCATGGCTGCTGCTGCCCATCGGCGTGGCCGCCTGTGGGGCGCTGGTGATGACGCTGGGCCGGGTGCCTACTTCGCAGCAGGTTCCATCTGCCCGCTCTCATAGCGCGACCAGTAGTCATCCAGGCGCGCCTTGACCTTGCCGGACAAGAAGAACATCCCCAGGATGTTCGGGAACGCCATCCCCAGGATCATCAGGTCCGAGAAGTCGAGCACATTGCCAAGCTTGAAGACCGATCCAAACACGACAAAAACCAGAAACACGATCTTATACGGCAACGACGCGCCGTCACCGAACAGGTAGGTCACGCAGCGTTCGCCGTAATAGCTCCATGAGATCATCGTAGAGAACGCGAAGGCGACAACGGCGAAGGACAGCACCAGAGGGAACCACTCGATGACGCTGCCGAAGGCCCGGCTGGTCATGAGCACGCCGTCGACGCCTTCGAGCCGGTACGCGTCCGTGATGACCACGACGAGGCCGGTCATGGTACAGACGACGATGGTGTCGATGAACGGCTCAAGCAGCGCGACGATGCCCTCCCGAACCGGCTCTTCGGTGCTGGCGGCGGAGTGAGCTATCGAGGCCGAGCCGACACCTGCCTCGCTGGAGAAGGCAGCGCGACGGAAGCCCTGGACGAGGACGCCGAACAATCCACCAAGGCCCGCCTCCAGAGAGAACGCACCCGAGAAGATCGTGCTGAACGCTTCGGGAACCTTCCCAGCGTTGGCCAGGAGGATGTAGACCGCCGCCAGGACGTAGACGCCGCACATCACCGGGACGATTATGCTGGCGGCGGCGCCGATGCGCTTGATGCCGCCGAGGATAACCAGCCCGACCGACCCAGCCAGCATGATGCCATACAACAGCCCGTCGCCGTAGCCGAGCAGGGGGACGATCTCTTTGACGGCGGCGTAGGACTGGTTGGCCTGGAACATGTTCCCGCCGCCCAGGCTGCCGCCGATGCACATCACCGCGAAGACGACGGCCAGCACCTTTCCAAGGGCGGACTGCTTCATCTCTGCCAGCCCCAGGTCCAGATACCGCATCGGTCCCCCGGAGACGACGCCATGCTCGTCGATTTTGCGATACATCTGGCCCAGGGTGCACTCGGTAAACTTGGCAGACATCCCAAAAAACCCGGCGATGATCATCCACAGAATCGCCCCGGGACCGCCGACGCTCACCGCGATGGCCACCCCGGCGATGTTGCCGAGACCGACCGTCGCCGACAGCGCGCTGGAGAGCGCCTGGAAGTGCGTCACCTCGCCAGCGTCGTCTTCTTTGTCATACTTCCCCGTCGTCACCGCGATCGCGTGGCTGAACCCGCGGATGTTGATGAACCCCATTCGAAGCGTAAAAAACACCGAACCGAGCACCAGCCAGAAGACCACCAACGGCAGCTCGACCCCATCCCAGAAAAACAGGAGATCAAAGAACAGCACCTTCGCCAGCGGGCCGACGAAGACCTGTCCAAACAGCTGATCGAGCTGATCGAGCACTCCGGCGCTCTGTTCGGCGTCCTGGGCCCACGCCAGTCCCGGGATCAGCAGCAACAACAGCCCAGCGAGCATTCGACTCATGCGTCCTCCTCGAAAGACTTCACCTTATACCAGATCGAGACCGCAACCCCACGATCCCTTCGTCAAGCCCGACTCCACAAGACGATCCTGGACGATGAAATCTGAGCTATGGAATCTGGTCCATCGTCTCTTCGATGTCTCGGATCAGGTGCCGATCGCCCAGCGTTCTGGCAGTCCGAAGTGCATCATCGAGCGCCTGCCGGGCATCGCTGTTCGCCCCTCGTGCGATGAGCAGCCGCGCCTTGAGCCAGATCGCAGCCACCCCCAGCGCCAGGTCGGGCAATTGACGGACCGTCTCGACGGCCGCATCCATTCGGGAGATCGCCTCCTGGGGGTCCAGCCCGTCTGCACTCCGGGGCAAGCCCTCGATAAAGGCGATAAATGGCAGGTTCATCTGAACGCCATAGGCCCAGCCCATCTCTCTGGCGAGGTCCCGGCTCCGCTGGAACGCCGCCCAGGCCCGCCCCATCTCCCCCATCCGAAGGAACGTATCCCCGATGTTATGGTAGTTGACCACCACACCGGATCGGTATCCGACGCCCTGACGGATCTCGACGGCGCTGCGGAAGTTCTCGAGCGCGGCGCCATAGTCTCGGTTGAAGAAGTGGGCGATGCCGATATTGTTGACCACACGACCAAGCAGGAGGCGATCGTTTCGCGTCTCCGCGAGGCGCCGGGCCTGATGCAGCATCTCCAGCCCCCGGGTGATCTCACCACATTGGATCCGCTGGCCGGCGAGCCCGAGCATCGCCCCAGCCGCCAGCCGATCGTCGTCGCCTGCGATGACCAGGGCCTGCTCAAACAGCGCGGCGCCTTCTTCGGTGTGCCCGCGCTCCTGCGCGATCATGCCCTGGGCTTCCAGAGCGATGACCGCGACCTTTCTCCGCCAGGGCTCGCCGCCTCCGCTGGGGCCGAGTCCCTGCTGCGCGACCTGTAATGCCGACGCCAGGTTCGCGCGGGCCAGCAGGCTGCGTCCCAGCGAGCGATACATCCGACCCAGCTGCAGCGAAGCGCGGGCCTCCACTTCTGCATCGGCGGACTCGCTGCCCACCTCCTGAGAGAACAGAAGCCACCGCTCTGCAGCGGTGTGATCGCCCAACAACATCGAGACCGCGCCGGCGTGGAGCCACAAACGGCTGACCAGGGGCTGGCAGTCTCGGGGATCGGCGCCGCTGCGCTGAGCGGCTTCCAACCAATCGAGCCCGTCCTGCCACATCGCCAACGCTTCACGGAGGAGGTTCTGGCGCTTCAGCCGCCCCCCCGCGAGGAGGGCGTACTCCGCTGCCTGGACCCGCTCACCGGCCGCAGCGTAGTGTTGGGCCAGTTCAGCCCAGTGCGGCTCCAGGTTGTCCCCATACAACCGCTTGATCCCATCCGCGACCAGGGCATGCAGCTGACGGAGGCGGTTGCCCACGATGGATCGGCGGACCACCTCCCAGACCAGCGGGCTGCTGAAGCTGCACCGCCCCTCTGCCTGCGTCTCCAGCAGGCCCAGGTTCTCCAGTCGCTCGACGACCACATCTGGCTCTGGGCTGTGGCTGGCTTCCCGAGCCAGCGCAACCGAAAACGACATCCCCACCACCGCAGCCAGGTGCAGGAACCGACGGCTCTCGTCGTCCAACTCGTCGATGCGCGCCGCGATGAGCGCGTCCATGCCCGGAGGAAGCTCCAGCGGCTCGTCCCCGACCAGCTCCGCCCGGCCGTTGTGAATCGCCAGCCGCCCGGAGCGGCGGAGATCCTTGACGACCAAAGACACATACAGGGCGTTTCCACCAGTGGTTCGGGCGATCCGGGACACCAGCGCGTCCCCGACCGCGCCCACCCCGAGCATCTCTCCAATCAATCGGCGTTGTTGCTGGTCATCCAGCGGGGCCAGCCGGATCGACCATCGCGGCGCCCCGAGGGCCTCAGGCAGGGTCTCTGGCGCGGTGACCAGATACAGCGCAGGCATCCCCACGGTCGCCTGAATGGCGTAGCGGATAAGCTCCAGGGCGAGCGGCGTGAGGTTGTGCACATCGTCCAACGCCAGGATGATGGGCTGATCTTCGGCGAGGCGCCGCATCAACACCGCGGCCGCACGCAACATCTCGTGTTCTTCGGGCCGCGCCTTGTTGAGACCAAACAGCGCCCCCAACAGGCGCCGATCGCTCTGGATGAGCCGAAGCTGAGACAGCCGGTCGAGGCGCGCTTGGATCCGCTGTGGCTCATCATCGACCTCAACGCCGATGACTGCGGCCACCAGATCACGCACAGGTGCGAGCGGGGCGGAGCTTCCATAGGAGAGCGCCCGCGCGCTGAAGAAGGGCACGCCGCGACTTTTCGCGAGCCGCGCGACCTCTCGCAGCAGCCGACTCTTGCCCACCCCCCCTTCGCCGGTCAGCCCGATGAGTCCGCCGCCCCCCTCTGACAGCGTCCGGAGCGCATCGGCGAGGATCTCCAGCTCCGGGCCGCGGCGCATCCACCGCCCAGGTGGACCGCCGTTGTCCCGACGTCGCTGGATCATCTCCATCGCTCGGATCGGTTCGGACTGTCCCTTAAGCTGGAACGTGCTGGCCCCTTTAAAGGAGAAGACCGACTTGAGCCGCTCTGCGAGGCTGGGGCTGACCAGGATCTGGCCGATATCCGCTTCGATACACAGCCGACGCGCAAGCTTCATGGTGTCGCCCCGGGCGAGGTACCGCCAGGTCCGTCCGCTCCTGGAGCCCACGATGATCTCGCCGCTGTGGGCGCCAACCGCGATCCCGACCGCCGCACCCCGGCCGGCGTTGCGGTCGACGGTCCGTTTCAGCGAGCCGGCGCAGGCCAGGGCCTGCTCCAGATCGCTCTCACGGGTACGCTCCATCCCAAAAAAGACAACAAACGTATCATCCCGGAAAGACTCCAAAAACCCATCGTAGCGGTCGACCACCCGGCGAATGCGGCGGAGCAGCTGATAGTGCATCCTCACCACGGCAGTGGGATCGTCCCGTACGGAGAGGTCGGTGAGACCACACAGCTCCGCGACCAGGACACAGACGGTTCGGCGCTCCCCGGGCTTGAGCGGCGGCGGCGTCTGGCCTGTGCTCACCGAGCGGCTGGGCTCGGTCTGCGACACATGGGCCGGGGTCGAGCCGCTGATCCCCGGATCACTGAAATCCAGGTTCATCCTTCCAATATCATCTGCGAGCCCGGCGATGTCCACATGGGCACGAGATCCGGTGTCGATGTCGGGAAACAGCGCCTTCATGAAGGCGCTCATCTCCGCCGCGTCCGCCCGTCCGCCCTGATGAAACAAAAACGCCCAGAGGTCTTCCTCGACCCGCTCGGCATCTGCGTAGCGATCGGCGGGGTCACGCTGGAGCATTTTGACGAGGATGTCCAACAACGCCGCAGGCAGGTGCGACAGGGTCTCGCGCGGGTCAGGGAAATCGGCTTCGATGACCTTCCGCAGCTTCTCCTGCGGATTCGGATCCTTGAACAGCCGCTGCCCGGAGAGCAGCTCAAACAAGACGATGCCAGCGCTGAAGATGTCGCTTCGTGTGTCGAGGGCACCGCCTGCGGCCTGTTCAGGGGACATATAGGCATACTTCCCCCCCCCCACCCGCCCGGTCCGGCGCGCTTCCTGTTCATCAGCGAGGCGCGCGATGCCGAAGTCGAGCAGCTTGATCTCGCCTTGAAAGCTGACCAGAACGTTGTGGGGGGAGACGTCACGGTGGACGAGCTGGAGGGGCCGGCCTTCGGGCCCGGTGAGGGCATGAGCGTATGCCAGCCCGCGGAGCAGGTTGGCGATGATGAACACGACGAGCGGGACTGGCATCGTCGCCCCGTCCCGGCGCAGCTGGCGGTTGATGCGCGCGAGATCGCGACCGTGGATGTACTCCATGGCGATGTAGTGGTCGCGCTTCACCCGCCCGAGTTCGAAAATCTGGACGATGTTCGGGTGGGAGAGCTGCGCGGTGATCTTCGCCTCCTGGACGAACATCCGGACGAAGTGCTCTTCTTGAGAGAGGGCGGGGAGGATCCGTTTGATCACCAGACGCTTCTGAAAGCCCTCGATGCCGACGGACCGCGCGAGGAAGACCTCGGCCATACCCCCCGTCGCCAGACGATCGAGCAGTTCATACTTCTTCCCGAACCGGCGCGGCTGGTCCATTCAGCCTCCTCTTCTCAGGGTACCGTATTCGGCCCCCGAAGACAGCCCCGGCTCCGGAGACCCATAGGGAAGAACACGCAGAGATGAGCCGGGCGCGCCTGCATGAGGTTAGTGGGGTTGTCCGAGCGCCGGGACCGACCAAAACCCGGTTTCAGGCGCAGGCCAGAACACACCCGCCCCACACCCGCTGAAGATGCCCACACTGTTGCCCACCCTGCCTGTCCATGAGATCGTTCTCCTGCCTGGCATGATCGTTCGTCATCACATCGTCCGACCGGCTGAGGTCGCAGCGGTGGAGATGCACCTGTCCACAAAGCGTCCGCTGCTCGGCTTGCCGCTCCGTGTCCCAGAGCTGGAGCAACCCCTGCCGCAGGACTTCGTCGACGTCGGCGTCACGGCGCGCGTTCTCAAGGCGGTCCGCCTGGGCGACGGCACCATCCGCGTCCTGCTTGAGGGGCTCCAGCGCGCCCGGGGCGGCGCGGTCCGCGCCGATCCCGACGCGGGCTTCCTCGCCGCCGTCCGCCTGCTCCCCTCCACAACACGCGACCCCGAAGTCGTCGATCGCCGTGGCAAGCAGCTCCGCGAGCACCTCGTCCAGCTCATCGAGAAAGACGCCTCGCTGCCGCAGGCGCTCAAGCGGATCACCCAGCTCGACCTGTCCACCGACCGCCTCTGCGATCAGATCGCGGCCAACCTCACCCTGCCCCGGGAAGAGCGGCTCGCGCTCCTCGCCGAGAACATCCTCGACGACCGGCTGGAGGTGGTGCTGCTCCTGTTGGCCCGGGAAGAAGAGTTCCGCAC
Source organism: Myxococcota bacterium (assembly GCA_038520555.1). Lineage (GTDB taxonomy): Bacteria > Myxococcota_A > UBA796 > UBA796 > UBA796 > JBCBLB01. The sequence goes on along the minus strand of JBCBLB010000212.1, from coordinate 1,718 downwards.
CCTGGAGACCGAGCTGAACAAGCGCGTCCAGGCGACGATGGACAAACAACAGCGGGAATACTACATCCGCGAAAAGATCCGGGCGCTCCGACAGGAGCTGGGCGAAGCCCCCAGCGAAGACTACGACGAATCCGCCGCCCTTGAGACAAAGCTCCGTGAAGCCGGTGTCCCCGAAGAGCCGATGAAGGAGGCGCTGCGGGAGCTGGAGCGGCTGCGCCGGATGCACCCCGACGCCGCTGAGTACAACGTCGCCCGGAGCTGGCTGGAGTGGCTCGCCAGCATGCCCTGGCAGGCCATCTCCGAGGACAACGACTCCCTCAAGGAAGCCGCCGTCGTCCTCAACAAAGAGCACTTCGGCCTGGAGAAGGTCAAAGACCGCATCCTGGAATACCTCGCCGTCCGACAGCTCAAGCCCGATGGCCAGGGTCCGGTGCTCTGCTTCCTCGGTCCCCCTGGGGTCGGCAAGACCTCTCTGGGGCGCTCGATCGCCGACGCGCTGGGACGAAGCTATCAGCGGGTCTCTCTGGGGGGGGTCAAAGACGAAGCCGAGATCCGCGGGCACCGGCGGACCTACGTGGGCGCGCTGCCCGGACGCATCGCCCATGCGCTGAAGCGGGCGGGGACACGAAATCCGGTCATCGTCCTCGATGAGATCGATAAGCTCGGCAAAGACTTCCGCGGCGACCCGGCGGCGGCCCTGCTCGAGGTGCTCGATCCCGAGCAGAACAACGCCTTCGTCGACCACTACCTCGACGTACCGTTCGACTTGAGCCAGGTGCTGTTCGTCTGCACCGCCAACGTCGGCGACACCATCCCCCATGCACTTCACGATCGCCTCGAAATCATCGAGATCGCCGGCTATACGCTGGAAGAGAAGATCCAGATCGTCAAGCGCCACCTCATCCCCCGGCTCAAGTCCTCTCACGGGCTCGAGGCGGCGAAGCTGAGCTGGAACACCCAGGCCATCCAGCACATCATCGAAGCCTACACCCGCGAAGCCGGCGTCCGCAGCCTGGAGCGCCAGCTGGCCAACATCCACCGCAAAATCGCCCGCCAGATCGTCGAAGGCCGAAAGCGCGGGGTACGGGTCGATGGTCCGGACAAGGTCCGTCAGCTGCTCGGCCCCCCTCGCCACTTTATCGAACTGGTCGAGCGGATGGACATCCCGGGCGTCGCGGTGGGCCTGGCCTGGACGCCGAGCGGCGGCGACATCCTGTTCATCGAAGCCACATCGTTCCCCGATGGGAACGATCTGAAGCTCACCGGCCACCTCGGCGATGTGATGAAAGAGTCCGCCCAGGCCGCCTTAAGCCTCATCCGCTCGCGCGCGAAGCGGCTGGGCATCGATCCGGCAGTGTTCAAGAACACCGGGCTGCACCTGCACGTGCCCGCCGGCGCGATCCCCAAGGACGGGCCCTCGGCGGGAATCACGATGGCGACCGCACTCACCAGCCTGCTCACCGGACGGCGGGTTCGGGCAGACGTCGCGCTGACCGGTGAGCTGACCCTTCGTGGAAAGGTCCTCCCCGTCGGCGGCATCAAAGAGAAAATCCTCGCCGCGCGGCGCGCCGGGGTCAAGACCGTCATTCTGCCACACCATAACGAAAATGACCTCGTCGACATCCCCAAGACGCTGCGCAACGAGCTGGATTACCACTTCGTCGAGACCATCGACGAAGTCCTCCCCCTCGCCCTGGAGCCTGCCGACAGCCTCGAAG
>JBCBLB010000356.1:0-10049 GCA_038520555.1 Myxococcota bacterium | reverse complement strand
CTCCTCCTCGCGCTGCGCGAGGAGGAGGGCAAACAGGGGCGTTGCAAGCGCGACGTGGGGCCGGATCACAGGTCGGGGATGTCGCGGCTGATCCGCGTGGCGTCCAGCGCGCCTTCGATGTCGACGAAGCCGCTGTCGCTCCAGGCCCCGGTCAGCACCCCTTCGCTGACCCGGCCGTCGAACGCATAAGGCAACTCAAAGAAATCCAGATCGACCATCGCTTCGCCGCCGACCTGCTCTTCGCGCAGGGCGAGGTCAAAGACGTAGTTGGTCTCGATCTCAAAGCCGTTGAGGTTGAGGACACAGGCGCTGTCGCCGATGCCCGTCTCACCGAAGGCATCGACAATCACCGTGGTCGAGCCGACGCAGCCGGTGATAAATTCCTGGCCGTTGAAGTCCAGGGTAAGGTTCACCCGAACGTCACCGACATAGGTGCCCGCATCTTCATGCTGAACCAGGACGCCGCCGATGGTGTATGCCAGGCGGTCGCCGTTGGGAAGCGCTGCGATCGCGGTGAGTGCGTGGCTTCCCACGTCGAGAGACCCATCTTCGAAGAGATCCCCGACCGGCGCCCAGGCGCCGTCGACGTCACTGCTCCAGGTGATGTCCTCAAAATTGAGCCGCTGGCCGTCCGCGTCGAAGACGACCGCTTCGAACAGCGCGGGCTCATCGAGGGCGAGGAAGTCCCCGGAGCGGGGACTGATGACTTCTAAAGTGGCACCATCGAAGCGGCGGAAGTCGTCTTCGGCATCGTCTTCGGCGTCGTCTTCGGCGTCGTCTTCAGAGGGGTCATCGACCGCACCGGATTCATCTTGGTTCCCGGTGATGCCGCCGTCCTGGACGTCGGTCTCAGAGATTCGGGTTCCCGATTGGGAGCAGGCGAACAACAGGATCAGAGGGGTGATTTTATGCATCACTGACTACCTTGCACGGTTCCCTGACCGTGGCAAATTCCGGTCCGGATGATTCCGTGTGATGATGGGTTCATCGAAATCGAATCTATCTGAACCGAGGAGATCTCCGGATGTTGATGCTCTCAGTGCTGCTCTCTGTCCAGAACGCATTCGCGCAGGACTGCAATCAGATCCGCCGCGCGGTGACCAAGGCCACCCCAGCCAACGTGGCTGGTTTGTATCTCAAACTCGCCGAGTGTGACCCCAACACCGCGCGTCGCATCGCCAACACGACCATGACCAGGTCCATCAGCGGCGACGAAGGCAACGCAGCTGCGGTCGCTGCGGTGCAGGTCGGCGCCCATGCGGCGGCTTCGACCTGGATCGAGGGGCTGCGCTCGGACGAGCGCGCAGAGGCGATCCGTGCGATGGGTGAAGCCTGCCAGGAGTCGGCGGAGGTGCAGCGGTACTTCATCGAGCGGGCGGAGACCATGGGCGACACGTTCTGGAGCCAGCGGTGGTATCGCGCCCTCGGCGCCTGCCACGCCGAGTCCATCCAGGGCCTGCTGTGGTCTAAGCTCGACGAGGGGATGGGGGGCGACCGCGGCCAGTTCTTCGGCGTCCTTGAGGCCTACGCCCGCTCCGCGGAGGCCGCCGCGGTGCCGAAGCTCGCGAAGCTGGCGCGCGATATCGACGACCCCGAAGCGGACGTCAACATCGTCAACGCGTTCGCAGACGCGGCACAGGTCGGCTCGGCCGGCGGGATGAACCAGGCCACCGCCAAGAAGGCCGTCCGCACCATCGTCACCCTCGCCCCGGACCTCAGCCCCAAGGGGGTGGAGCAGGCCCGCATTACCCTCTCGACCCTCCTCGCGGAGGAAGAGAGCGACAAGCTCGCTGCGATCCGCTACGCCGACGCCGCTCAGGACGACGACACCTTCCTCTGGGGCGTGATCGTCTCCGAGAACGCCGACTGCAAAGGCGGCAAGAAGCCCATGCAGCGCATCCACTCCGCCAAGGTCGTCGACGACGGCCGCACCTGGGCCGATCAGGTCCTCGATAAAGTTCAGGCATCGGTCGACACGGTCTGGGCCCTCGACCTCGCCGCCCGCTGTAAGGTCGACGCGAACACCACCTACTACGTCCCCAACGCCCCCTTCGCCGACGCAGAGGCGTACAGGGCCTGGGTCGATGAGACCGTCTCCGAGATCACGCGGGCAGAGGTCAAGCGGGTCATCCGGATGGATCAGGCCCCCGTTCGGCTCTGAGCGCCGTCAGTCCGACAGCCAGTACCACACCACATACGGAACGGCTGACAGGTGGGCCGCGGTCACCAACACCCGGGCCACCATCACCTTCTGATACGCCAGGATGTTCGCCGCGCCGAGGGTCTGCTGAAGCGCCTCGGCGTCTTTGATCATCCGCTTCCCCAGATCGGTCATCCCGATGGTGAAGACAAACACCAGCCCCAGGATCGTGTTGAACGGCAACAGGAAGATCTGCTGCCCGCCCAGCACGCCGACACAGAACAACAGCTGACCGGTCGATGTGTCCGCGTAGCCGAAGCTGAACACCAAAAACACCGCGGTCGCGATCTGGCCGATGGTTGCCTCTTTGACCAGCAACCCCAGGTCGCCGTCGACCATCGCGAACAGGCTGACCGGGATCCGGAGCACCAAAAAGAGGGTGCTCAGCGCCAGGACAATCCGTCGGAGCAGGCCAGGGGCGCCCTCGGCCGGCGACCAGATCTGGAGCCCATCCAACTGGGCCCAGATGAGCTCGCCGTAAGCCAGGATCAACCCATCGGCGACCACGCCGCTGACGTAGGTGAGGAACGCGAACAGCAGCCCCACCGTTGCCCCCACCATCTGCCACAGCGAAAGGCCGGATCGGCGTAGCGTGACCATCGCGACTGCGCTGGCCAGCAGCTCGTCCATCAAGACGATCGCGCCGCCGGCCAGGGCCACCCACAGCACCCCCTCGGTGGCCTCCAGCAGGTGAGCGGCGCCGAACAGGACGCCGACCGCGAAGATCACCCGGGCCAGTGAGGCGCTCTGGGCCTGGAACATCCGGCCGTTGCCAAACAGCCACCCCAACCGAAGCCGCCGATACAGCCAGACGTGCCCGAACTCATGCGCCGCGATCGCCCAGAAGAACGGGTCCGACTTGTGATAGGTGTGCTTGTCGAGGACGATCGCGTCCCCGCTGGGGATGAACGCGTTGAAGTTGCGGGGGCCACGGTGCACCGCCACATCCTTCGCCCACTCAACCTTGAGCAGCCCTCTCAACCACGATGACGCGATCGCGGGCATTGAGTCCGGGTAGATGGCGTCGAGCAGCGCCTTGATGCCGTTGAACACCCAGCCTGCGATCGTCGTCGCCGACAGCCAACCGACCAACGCCGCGATCGCCCAGGTCATCCCCGTCATGGTTGCCCACTCCCTGTCCGTGCGGGATCAGTGTATGGGGTTCACCGGAAGATCCCGGGGCGGTAATTGCCTCAATCTCATCGCGACCGCATGTCACGCTCGGGGGAGGGGGAGCCGGGCGTCAGACGTTGACGCGGAAGTAGATGACGTCGCCGTCTTTGACGATGTACTCCTTGCCTTCCACGCGAAGCCTGCCGGCGGACTTGAGCCCGGACTCACTGCCCGCTTCGAGAAGCTCGGGGATCTGGTAGACCTCAGCGCGGATGAAGCCCCGCTCCAGATCGCTGTGGATCACCCGGGCGGCCCGCGGCGCCTTCCACCCCTGCTTGATCGTCCAGGCGCGGATCTCTTTGGGGCCCGCGGTAAAGTAGGTCCGAAGCCCGAGCAGATGGTAGGTCTCCTGGGCGAGCCGGTGCAGGCCGGGCTCGGTCAGGCCCAGATCTTCCAGAAACGCGTCCCGCTCGTCCGGCTCCAGCTCGGCGATCTCCGCCTCGACCTGGGCGCAGATGATCACGCTGCCCGACCCCTCGGCCGCGGCATGGGCGCGGACCTTCTCGACCAGCGCGTTGCCGTCGGGCAGGCCGTCCTCGTTGACGTTGCAGACGTATAAGACCGGCTTGGACGTGATGAGCTGCGCGTCTTTGACGCTCGCTGCTTCTTCTTCCGTCCACTCCCCCTGGCGGATGGGCTGCCCCTCTTCGAGCAGCGCCTTCATCTTCTTGGCGACGTCAAGGTGGAACCGGGGCGCTTTGTCGTTGCTGCGGGCGGCCTTGGTGTATCGCTCGACGCGACGTTCGACGCTCTCCAGGTCGGCGAAGATCAGCTCCAGGTTGATCGTCTCGATGTCCCGGATGGGATCGATCGAGCCATCGACGTGGTGGACGTCGTCATCCTCAAAGCAGCGGACGACGTGGAGGACGGCGTCGACGGCCCGGATGTGGCCAAGGAACTGGTTCCCGAGCCCCTCGCCCTTGCTCGCCCCGCGGACCAGGCCGGCGATGTCCACGATCTCAACCGCGGCGGGGATGATCTGCTTGGTGGCGATGACCGAGTTCAGCTGCGCCAGCCGCTTGTCCGGGACCGGCACGACGCCGGTGTTCGGCTCGATGGTGCAGAAGGGATAGTTCGCACTCTCTGCGCCCGCAGCGGTCAGGGCGTTGAACAGGGTGCTCTTGCCCACGTTGGGCAGGCCGACAATTCCGGCTTGAAGGGCCATTGTGTTCTCTCGATGAGCAGATACGGTGGGCAGCCGTCTTAACCGCGGCTCACCTCAGGCGCATTTCTAACACCGCGTCCATCCCCCGCCGCAGGCTCCAGGCCGCCTCGGTCTCTTCCTGCTGAGACGACAACATCAGCGCCTGCTGGAGCAGCTGCTGTTGTGGGCCGGGCAGGCTGTCCGATGACAAAATCAGGACGCTCTCAATCGCAGTGCGGTACATCTCCGCGCAGCGGCCATGGTCACCCATGTTGTAGACCGGCGCGCCCCGCTCAATCACCCGGACGAACACCATCGACACCGCGTCGAGCGCCGCAAGCGCGTCCCCGCTCTCCGCCCCTTCGCCGATGATCCCCTCGATCGAGAGGACCTCAAGCCGGAACGCGCCGGGGGACTTGTCCGCGAGCAGAAACCCCACCGACTCAATCTGGCCGGGCGCCGTGTCCAGCGACGGGGCGCCGAGGACCGGCCGCCCCCGCATCGTCGCCTGGAACGCGGACAGCGGGATCTCGACCTCGATCTCTTCACCCTCCACCGTCTCAACGGGGTGTCGGTAGCTGCCGGCGTTCAAAGGGACATCGCGGCGCCGCGCGGTGAAGTCATAGGTCCGCCCGTCGCCCCGAACCCGCACGCGGAAGCCGGTGATCTCGTTGAGGTTCAGGGGGGCAGGCTGGCTCCGGAACGAGGTGAACCCCCCGTTGTTCTCCAACGACAGCTCACCAGAAAACCGCAGACCCTCCCGGGTGGTGACCACCTTGCTCTTCGAGACGCCCCCCATCACCGTGTCATTGACCGCCACCCACTCCAGACCACGTTGGAGCAGCTCTTCCGCTGAAGCCTCAGACATCATTGCCACCCACGCGACCAGAAGAAGTTTGATCCACATACCCGGGCTCTAACGCAGGTCGACATGTGATCTTCGGTTCCAGACCAGGATTCCAGATGCCCATGCCCACAGCTGACCCCCAAGCAAGGGTCTCACCCCCCTGTCACAGGCATGGTGGCGCGTTTCTCCTGCGGATGAGAAATCAATTTCCCATCCCCTGAGCATAAAAATCAGGGTTCAACCTGAAAACAGGATTGGCATAGAATCTGCTACACCATTCCCCCGACGCTAGCAGGAGTCGGGGGGGTGAACTTGCCTGGAAGTCAGCGTTCCTTTCCGCTGATTGACGGTTCACTTCCCTTAAACTGAGAAGTCCAGGACAGGGCTGCTGTGAACGCTTACCGAAGCCAACACAGCGGAACGTTCGCAAGCATTGCGGGAAACCGCATCAAACGTGTTGATTCGCCACTCCATGAGGGTCGATGCGTCGCGGACCGGAGCGGAGCCCTGGATCGGAACGATCACTTCTTCTGCTGCGTTTCATCCCTCGACAGGCCTTTGTCGGGGGATGATGCCTTGTTGGCTTCACCGTTGTCGCTTCAGGTCCCCGATGCGGGTCATGACCGCGGTGTCTTCGGGTACATTGTGTCGGTTGGCCATCATGACCACTTCCTGCAGGGCCTGTGCGGCGCCGACCAGATCATCGTCGGCCTGAAGGATGGCGACCTTCCGGCAGAGCGCCTTGAGGGTGTGTCGGGTGTGGTTGAAGGGGCGCAGTGCTTGGAGCGCAGCGTCGACGAGCTGCCGTCCACGCGCCGGATCGCCCTGCTCGGCGGCGAGGGCGCCCTGCAGGGCCTGGATGACCGCGGGCGTCTCGTCATGGAGGGTCCGCGCGGCGAGGGCGGCCCTGGTGAGTGCTTCTCTGGCTTCTCGGGACCGCTTCATGTCCAAGAGCACCTCACCGAGGTGGGTGAGGGTGATGGCTTCGAAGCGCCGCAGTCGGTTTTGATGAAGGATCGGGATGGCGCGCTGGAACAGGTCGAGCGCGCCCAGCAAATCCCCGCTCTCCTGCTCGACGAGCCCCAGGTTTCCGAGCAGGATCCCCTGAGAGGACCGGTTCCCGATCTGTCTTTGGATCTGGAGGGCTTCGTTCAGGCGGTCTCGGGCCTGGGCCAGCTCGAACCGATCAAAGTGCAGCGCCCCCAGGTTCCCGAGGAGGATTCCCATCGAGCGACGGTTTTTGAGGTCGCGCTGGATGGCGAGGGCGCGCTCGAAGTTGTGCCGGGCGTCGTCGTAGTTGCGCCGCTTGGCTTCCAGGATGCCCATGTTTCCATAGAGGATGCCCTGGCCGATGAGGTCGACGCCCTTCTTGTGGAGCGCCATCGCGGCATCAAACGCCGCCTTCGCCTCGTCGAATCGGTGCAGGTTGATGTAGATCGCGCCGAGGTTTCCAAGGACCGCTGCTTCCTGATACCGATCGCCGACGTCTCGGGAGAGCTGGAGCGCTCTCCGATGACATCGTTCCGCGTCATCCTGACGGTTTTGTTTGATGAAAATGTTGGCCATCGCGTTGAGTGTGGTGGCTTGGACCTCAGGGTAGCGATGGTGTTGGCTGATGGAGAGCGCCTGCTCCAGAACCTCGAGCGCCTCGTCGAAGTATCCCTGGTATCGAAGCAGAATGCCGCATTTATTGAGCGCCAACGCCTCTCGTCGGTGATCGTCGATGCCCTTGACCAGCTCATAGAACCGACGGGCTCTTCGGAGCCCTGCGGCATATTCGCCGAGCCGCTGATGAATCCGGGTTTCCATGTGGCATACATCCGCCTCCAGCCTTGGATCGGCCAGCGTCGCGTTGGTCCGCAGGTCGGCGATCAATTCCAGGCCCGCAGCGAATGGTCCACGAAGGGCGTAGATGTTCAGGGTCGCCCGTGCACAGTCCACAGCGACCTGGGGGCGACCACCCCGCGCAGCGGTCTTGCAGGCGGCGATGAGGTTGTCTATCTCCTGACCGAGCGCGGCGAGCTTCTCTGCGTCGCCATGGCGGTCGAGGGCCTCCAGGGCCGGACGAGATCCAAACGTAGCGAAGAAGTCGCCGTGCCGCCGCTGTGTGGCCTCCATCTCCGGAGCGGCTTCTCGGGCGAAGTCCTGGATGCTCACCAGCATGCTCAGCCGTCCGCTGCGGGTCTGAAGCAGGCTCTTCTCTGCCAGCTCAGCGAGGACATCTTCGACCCAGGGCGCCTGTGGATACGCGCTCAGGTCGATGATGACTTCGGCGGCTTCGAAGGTGAATCCGCCCTCAAAGCATGCGGCCTGGGCCAGGCAGTCCTGCTCCCAGGGGCGGAGCAGGTCCCAACTCCATTGCAACGTCGCCCGCAAGGTGCGTTGCCGCGGCGTCAGGTCAGGGGAGCGGCTCTGCAACAACTGGAAGCGTTTCTGCAGCCGATTCATCAGCCGCGCTGGCGGGAGTCCGCGGATGCGGGCAGCAGCAAGCTCGATGGCCAGGGGCAAGCCGTCGAGCATCTTCACCAGTGCTTCGATCTGTGGGCGGTTGTCCTCGGTCAACTGGAAGCGGCGGTCGGCTTGATGCGCTCGGTCGGCGAACAGGGCGCTGGCTTCTCCTGGGCCGAAGGGTTCGAGCATATAGACATGCTCCCCGCGTAGCCGCAGCGGCTGGCGGCTGGTGACCAGGAACGTGGCGCGATCGGCGATGTCGAGCCACCGTCCCACCGTCTCTGCGGCGTGATCAACGATCTGCTCGAAGTTGTCGAAGATGAACAGCGCCTCTCCCCGGCCGCGGATGGCTTCGGCGAGCTGACTGTTGGGATCGCGTTCGAGCGGCACGCTCAGCGCGTCAGCGACGGCGGAGAGGATGTCCTGGACGCTCCATGCTTCGGTGAGGTCGCAGATCCAGACGCCGCCGGTCCATCGAGACAAGCTGGCGCGGCCGTGCTCCAGCGCCAGCCGGGTCTTGCCGGTCCCCCCGGTTCCGGTGATGGTGAACAGCCGGCTGCTGAGGTTCGTGGGAGAGACCAACTCTTCCAACTCTTCCAGCTCGGCAGCGCGCCCGACGAACGCGTCCCGGGGTGGGGGGAGGTTGTGCTGTGGGGCGGTCTTCGCCGCTGCGAAGGCGATCGCGCTGTCCCAGGTCTTCGCCACGATGCCGCTCTCTGGGGCGAGGGTCTCTGGCGTCGACCGATCGATCCGATGTCGCCTGACCGCCTCAACAAGATCGGCATACGCGCTGGGTTGTCTCGGAGACTGGATGCCATCTATCGCATGGAGAACCGCGTCACCGTTCGGGGGGCGGTCATCCGGGCGGATCGCCAACAGCGCGCTGGCCAGCGCGCGCAGATCGCCACGCAGATCGCCAAGGTTGGGAGGGTGACGCTGCGAACGAAGGATCGCAGCTGGGGAGGTGCCATCGAAGGGGCGCACACCGGTCAGCATTCGGACCAGCATCACCCCGAGGCTGAACAGGTCCGCGCGGGCGTCGACAGCCGAGGCGTCCTGGAGCTGTTCCGGCGCTGCGTAGGCGGGCGTTCCAAAGACGACGCCGCTTCGGGTTCGATCCATGCTCGAAGAATCGGTCTCTGTTTTGACCAGCCCGAAGTCGGAGATCCGTGGAATGATGTGCCCCCGCTTCAGATCCAGCAGGACGTTCCCCGGCTTGAGGTCGCGATGAACGAAGCCCTGGCTATGGGCGAAGCGCAGGCCCTCGACGATCGCACGGAGCAGCGACAGGGACGCGGCCTGGGTGGGGCGGTAGCGCTTGAGCAGGGCGTCGAGGGCGGGGCCTTCGACCAGCGGCAGCAGCAAGGCCGGCTGGCCGTCGATGTCGAGCACATCGCGCACCGGTAGCAGGTTTGGATGATCGAGGATCGCCTGCGCGCGCCCTTCCTTGATCAAACGACGGCGGAGGGCGCTGCGAGGATTGAGCATGACCTTCAGGGCATGTTGTGTCCCCAGCACCCGGTGCCGGACTGCCCAGACCTCCGCCATCCCGCCGACCCCCAGCAAACCTTCGACCACGTAGCGATCGATCTTCTGTCCGGGCTCCAACAACATATACACAGGATATACCGAACCCGAACGGGCGTCGTGGTTCCTGCCGCGAGCGCTGAATCACAGGGAGTCGAGTCGATGTCTGCGCATCCTTTCGTTCGTCGTGGTCAGCGTGGATGGGCACATGACGAGGGACACGCCTCGGGCGTCTTTCACACCTACGACCGTCTGGACGTTGGCGGGCCGTTCGGCGCGCGGAAGGTTCATGTCTTCTTGCCTCGCGCGATCCCTGAGCCCCTGCCGGTCGTCTACCTCCACGACGGTGACGTGGTCTTCTGGCGGGGCGGGGTCGCGGGCAAGACCTGGGACGTCGCCGGGGTGATGGATCGGATGGCTCCTTATCTGCCCCCGATGATCCTGGTCGCCATCCACCCAACCGATCGCAACGCGGAGTACACCCACGTCGACTGGGCCAACGGCCAGCGTTCGTTCGGCCGGGTCTCCGAATACACCGATGAGATCGCCGACAGACTGAAAGCCTTCATCGATGCTGCCTATCCCACCCGCTCCGGCTCGCGGACCACTGCCGTGATTGGAAGCTCTCATGGCGGCCTGGCTTCATTCTGGATGGCGACCCGAAGACCCGATCAGTTCGGGTTCGCCGGTTGTATGTCTTCGTCCTT